>CAZPMA010000125.1:0-7688 GCA_964587535.1 uncultured Bacteroidales bacterium
TATTTAGTCAGCAAACCACCAAACCCCCGTATGGCTTGTGAAACAATGTTAGCAAACGTTAAGGTCCACAACAATTAATATTATAGTAACGGTCTTCAAAACTAAGATTAATACACAATCCACCCATAGCTTCATCTGGCTCTCCCCAAATATAAGCTTCTAAATTTCCATCTCCATTAATATCAGCTTTCAATAAGATATTTCTATCGGATTTAACTACTGGATTATCTATAAGCTCCTTTTGATAGTTAATTATTGCAACACTTATATACTTGTCATACGATTCATTAAAATTGTAATTTGCCTTATAGTCATTTTTATGAATTTTCAATTTAAAATATGGAGCAACAGCTACAGGACCATCATTCTCACACCAGAAAATTATTTTATAAGTATCAATATCTTTAGATTCATAAATTATCCCTGTCTCATTAGCTATAATTAACGATTTCGAAAATTCAAATTCATTATTTGGTCTTTTCTCTTTGTTTTCGAGCAAAGAATAAGGATTATCAAGTATCTCTTTTGGTATCTCACTGAGAAAATAGCTTGGAAATACAACTCCAAGAAATAAAGTGTCATTTACAACCTTTTCCAGTCTTACCGCTCCAATTGAATTTGCTTTGAAATTTTGAGCATATAAATTAGAAAGACAAGCCAAGATGATTAATATTAATGTCAATTTCTTCATAACTTAATGTTTGCTAACTTGTTGCTATAACAAATATACTTAAAAACTTACATTTTTAGGCTTTTTTAGTATTTAAATAGAGTGGTTTTTGTAAATCATCGTATATTTGTTATATGGATCCTATTACAGATTTTGTCCGTTTATTAGAGATAAAGCGTTATAGTAAACAAACAATTGATAATTATAAAAGTCAGTTGCAGTTTACTAAATTGCATTTAAATGGTAAAGCTTTAAAAGATGCATCTGATCGTGACTTATTTGAACTTATTTATCATTTGGTCCATAGTAAAAAAATCTCAGCATCCTACCAGCGTCAGATTGTTGGTAGTTTAAAGTTATTTTACAAAGAAATGTATAAACGCGATATTCCTTTTGAGTATCTGAAAGTTGAACGCTCTGAAAAACAATTGCCTGTTGTATTAAGTAAAAAGGAAATTCATGCAATTATTCAATCAATTCATAATATTAAGCATAAAGCATTAATTTCATTATTATATGGTTCGGGTCTTCGTATAGGCGAACTGCTAAATTTAAAGATGAATGATATCGATTCGCAACGAATGCTTGTTTATGTTAAAGATGCAAAAGGGAAAAAAGATCGTTATACCATTCTTTCATATAAATCGCTTGAACTATTGCGTATGTATTATAAAGAATATAAACCCAAAGAGTTTTTATTCGAAGGCCAGAAAGGGGGTAAGTACTCTGGCGAAAGTGCCGGGCAGTTATTAAAAAGGGCATTGAAAAGGGCAAAAATAAATAAAAAAGCAAGCTTACATACCTTACGACATAGCTTTGCTACACATTTACTGGAAGATGGAATTGGCATAGCTCATATTCAAAAGTTACTGGGGCACTCGAACATAAAAACAACACTCATATATACACGCATAGCTCATGATGCCTTGCTTAGTATAAAAAGTCCCTTCGATGATTAGTATTTTTAAGTCTTAATCTTACTTTTTAAGTATTTTCCGGTGTACGATGTTTTACAATTAATTAATTCTTCAGGATTACCTTCACATATAATATTTCCACCATCTTTTCCGCCTTCAGGTCCTAAATCTATTATCCAATCCGCTGATTTAATTACTTCAAGATTGTGTTCAATAATTAAAACCGAATTTCCTCTTTCTATTAAAGCATTAAAAGCCTCCAGCAATTTTTTGATATCATGAAAATGTAAGCCTGTTGTTGGTTCATCGAATATAAATAAAGTGCTTTGCTTTGAGTTTTCCTTACTTAAGAATGATGCTAACTTAACACGCTGACTTTCACCACCGCTTAATGTGCTCGACGATTGTCCAAGTTTGATATATCCCAGGCCTACTTCAGCTAAAGGCGAAAGTTTTTCTACAATTTTCTTTTCTGTGTTGCCCTTACCTTCGCTAAAGAATTCAATTGCTTCATTTACGGTCATTTCAAGAATGTCGTAAATGTTTTTATTTCGATATTTTACATCCAGTATTTCATCCTTAAACCGCTTACCATGACATACATCACAAACTAATGTAACATCGGCCATAAACTGCATTTCAACTTTTATTACGCCTTCACCCTGGCATTCTTCACATCTTCCGCCATCAATGTTAAAGGAAAAATGCGATGGTTTATAATTATTAATTTTTGAGTGCTGTTGGTTGGAATAGAGCTTTCTAATTTCGTCGTATGCCTTTAAATAAGTTACAGGATTTGATCTCGATGATTTACCAATTGGATTTTGATCAACAAATTCAATACTGTTTAAGCTTTTTATATCACCTTTTATTTCATCAAATTTACCTGTTTTTTCACCGGTTCCCATTACAATTTTACTAAGAGCAGGGGCTAAAATCCCTTTTACAAGAGATGATTTGCCGGATCCACTAACTCCGGTTACCACTGTCATTATATTTAATGGAAATTTTACATGTATATTTTTAAGGTTGTTTTCTCGGGCACCTGAAATTTCAATATAATTATTCCATTTTCTTCTTTGCTTAGGAGTTTGAATAAACTCTTTGCCTGTTAAATACCTGGCTGTTAAACTTTCTTTGCTATTTATTAATTGTGAATGATCTCCCTGGAAAACTATTTCGCCACCTAAACGACCAGCAAAAGGTCCAATGTCTATTATTTCATCTGCAGCCCTAATAATATCTTCATCGTGTTCAACTACAATGACTGTATTACCCACCTGGCGTAATTGTTTTAAAACCTTTATTAATCTGTCATTATCTCTCGAATGTAGTCCAATACTGGGTTCATCTAAAATATATAATGAACCGACAAGACTACTTCCTAATGATGTGGCTAAATTAATTCTTTGCGATTCACCACCCGACAATGTAGAAGATAATCTATTCATTGTTAAATATCCTAAACCTACATTCAGTAAAAATTCAATTCTGCTGTTAATTTCAATTAAAATTCGTTTGGAAACATCCTTTTCATATTTGGTCAGTTTCAGATTCTTAAAGAATAACTGAAGTTCATCAATGGGCATTAAGGCTAAGTCTTGTAAAGATTTACCGTTTACTTTTACATACGAAGCTTCTTTTTTTAGTCTTGTTCCCCTACAGTCAGGGCAGGTGGTTTTTCCACGATATCGCGAGAGCATAACGCGGTATTGAATTTTATATTTTTGTTCTTCAAGGTGTTGAAAGAAAGCATCTAAACCCCAAAAATATCTGTTGCCAGTCCATAGCAGATGCTTCTGATCTTCGCTAAGTTCAATAAAGGGCTTATGAATAGGGAAGTTAAATTTTTCTGCATTTTGAATTAATCGATCTTTCCATTCCTGCATTTTTTCACCACGCCAACATGCAATGGCTTCTTCATAAATCGAAAGATTTTTATTTGGTATCACTAAATCTTCATCAATACCGATAATTTTTCCATAACCTTCGCAACGTGGACAAGCACCCACAGGATTATTAAAACTAAACATATGTACTGTTGGTTCTTCAAATTCGATCCCGTCAGCTTCAAATTTATTGGAAAAGAATTCGATAACAGTTTCATTATCTTTAAGAACCTTAATGATACAATCTCCTTTACCTTCTGAAAATGCTGTTTGCACAGAATCAGCATATCTGCTTATGGAGTCTTCATTTGAGTTAATAACAATGCGGTCTACAACTAAATTTATTTTCGATTGATCTTTTATTAATGAATGATCTTTTAATACATCACTAACTTTTAGTATTTCTGTGTCAATTTCAATTCTTGAAACACCTTCAGACAATATCATATTCAGGCAATCATCAAGCTTTTTTCCATTGTTTGGCTTAAAAGGGGCTAAGATTAAAGCTTTTGTGTTTAAATCAAATGATTTGATAAAATTCACAACATCAGTTACAGAATGTTTCTGAACTAATTTATTGGAGACAGGAGAGTATGTTTTACCTATTCGGGCAAACAAAAGCTTTAGATAATCGTAAACTTCTGTTGATGTCCCAACAGTTGATCTCGGGTTTCGGGTATTAACTTTTTGTTCAATGGCAATGGCAGGAGGAATCCCATGAATAAATTCAACATCGGGCTTATTAATTTTTCCTAAGAATTGCCTTGCATAAGAAGATAAACTCTCAACATATCTTCGTTGGCCTTCTGCATAAATAGTGTCAAATGCTAATGATGATTTTCCAGACCCTGAAACACCAGTAATAACAACTAGTTGATCACGTTTTATATTTAAATTTATATTTTTTAGATTATGAACTTTAGCTCCCTTAATCAGAATGTATTTTTCGCTGTTTATCATAAATATTGGGAAATAATAGTCTTAAAGTATGTTAACAAATCTTAATTGCTTTGAAATAACAATAATTTTTATTTAAATTGCACTAAATTAAGTTATTTAATTACTAACCCAAAATTCGGAGGATTGTTTATCGATTAAAGTTCTACCTTTTTTTAAATCATAAAAAAGGAGGTTGTTTTGAAAAAATCAAAACTTACCGATCATGAACTTGTAAAAAGTTTTATCGGCGGTGATCAATCCAGTTTCGAAATCCTAATTAAACGTCACAAAGATAAGGTATATACCTATATTTTGTTAATGGTTAAGAATGAACATCTTGCCCAGGACATTTTTCAGGAAACTTTTATTAAAGTGATAAAATCATTAAAAGCAGGTAAATACCAGGAAAACGGGAAGTTTATTTCATGGGTTGCTCGTATCGCTCATAACTTAATCATCGACCATTTCAGGAAAGAAAAGCAAATGAAAATGTACTCAAATGATGAATATGAGATGGATATTTTTAATTCATCCCGATTCTCGGATAAAACAATTGAGGAAAATATTATACATGACCAAATCATCAACGATGTAAGAAAACTTGTTGAATTTTTACCAGATGAGCAAAAGGAAGTTATTGTATTAAGACATTTTGTTGGATTAAGCTTTAAAGAAATTGCTGATCAGACTAATGTGAGTATTAATACTGCATTGGGAAGAATGCGATATGCATTGATAAACTTGAGAAAGTTGGTAGATGAAAAGAATTTAAGTTTGACGGTTGCTTAAAAATAAAAATAAATACACTTCATAGATAATAAATTAATCCTATAGGCGTTACATATATAAAATAATGTATAAAACGCCTATGGGAAAAACATCTACTTTAATTTATTTGTATAGCAATTTTGATGAATTAAATGATGTAATTGTAAATAATGATGTTATTATCGATGAGAAATCAGATTTAATTTTAAATTTCATTAAAAAGCATACAAAGAAAGTACCAGATAAGATAGTTAACGATATTGTTGAGTTAGCAAAAAAATATTCTTAATAATGGTACGTTTATTAAGCACTTTAAAGAGATGATGTAAAATATCATCTCTTTTTTTATGCAAAAATTTGACTTATATTAAAAAATATTATATTATTGTGATATCAAAATGATATCAATAATGTTTAATTTAAAATTATAGTCATGAAAAAAGAAAAAGTATTCTCAGCAGCATCAGGATTTTTTATGTTGTTTTTGGATCTTCTAATGTTTGTTGGTAGTATATTAGGATTAGTATTTTTACACAATTTATGGTTTATTCTTTTATTGGTAATAAGTATTTTCTTAATGATTGGATTTATCGTTGTAAATCCTAACGAATCTGCAGTTTTGGTTCTATTTGGTGCCTATAAAGGAACTATTAAAGAAAATGGTTTCTTTTGGGTTAATCCATTTTTTACACGCAAGAGAATTTCTTTACGTGCTCGAAATTTTGATAGTGAACCAATTAAGGTAAACGATAAAGTGGGTAATCCTATAAAAATTGGAGTTGTTCTTGTTTGGAGAGTAGATGAGACATATAAAGCAGCTTTTGAAGTTGATGAATATGAGCATTTTGTAATTGTTCAGAGTGAAGCAGCACTTAGAAAATTAGCCGGTAAATATCCTTACGATAATTTTGAAGATGAAGAAGCTGAAGTAACTCTTCGTTCAGGTGTTGAAGAAGTGAATGATGAATTGGAAAAAGAAATAGTTGAACGTTTAGAGATTGCAGGTATTCATGTAATTGAAGCTAGGATAAACTATATTGCTTATGCAGAAGAGATTGCCAGTGCGATGTTGCGTCGCCAGCAGGCAACAGCTGTTGTAGCTGCTCGTCATAAAATTGTTGAAGGCGCTGTAAGTATGGTCGAAATGGCTTTAGAACAATTGGCAGGAAAAGAAATTATAGAGATGGACCACGATAGCAAAGCGGCAATGGTTAGTAATTTAATGGTTGTGCTGTGTTCTGATGAATCAGCAAGACCTGTTGTAAATGCCGGAACTCTTAATCATTAAACTTATACTGTGAAAACTTATTTTTCAGAAATACAGAGTTTTAGGAGCCTATGGGTTTTATTGTTTTTTATTCCATTAAATGGCTTGTTTTTGTACGGAATAATTCAACAAATAATATTGGGTATTCCATGGGGTACTAACCCTGCTCCGGATATATGGCTTATCATTATCGAAGTTTTTATAGCAATATTTTCATTATGGTTTTGGAATATTCAATTAATTACGAAAGTTGATAAAGAAGGTATTCATATAAAATTCAAAATGTTCTGGTTAAATTTTAAAACTTATAAATATAATCAGATAGAGTCTTATAAAATTCGTGAATATAATGCTATAAAAGAATACGGTGGATGGGGCATTAGAATAAAGAAGAATAATAGATCTTATACCGTTTCTGGAAAACATGGAGTTCAGTTAGTTTTAAAGAATGGGAAAAAAGTTCTTATTGGTAGTCAGAAAGTAAAAGGACTTTTATATGCTATAGAAGAATCAATGAATTTATAATTCAGTTGAATTAGAAAGGAATAAAAATGTCAGCAAAAAAATCTTTTGTACTAAGGATGAGTGAAGAAAAAATGAAGGCTTTGGAGAAATGGGCTGCAGATGAATTCCGTAGCACCAATGGCCAGTTAGAGTGGATTATTACAAAAGCTCTTAAAGAATCCGGAAGACTCAAAAAAACAAATACTTCAGAAAAAAATGATTAATATCTAATAATATGGAAAACGAGCGTTCATCAGTTGATATTTTAAAAGATCTTGCTAAAAAAGAAGACTGGGAATTTAAAACTGAACAAAAAGTAATTAGCAATAGATATGGACATACTAAAAGAAGGGTAGTTATCAGAAACCATCATGTAAAAGATTCTTATTTTATATCGGTCCAATCTTCTAATTTCGGTAAATATCCCGTTTATAGTGGAGTATTTTTCCCAATTAAAGTAAAACATAACTTTCAATTATTAATCAGAAAACGAAATATATTAGATAAGTTAAGTTTTCGAAAGAATAAACTAAGCTTTAAAATTGGGAATAGCTACTTTGATTCTCAAGTATTTGTTGAAACTAATAATGAAATTGAAACTCATAAGTTATTAAGCAGTTCGGGGATTCAAAAGGAAATTATAGAATTTCTGAATATGGGTCCTAAGATGTTTATTGGCTATAATGAAATTAATCCTGACTTTAATCCTGATTTAGATGGCAAAAAGTATTTGT
>CAZPMA010000126.1:0-7677 GCA_964587535.1 uncultured Bacteroidales bacterium
GATGGTTTTTTTGCAATTCGTGATTTTGAAGTTTATGTAAATGATAAGGTAATTGGTCGGGCAACAAGTTATTGGTTAATTCTTGATCAAACATCCAGACGCCCTAAAAAGTTAGATGAATTTAATTTTGTACATGAAAACTTTTTACAGGAGCAAGCAATTAATCGTAAGTTAGGTAAAATAAAGATACTTGATGAGTTAGAAGTGATCGAAACCCGAAAAGTTTATTATAGCGATCTTGATGTAAATAAACATGTAAATAATGCTACCTACGTAAGATGGATTTTAGATTCTCTTTTTGCATTAAATGAGAATAGACTGATATCCGAATTTGAAATTAATTTCATATCTGAACTCAATCTAAACGAACAGTTTAAGATCCGAAAGTTAAAGAATGATGATTCTTTTTGGATGTTGCTAAATGAGTCTGAAAAGGAAGTTTGTAAAGCACAATTAAAATAAAAAAACCGATGAAATTCATCGGTTTTAAAAATGCTTTAATTTTTTTATTGTTTCCAGTTGATTTTCAGATCCAAAAACATGGCTGCCTGCAACAAGCACATCACAACCTGCTTTAACCAGTTGTTCAGCATTGGTATTATCAACACCACCATCAACTTCAATTAATGCTTTTGATCCTTTATTTTTGATCAGTTGTTTTAATTCTTTGATTTTTTCATAAGAGTTTTTAATAAACTTCTGACCACCAAATCCAGGATTTACTGACATTATTAGAACCAAGTCTAAATCTTCAATAATATCTTTTAATAAATGAACAGGAGTATGCGGATTTAAACTAACTCCAGCTTTCATTCCTTTTGATTTAATATTCTGAACGGTTCGATGCAAATGTGTGCACGCTTCATAATGAACTGTTAAAATATCAGCTCCTGCTTTTTGGAAATCTTCAATATATCTGTCAGGATCAATTATCATTAAATGCACATCCAAAGGTTTCTTCGCATGTTTTTTTATGGCTTTAATAACAGGTATTCCATATGATATGTTAGGAACAAATACACCGTCCATAATATCTAAATGAAACCAATCTGCTTCACTATTATTAACCATTTCTATATCTCTTTGTAAATTTCCAAAGTCGGCCGAAAGCAATGATGGTGATACTAAATGATTCATTTTATGTTTTTGTTTGCAAAATTAATTAAAAAAAGGAAACTGTGAGTTTCCTTTTGTATTTATCCCAAATAGGTTTTCAAAATCTTACTTCGAGTAGTATGTTTTAAGCGCTTAATTGCTTTTTCCTTTATTTGACGAACGCGTTCACGCGTTAAATTAAATTCTTCGCCAATTTCTTCAAGCGTGTATGGATGTTTCCCATTTAAGCCAAAGTATAGTCTTATTATTGCAGCTTCTCTTTCTGTTAAAGATGAAAGTGCCCGTTCAATTTCTTTCCTGAGAGAATCATTTAATAAGGCTCCATCAGGAGTAGGATTATCTTTACTTAAAAGAACTTCATACATATCTCCTTCTTCGCCATCAGTTAACGGAGCATCCATTGAAACATGTCTTCCCGAACTTCTCATGGCTTCTTTAATATCTTCTGGGGCAATTTCAATTGCTTTAGAGATTTCATCAACAGAAGGTTCTCTTTCAAATTTTTGTTCGAGTTCTGATAAAGCTTTATTTATTTTATTAATAGAGCCAATTTTATTAAGTGGCAATCGCACAATGCGAGCCTGCTCAGCAAGAGCCTGCAGAATTGATTGTCTAATCCACCATACTGCATAAGAGATAAACTTAAAACCCCTGGTTTCATCAAAACGTTTTGCAGCTTTAATAAGTCCTAAATTTCCTTCGTTTATTAGATCAGGTAAACTAAGCCCTTGATTTTGGTATTGCTTAGAAACAGAAACAACAAACCTTAGATTTGCTTTAATAAGCTTTTCTAATGCTAAATTGTCTCCATTGCGCACTTTTCTTGCTAATTCAACTTCATCTTCAGCTGATAATAAATCAACTTTGCCTATCTCATGCAAGTACTTGTCTAAAGAGGCAGTTTCTCGATTAGTTACTTGTTTGATTATTTTTAACTGTCTCATTTTTATCGAGTCATTATTAGCTTAATAATATATGACTTTAATATAGCTAATTGTTTAAATCACTCAAATATGTAAATAATATTTTTGACAAAGAAATTTTTTCCCCTAAATTTCACTTAATAATTAAATTATTATTATTATTCAAAAAAATAGTGGTTTATTTTGCTAATTGTTAAGAAATCTGTAATATTGCAATAGTTTTCCAAAATTAATCAAAGTTAATTTTCTCCAACTGTAAATAATATCATTTTATCGGCTTTTCAAACCAGATAATATTCATTGAAATAAAATTTAAAATCTTAATATTAATTTCCACAATAAACGATGTACGACATTTTAGAATTGAATAAAAAGCTAGTTTCAGAACTACGTGAAATAGCAAAGGAATTGCAAATTAAAAAGGTTGATTCATTAAAAAAGCAAGATTTAATATATAAAATATTAGATCAACAGGCTATTAATGCAAGTTCAGAAGTAAAAACTGACAAAAAATCAACCAGAAAAAGAATTACAAAAAAAGTTGACCTTAATAAGGATACAAAAAAAATAGATTATAAAAGTCCTTTGCAAAAAAATAACAACGAAGCAATAAAAAAAGAAGTTGCAAAAAATCAAGACTTAATTAAGAATCAAGAAATAAAACCTGAAAAAAAGGAAGAAAAAGTTCATATTCCGGAAAGAAGTGAAACAAACACGAAATTTGTTGATGATAATAAGAAAAGACATATAACCAAAGACAATTATCATAGAAGAAATATTGACAGAAATATTGACAGAAATAATGACAGGAATAATGATAGGAATAATGATAGGAATAATGAAAAAAGGAATGAAAGAAATGACAAAGCATCTTATGAATTTGATGGGATAATTGTTAATTCTGGAGTTTTAGAAATTATGCCTGATGGATATGGCTTTTTAAGATCATCCGAATACAATTATTTAAATTCACCAGATGATATTTATGTTTCACAATCACAAATAAAACTTTTTGGTCTAAAAACGGGTGATACAGTTGAAGGAACAATTCGCCCACCTAAAGAAGGTGAAAAGTATTTTCCTTTAATAAAAGTTGAAAAAATTAATGGAAGAAGTCCAGATTATATTCGTGATCGTGTTCCTTTCGATTATTTAACTCCTTTATTTCCTGAAGAAAAATTTACAATAAATAATGGTCAAAATGACAAACTATCTACAAGAGTTGTAGATATGTTTTCGCCTATTGGTAAGGGGCAACGAGGTTTAATTGTTGCTCAACCTAAAACAGGTAAGACAGTTCTGTTGAAAGAAATTGCAAATGCGATTGCTTCAAATCATCCAGAAGTTTATATGATTGTTCTTTTAATTGATGAGCGCCCTGAAGAAGTAACAGATATGGCTCGTAGTGTAAATGCTGAAGTAATTTCATCAACATTTGATGAGCCTGCTGATCGTCATGTTCGTGTTGCCAATATTGTTTTAGAAAAAGCAAAACGAATGGTTGAATGTGGACATGATGTAGTTATTTTATTAGATTCAATTACTCGTTTAGCACGTGCATTTAATACAGTTTCTCCAGCTTCTGGTAAAGTTTTATCAGGTGGTGTTGATGCAAATGCATTACATAAACCAAAAAGATTCTTTGGTGCAGCACGTAATATAGAAGAAGGTGGATCTTTAACAATTTTAGCAACTGCTCTTACCGAAACTGGTTCTAAAATGGATGATGTGATCTTCGAAGAATTCAAAGGTACTGGTAATATGGAATTACAACTTGATCGTAAATTATCAAATAAAAGAATTTATCCTGCAGTTGATATTACTGCATCCAGTACTCGACGTGAAGACCTGTTAATAGAACAAGGTATGTTAAATAAGATTTGGATTTTACGTAATTATCTAACAGATATGAATTCTGTTGAAGCTATGGAGTTTTTACGCGACCGATTATTAAAAACAAAAACGAACGAAGAGTTCATAATTTCAATGAACGACTAAATGTTTCACAACACAATATAGATGAAAATGCGGAAGGTTTTCCGCATTTTTTATTTGATAATCAGTAGCTTGTTGTCTTATTTGAAATAAAAATGAATAAGTCTTATTTTTGTCTATTTTCCACTTCAGGAATGTTAAAAATGAGAATTTTATTATAATTTTGTAGTTCCAAAAAAGAAAAGTTAAATATCTTTTAATAAATAAATTAAGGAGTTAGAAATGTCAAAAAACAAAAAATTTATAACCTGCGATGGTAACTATGCAGCTGCTCATGTGGCATATATGTTTAGTGAAGTTGCAGCGATTTATCCGATTACTCCTTCTTCAACTATGGCAGAATATGTTGATGAATGGGCATCTTACGGACGTAAAAATATCTTTGGAGACCAGGTAAAAGTTGTTGAAATGCAATCAGAAGGCGGCGCATCAGGTGCTGTTCACGGTTCTTTGCAAGCTGGTGCATTAACTTCTACTTTTACAGCTTCACAGGGATTATTATTAATGATTCCTAACATGTATAAAATTTCGGGTGAACTATTACCAGGTGTATTCCATGTTAGTGCCAGAAGTTTAGCAGCTCAGGCATTATCAATTTTTGGAGATCATAGTGATGTTATGAGTACGCGTCATACAGGATTTGCTATGTTGGCTACTGGTAGTGTTCAGGAAATTATGGACATTGCAGGTATTGCACACTTAGTGTCAATAAAATCAAGAATACCATTCTTGCATTTCTTCGATGGTTTCAGAACTTCTCACGAAATTCAAAAAGTGGAGTACTTCGAAAATGAAGATATGGCTAAATTACTTGATTTTGATGCTATACAAAAATTCAGAGATAATGCATTAAATCCAGAGCATCCTGTAACACGTGGTACTGCACAAAACCCTGATATTTACTTCCAGGCTCGTGAAGCAGCAAACAAATTTTACGATCCAATTCCTGACATGGTTGAAGAATATATGCAGGAAATTACAAAGATGACAGGTCGTGAATATCACCCATTCACTTATTATGGTGCTGCAGATGCTGAAAATATTATAGTAGCCATGGGATCTGTTACTTCAACTATTCAAGAAGTAATTGATTATAAATTAGCTCAAGGTGAAAAGGTGGGTTTAATTACTGTTCATTTATACAGACCATTCTCAACAAAATATTTCATGAAAGTTCTTCCTAAATCAGTTAAAAGAATTGCTGTTTTAGATCGAACTAAAGAACCAGGATCAAACGGAGAACCATTATATCTTGATATTAGAGAATTATTCTACGGAAAAGAAAATGCTCCAATCGTTGTTGGGGGTCGTTATGGATTAAGTTCTAAAGATACTACTCCAGCTCAAATAATCTCAGTTTATGATAATTTAGCATTGAATGAACCAAAGAATGGTTTCACTGTAGGTATTGTTGATGATGTTAAATTTACATCACTTCCTTTGCTTCCAGAAATTAGTGTAGTTCCAAAAGGCACATTCGAAGGTAAATTCTATGGTTTAGGTTCTGATGGTACTGTAGGTGCTAATAAGAACTCAATTAAGATTATTGGTGATAGTACAGATAAATATGCACAAGCCTATTTTGCTTATGATTCTAAAAAATCAGGTGGTATTACTACTTCACACTTACGTTTTGGAGATAAACCAATTCGTTCACCTTATTTAGTGGGTACTCCCGATTTTGTTGCCTGTCATGTTCCTTCATACTTAGAAAAGTATGACATGCTAAGAGGTATTAAAAAAGGTGGTACTTTCTTATTGAATAGTATTTGGGATGCAGAAGAAACTAAGAATCATTTCCCTGATGAAATGAAAAAAGTTTTATCTGAGAAAGAAATAAAAGTATTTATTATTAATGCTACAAAGATTGCCGAAGAAATTGGTTTAGGAAACAGAACGAATACCATTTTACAATCTGCATTCTTTAAAATTTCAAATGTTATTCCTTACGAAAAAGCAGTTGAAGAGATGAAAAAAGCTATCGTAAAATCATACGGTAGAAAAGGTGAAGATATTGTAAATATGAACAAGGCTGCTGTTGATCGTGGTGGTGATGTTGAAGAAGTTACAATACCTTCTGAATGGAAAAACATAGAAATTAAAGTGAAAACTGACGATAGAAATATTCCTGATTTCATTAAGAATGTTGTTGAACCGATCAATGCACAAAAAGGTGATGATTTACCAGTAAGTGCTTTTGTAGGTAGAGAGGATGGAACATTCCCAGCAGGAACAACAGAATACGAAAAACGTGGTATTGCTGTAAATGTGCCAGAATGGATTGCTGATAATTGTATACAGTGTAACCAATGTTCCTATGTTTGTCCACATGCTGCTATACGTCCATTCTTATTAACAGAAGAAGAAGTTGCTAATGCTCCTGAAGGAACTAAGGTTCTGCAAGGTACAGGAGGGACAAAAGAATATAAATTCAAAATGCAAGTATCTCCACTTGACTGTACTGGTTGTGGTAATTGTGCTGATGTATGTCCTTCAAAAGAAAAAGCTTTAATTATGAAGCCTCTTGATTCTCAAATGGAGGAAGCTGAACGTTGGGAGTATATGCACAAACAAGTTGGTTATAAAGATACAGTTTTACCAAAAGAAAAGAGTGTTAAGAATAGTCAGTTTGCTCAACCATTATTTGAATTTAGTGGAGCATGCGCCGGTTGTGGAGAAACTCCATATATTAAGGCAATTACTCAATTATTTGGTGATCGTATGATGGTTGCTAATGCAACTGGTTGTTCTTCAATTTATGGTGGTTCAGCTCCATCAACTCCATATTGTACAAATAGTGAAGGTAAAGGTCCTGCTTGGGCAAATTCATTATTCGAAGACAATGCTGAATATGGTTTAGGTATGCATGTTGGTATTGAAAAACTTCGTACTCGTATTGGTGAAAAGATGAATGCCGCAATGAAGGAAGTTTCTGCTGAAACTCAAGCTGCATTTAAAGAGTGGATTGAAAATATGTATGAAGCTGAAGCATCTAAGATAGCATCTGCTAAAGTTGTTGATGCATGTAAAAAAGAAAATCACCAATTTGCAAAAGACATTTTAGCTTTAGAACAATATTTGGTTAAGAAATCTACCTGGATCTTTGGTGGTGACGGATGGGCTTATGACATCGGTTACGGAGGTTTAGATCATGTATTAGGTTCTGGCGAAGATGTTAATGTATTAGTTCTTGATACAGAAGTTTACTCTAATACAGGTGGTCAGGCTTCTAAATCTACTCCTGTAGGGGCTGTAGCGAAATTTGCTGCTGCTGGTATGAAAACAAGAAAGAAAGATCTCGGTATGATGGCTATGTCATATGGTTATGTTTATGTTGCCCAAGTAGCAATGGGAGCAAGTCAAAATCAATATTTAAAAGCCATAAAAGAAGCTGAAGCTTATCCAGGACCTTCTTTAATTATTGCTTATTCTCCATGTATTAACCATGGTTTAAGAGCTGGAATGGGTAAATCGCAGCAGGAAACAAAGGATGCTGTAGAAGCTGGTTACTGGCATACATATAGATATAATCCTTTATTAGAGAAAGAAGGTAAGAATCCATGTGAATCAGATTCAAAAGAGCCAGATTGGAATAAATTACAGAATTCCATAAAAAGCGATGTCAGTTATACTCACTTATTGA
>CAZPMA010000127.1:0-7666 GCA_964587535.1 uncultured Bacteroidales bacterium
TCTGGCACATCGTATATCTCTTCGTTTTTAACTTCAGTTTCTTTTAATGAAACAGTATACTTCGCTCTGCTCATAAAAACCTTTACTGTTTGATCTTTCATATTTACCTGCTCTGTTTTATAACCAACATAAGTTATTATTAAATGAGCATTTTCATAAGGGTTATCTATCTCAAAATATCCTTTTGAATTTGTACTTGAAACAATAGCAGTATTCTCTTTTAAAAGAACCGAAGCTCCTTCTAAAGGCAGTTTTGTTGCCTCATCATATACATAACCTGATACTTTTCCTTTTTGAATCTCCGCATAGATATTATTTGAATCAAAAGCCGTATTTGTGTTGCTTGAAAAAATCAATGTCAACAATATCAACAATGGAATTGCAAATAAAGCTTTTATCCCGGTAATCTTGCGAGAATGTTTTTTTGTCATCATAATAAATCTGTTTTTAATTAATGATTGAGTAAAGCTGCTGGATAACCCGGGTATTTTCACTCCAACAACTTGTTGTAATAACAATGCCTGATAACTTGATTTATTAAAGCCCTGCGCAATGACTCCGTTATCAGCCAAATATTCATGATTTTGCTTTATAAGCAAATCATATATCCAAATCAAAGGATTAAACCATAAAACTATTGATAAAAAATCAACAATTAAAAGATCAATCCAATGATAATGAAGAATATGCTGTTTTTCATGTGAAATAATCTTATTCAGTTCACTATCGTTAAATTCCTGATTACCCAGGAAAATTGTGTTAATAAACGAAAATGGGGGAATTGCCTTGTTCGTTTTAACAATCTGAATAGAATCATTTCTACTATCACCCTTAGGTATTAACTTAACCCAGGGAATTATCTGTCTGAAATATTTTATTGAAATAGTTATGGCGCCTATTATATAAACTGAAAGAAGAATATTTTTTAATGTCCACCAACTTGTTGTTTCAGCAATAATCTTATTATTTCCTGTTGTTATATGAATTGGTCCAATGGCATTATTTACTGCTTGAACAGCCTGACTTTTAACATCCCAGCCAAATTCAAAAAATGGAATTAGAGCTCCAATTATTAGTGTTGACAATAGATAAATCCTATTTATATTAAATGTAGTATCGCTTCTTAATGCAAACCAGTAAAAGCCCAAAAACACCAATAAAGCAATACTTGATTTTAATAAATATACTCCCATAGCTTATTTCTTTTCTTTTTTAACTTCTTCTCTGATCGAAGACATTAACTCATCGAGTTCTTCAAGAGATAACTTTTTATCCTTTGCAAAAAATGTTGCCAGTTTTGGAAAGGATCCGCCAAAATAATTCTCAAAAACATGATTGAACCTTGATTTTGCATAATCTTTCTTACTTATTAGTGGAAAATATTCAAAATTCTTTCCATAAGCTTTATGAGAAACCACTTCTTTCTTTTCTAAAATCCTTACAATTGTCGACACTGTATTGTAAGCAGGCTTCGGATCGGGAAACTCATCAAGAATGTCTCTGACCATTCCCTTTTCCAGTCTCCATAAAATTTGCATTACTTGTTCTTCTGCTTTAGTTAATTCAGTCATAAAAAAAGATAATTTTGTAATTACAACACAAATATAAAACTAAATATTTAGTTTATCAACTAAGTCTTTAGTTTTTGGTGTTTTTTTTACAAAAAACTCTGTATTATACTGATTATGTGTTGCTTTTTGATTTTTATGCTAATAGTTAAATCTGTTTTTATTCCCCGGATAAACGCTAATACTAAAATCATCGATATAGAATTCATCTCCATTAGGATTCCATATATAAACCTTTAACCTTTTATAAAATGGAAAATGCACTTTGTTTATTTGCAGATTTAAATTGGCCGATTTCCACACGTGTGAACCAATGTTGAATTCCTTTAAACTTTTAGCATACCATTCATCATTATGATTGTTTGATCCTATTTCCACAACCAGGTATGCATTACGAATTGTATCAGGAACATAAAACTTAAGATTTACGCTAAGATTATTATACTCATTATCTGATAGCTTTTTAAGTTTTGTTGAAAATGTTGCTGCAAATCGAACATCAGATGATATATAACACGATTTCTTACCATTAAAAGCAATACTTTCAGCTATCTCAACATTATCCTGCCATAAATTATTTTCTTTCTCAAAACCATTAACTACTGAAAATAGTGGTTGAATTTCTTTTTGCTTTTGGGGTTTTATTCTTGAATACAGATAATATTCAGAATTAAAAAAATATTCTCTTTTTACTAAATACGGATATTCACTTATAACTGCTTCTAGAATATTTGAATTATAATGATGAGCCCAACCATAAAAAATATAATTTGTTTTTTCTTTTGTCAGGATTTTTTTCAATTCAGATACTGATATTTCTGTATCAATTAAATTGAGTGATTCTTCATTGCTCCATAGAGCTATATAACTATTATCATTAACTTCATTTAAACTATCTATAAAACTCTTTTGAAAAGTATGAGAATATAATAAGTTATCATTCTTGAGATAATATCTGGTAATTTTTCTACTTGAAGCTACAATACTTGTTATATTTTTAGAATACTCTGTTATATTATTAGCATTTTCTTTTAATATTTCACTGTAACCAGATTGATAAAAGACTTTATAGTATTTCTTTTCAATTGATAGCGAAAGAATATTAATCACTAATATTAATGGCACCAAGATAAAATTAATTTTAGGTGTCAGATTCTTCATAAACGAAGCAAGAAAGATTATGATAAAGGGGAAGCTGAAAATTAATACCGAAAACTGCAAAATCGGTGCTATTAGAATAGAATATATAAACCCAATAATTATTAATGAGAAAAAGAAAATAAGAGATATAATTCTAAATTTATTACTAACAAATTTATTAGAAATGCCTGTAAAGAAAATAATTAACACTATTAATCCAACAAAATAGGATGAATGAAATATAAACTTAATGTAATCTGAATAAAACATATAGTCAGGCCTGCCCAGCCACGATAATCCTTTAATCTTCATGGCATCAAGCATAATGTTCAGATGCGGAACAAATAATAATGAAATAAATACACCAGATAAAACATAATATCCAAGGCGTTTTTTATCTATGTAGAATAAACCTGTTAAACCTGCAACTATAAGAAACAATAGGCTAAAATAATGATTATAAGAACATAATATTCCGGCAAAAACAAATATCAATAGATTTTTATCTAGTCGTTTATTGCTATAAAAAATATATTCAGACCAATAATAAACCATTACTAAACTAAAAAACAAGCCTGAAATATATGGTCTTATAATTTGGCTGTACATTACCGAAAATTGCAAAGTAGCTATAAAACTTGCCGAGATAAGTGCAACAGTTTCATTGAACCATTTTTTGGATATTTTAAATACGAAATAAACAGATAATATTCCCATAATTGCAAATGGCAATTTCAACACTAAACTGTTAAATCCCATTAGTTTAACCACATAAAACAGCAAGATTTGTATTCCTGCGGGATGGCCATCTCCTTTTACACCATAATCAATTAAATCCCTAAGATTATCATATTGTGTTCTAAATAAAGCACTAAACTCGTCGTGAGTAAAAGGAACTTCATCTAGTTTATAAAATCTTAAAACAATAGCAACAACAATAATAAGATACAGTAACACCCTATTAGTTAATTCACTTGGGATATTTTTGTTAAATTTCATTTACACTAAACATTTAATCAAAAATACCATTAATTATTTTTTAAAAACAAATCTGTAAAAGGTATTTAAGCTATCCAATCTTCAGTTTTAATAATCTGATCTATTGCATTATTGAAGCTAGAAATATTTTTTGATTTTTTTATTAATTTAAACACTTTATGGCTATTTGAAAAAGACAAAGCAAAATACTCCCAGTAGGCTTTCATTTTGCTTAATAGTTGTGTGTCTCCAGAAGTTTGTTTTAAAAACAAATTAACCAACTCATTATGAAACTCAAAGAAATGGGTCTTTTTGTCTGTATGCATGTCTAATTCTTTAATCTGCATTGCTAAAAAAGGGTTAGCAACTATTCCGCGACCAAGCATCCATTGATTAATAAAATTATACTTCTTTTTTACTGTACTATAATCAAGAGCAGTTTTTATGTCTCCATTATAACATATTTCATGATCTGATATTTCGAGATATTTTCTAAAATCATTTAATATTACCTCTCCTTTATACTTTTGCAATCCTGTTCTTGGATGAATAATAATTTTAGAAATCGGGTATTTATTAAGCTTAGGTAAAATCGCCATTATATCAACTTTCGTTTCGTAACCCAATCTCATTTTAACAGAAATTTTCATATTCGTTTTCAGAAAAACTTTCTCTAAAACTCTGTCAATTTCATCAGCAAAAGGTAATAATCCTGAACCTAATTTTTTATTCGTAACCATAGGAAATGGACATCCTAAATTCCAGTTAACATGATCATATCCCATATCAGATAGAAATTGCAATAAGAACAAAAAGCCATTTACATCATTTGCCATTATTTGAGGAACCAGATTAACATTTGAATTATTCTCTGGCAGGACATCTTTCACTTTCGAATTTTTCAGTTCCATCTTATGATCAAGCCTAAGATATGGAGAGTACATTTCATCAATCCCCCTAAAGAACTTTAGAAATATATTTCTAAAATTATAATCGGTTATTCCTTGGATTGGTGCAAGTAAAAGTTTAATCATAAAACATAAAAAAAACCGGCACTTAAATTAATGCCGGTTCAAATATAGAGTTAAATTTTTTATTTTATTGATTCAAAAGTAAACTTACCTTCTCGGTATTCATCTATTGGAGCACAAGTACACATTAAGTTTCTATCTCCATAACCATCATCAATACGGCTAACCATAGGCCAGAATTTATTTTCGCGTACCCAATCTAATGGGAAAGCAGCTTTTTCTCTTGCATATGGTCTGTTCCAATTATCTCCAACAACAACTTCTTGTGTGTGTGGTGCATTTCTTAGAACATTATTTTCTGTATCTGCTTTACCATCTTTCACTTCAATAATTTCGTTATAAATTGCAAGCATTGCTTCTACAAAACGATCTAGTTCCTGCAACGATTCACTTTCTGTAGGTTCAACCATTAATGTTCCGTGTACCGGGAATGATAATGTTGGTGCATGGAAACCAAAATCCATCAAACGCTTAGCAATATCAGCTTCTGTAATATTTGCCATTGGTTTAAAGTTGCGGCACTCAACAATCATTTCGTGAGCTACAAATCCGGTTTCACCTGTATAAAGAATATCATAACTTCCTTTTAATGATGCAGCCAGATAATTAGCATTTAAGATAGCCATTTTACTAACGCTTGTTAAACCTTCGCCACCCATCATTTTAATAAATGCATGAGATATTGTGAGTACACTAGCACTACCCCAAGGAGCAGCAGCAACTGCTTTAATTGCTTTTTCACCTCCGGTTTTTACTACTGGATTCGATGGTAAATAAGGTTTTAGTTTTGCATTTACACCTATAGGTCCAACACCCGGTCCACCACCACCGTGTGGTATAGCAAATGTTTTATGTAAATTCAAGTGACAAACGTCAGCACCAATACTTGCAGGATTTGTTAAACCTAACTGAGCATTCATGTTTGCACCGTCCATATAAACTAATCCGCCATTGTCATGAACTATTTTGTTCATCTCTTTAATTTGGCTTTCGAATACACCATGAGTAGATGGATATGTTACCATCCATGCTGCAAGATTATTTTTATGTTCTTCTGCTTTTTTACGTAAATCTTCAATGTCGATATTACCATTTTTATCGCATTCAACAACGACAACATTCATACCGGCCATAACAGCACTTGCTGGGTTCGTTCCATGAGCCGAAGAAGGAATCAATGCTATATTTCTATGTCCTTGTCCGTTTTCGATATGATATTGACGTATAACCATTAATCCGGTATATTCACCAGCAGCACCTGAATTAGGCTGGAATGAAATAGCATCAAAACCAGTAACAACTTTTAAGTCTTCTTCTAACTCATTAAATAACTGATGATAACCTTCTGCCTGATTTGCTGGAACAAATGGGTGAATTCCACCAAACTCCGGCCAACTCATAGCAAACATTTCTGTTGCAGCATTCAGTTTCATAGTACATGAACCTAACGAAATCATTGAATGAGTTAAAGAGAAATCTTTTCTTTCTAGTTTTTTGATATATCGCATCATTTCAGTTTCTGAACGATATCTCTTGAAAACATCTGTTGTTAAGAAATCTGAAGTGCGTTTGAATTTATTATCAAATGAAGTTTTATCTTCGATATGACATACTGCATCCACCTTTTTGCCCGAAGCCTGTGCAAATATCTCTACTAGGTTATTAATATCCTGAATAAGGGTAGTTTCGTCGGTACTTATACTAACTGTTTTATCATCAATATAATTAAGATTAATTTCCTTTTCTAATGCAAGCTTTCTAATATCATCTGCCTTAACACTTCCTAAATCAATTTTTAATGTATCAAAGAAATCTACATTCTCTTGTTTATAACCTAAAGCTTGTAATTTCTCATTTAAAGCAATGGCCATGCTATGAATATGAGTAGCTATTCTCTTTAAACCTTCTGGTCCATGATAAACAGCATACATACCAGCCATTGTAGCTAATAAAGCCTGAGCAGTACAAATATTTGATGTAGCACGTTCGCGTTTAATATGTTGCTCACGAGTTTGAAGAGCCATACGTAAAGCAAGCTTATTTTGAGAATCCTTAGAAATACCAATTATACGACCTGGCATATTTCTTTTATACTTTTCAGAAGTAGCAAAATAACCTGCATGCGGACCACCATATCCCATAGGAATACCAAATCGCTGAGTTGAACCAACAACAACATCAGCACCCCATTCGCCCGGAGGAGTTAAAAGAACCAAACTCATTATATCAGCTGCTACAGCAACCGCTATTTCATTTGCATGAGCCTTTTCAACAAATTCTTTGTAATCGATCACTTTTCCATCGGCAGCAGGATACTGGATCATTGCTCCAAATACTTTATCACTTAATTCCAGTGTTTTGAAATCACCTTTAATCACTTCAATTCCTAATGGAATAGCACGAGCTTCAATAACATCAATTGTTTGTGGAAATACATTTTCATCAATGAAGAAAATGTTAGCTCCGGCCTTTGCCTGTGCTCTTGGGCGACCATTAAAAAGCATAATCATTGCTTCTGCTGCAGCAGTAGCTTCATCTAATAATGAAGCATTGGCTATTTCCATTCCTGTTAAATTCATTACAACAGTTTGAAAATTTAATAATGCTTCTAAACGACCCTGTGAGATCTCTGCTTGGTAAGGAGTGTATGATGTATACCAACTTGGATTTTCTAAAACATTACGTTGAATAACCGCTGGCATTATCGTATCGTAATATCCTAATCCAATAAAACTTTTATACAACTTATTTTTAGCTGCAATTCTTCTAAGCTTTTGAGAGTATTCATATTCACTCATTCCAGGTCCTATTGGCATTGGTTTATCCAACCGAATAGCTTTAGGAACTGTTTTATCAATTAACTCATCTAAACTTGAAACGCCAATTTTTTTAATCATTTGATCAATTTCATGATCTCTTGGACCATTGTGACGTTGAATAAAATTATCT
>CAZPMA010000128.1:0-7556 GCA_964587535.1 uncultured Bacteroidales bacterium
TTAGTAAAAAAAAAGTGAGATAAGAAATGTATTCTTTAAACAGGTTATGAACAAAGATATGTTTTACAATAGAATTGCTATAATGCTTAATAAATAAGATATTTAGGCCAATAAATTTTTATAAACGATTAATTAAAACGAATGGTTTTTTCTGGACTTAGTTTAGAAATAACATATGAAGGAACAATAAGCATAATTACTGTTACAATTAAGGTCCCTGAATTTAAACTTAAAACATGCCATAATTTTAAATTTATTGGAACAGCATCTAAATAATATGACTCAGGATCTAGTTTAATGATATGAAACTTCGATTGAATATAGCAAATGACAAGAGCTATCAAATTACCCCAAAATAATCCCTTTGAAATAAGAAAAGCTGATTGATACAAAAAGATTTTTCTGATAGACCAGTTTCTGGTACCCATCGCTTTTAAAATACCTATCATATTTGTTCTTTCAAGAATAATGATTAATAATCCAGAAACCATATTAAATCCTGCTACTGAAATCATTAATATAAGTATAACCCAAACATTAATATCGGTTAGATTTAACCAATCGAACATTTGTGGATATTTTTCCTTAATGCCTATAACTCTTAACTTTGTTCCATCAGGATTAAAATGAAATCCAACAATATCTCTAACATTTTGAGTTAATTTATCAATTTGATTAAAATCTTCAATGAGAACCTCAAAACCACTAATTTGATTTTCTGTCCAGTTATTTAATTTTTGAATATGTTTGATATCTACTAGTGCAAATTTTTCATCGAATTCTGCAAGACTTGTTTCGTAAATTCCGGCTATTTTAAATGCTCTCATTCTTGGAGGATCCTGAATAAAATAAGCAATTATTTTATCTCCAACTTTTATATTAAGAACACCAGCAATATATTTAGAAATAATAATATTGTTTGATGTTGCTGAGTCAGAAACCTGAAATGATGAGCCTTCAACCATGTTTTGATCAAAAAAGCTCCAATCATAATCTGAGCCAATACCCTTTAAAACAATCCCCTGAATTTCAGTTTTTGTTTTTATTATACCTGCTTTTAAGCCAAACTCTTGAACTTGCTTTATGCCAAATAAATTTTTCACATCAGGAATAAAAACTTGTTGTTTATCAATGGGTGCAGTTTCAAAAGATAGATTGGTGTCGTAATTTACAATCTGAATATGAGAGCCAAAGCCAATTACTTTATTGCTAATCTCTGATTTAAAACCAGTAACAATAGCTACGGATAAAATCATTACAGCCAAACCCAGTGCAATCCCTATTATTGCAATACTTACAATTGGTTGAGATATTCCTTTTTTAACAGTTTTATCTGAAAATATCCTTTTTGCTATGAAGAGTTCTGTATTCAATTTAAATCGAGATAAAAGATTTTCACAAACGTACATAATGTTTTTTATGAAAACAATATTAAAAAATCATAAAAACACTTTATGATAGTTTACTTATATGACCTTTGTTATTGTAGTTTGAAAACAAAAATAATGGTTTATAGAGGAAATGTAAAAAAATAAAGCACTCTATTGTTGGAAAAATTGTCTGGATAAATGATTAATAATAAAACAACTTATATCGTGTTTGTAAATAAAATTATTAATTTAGGCCTTTCAGTAAGTTGATTATCATGAGAAACACTTTTTATATACTTTTTATTCTGTCTTTCTTTATGAGTAGTTGTTATGCTCAAGCTCCAGATAAAGAGATGATTACCACTGGGGCACAAAGGACAGAAAAGTATTTGCCTTTACTTAAAGGCAAGAAAATAGCAGTTGTTGCAAATCATACTACAAATATTAATGGATCACATTTGGTAGATTCTTTATTAAGTTTGAATGTAAATATTATAAAGATATTTAGTCCGGAGCATGGTTTTCGTGGCGATATTGAAGCAGGTGAGCATGTATCAAACTATAAAGATAAAAAAACAGGATTGCCTGTTATTTCATTATATGGCAGTAGTAAAAAACCTGATTTAGAAGATTTAAAAGGTATTGATATATTAATATTTGACTTGCAAGATGTTGGAGTGAGATTTTATACTTATATTTCAACAATGCATTATGTCATGGAAGCATGCGCTGAGTTGAATCTTGAATTAATGATTTTAGACAGGCCAAATCCAAATGGATTTTATGTAGACGGACCTGTTTTAGATAACAATTTTCAATCATTTGTGGGAATGCACCCGATACCTATTGTTCATGGAATGACCATCGGTGAATATGCACAAATGATAAACGGGCAAAAATGGCTTAAAAATGGCGACCAGTGTAAGCTTAATATTATTCCATGTGCAAATTATACACATGATTCTTTATATGTTTTGCCAATTAATCCTTCTCCAAACATACAGAATATGTTATCTGTTTATCTGTATCCTTCATTGGGTTTTTTTGAAGGGACAAGTTTAAGTGCCGGACGTGGAACAGATTTTCCTTTTCAGGTTTTTGGTAGCCCGGAATTGCAAAATACGGATTTTAGATTTATACCAAGAAGTATTGAAGGCGTAAGTAAATATCCAAAATATCAGAATGTTGAATGTAAAGCGATTGATCTAAGAAATGTAAATGTTGAAAAATTAATAGCGGATAAAAAGATACAATTAAAGTGGTTGCTTTTTGCATATAATAACATCGACAATAAAAAAGAATTTTTTAATACTTTCTTTTATAATATTTCAGGAAATAAGACTTTAAGAAAGCAAATTGAATCTGGAATGTCAGAAAAAGAAATAAGAAAAACATGGAAAAAGGAAGTAGATGATTTTAAAAAGATTAGAAGCAAATATTTGTTATACGAAGATTTTAAAAAGTAAAACCTTCTAGAATGAAGGTTTTTTGTAAATTGTGTTGAAAAAAACAGCTGACATTCTTGTCAGCTGCAATATGAAAAAAAACAGGCTGAAAAGCCTGTTTTATTATTATATAGTTCTTCCAGGATAAGCTTCTAAGGCTTTTTCCAGCGTTTCCATTGCTTTTGCTAAATCTTCTTTTTTCAGAACGTAAGCAATACGAACTTCATTTTTACCTAAACCAGGTGTTGCATAAAAACCTGTAGCAGGAGCAACCATTACTGTTTGTTTGTTATATTCAAACTCTTCTAATATCCACTGAGCAAATTTATCAGCATCATCAATTGGAAGTTTAACAACTGTGTAAAAAGCTCCTTTTGGCATTGGACAATAAACACCTTCCATTTTGTTTAATGCTTCAACCATAAAGTTTCTGCGATCAATGTATTCGTTGTAAACTTCTTCGAAATATTCGTTTGGAGTATTTAAAGAAGCTTCGCTGGCCCACTGACCGAACGAAGGTGGACATAAACGAGCCTGAGCAAATTTCATAGCTGCATTAATTACATCTTTGTTCTTAGTAATCATGGCACCAATACGAACTCCACACATGCTGTAACGCTTCGAAACAGAATCCATTAAAATAACATTTTGCTCAATACCTTTTAGGTTCATTGCAGAAAAATGTGTATTCCCATCATAACAGAATTCACGATACACTTCATCAGAATATAAATATAAATCATGCTTTTCAATGATTGTCTTTAGCTGATTCAATTCTTCTTCTGAATATAAATACCCTGTTGGATTATTAGGATTACAAATTACAATCCCTTTTGTTTTAGGAGTGATTAATTTTTCAAACTCTTCAATTGCAGGTAAGCCAAAATCATTTTCTATTGATGATGTAATTGGTTTTACAACCACTCCTGCAGAAACAGCAAAGCCATTATAGTTTGCATAAAAAGGTTCAGGAATAATTACTTCGTCGCCAGGGTTTAATGTTGATAAGAATGCAAAAGTGATTGCTTCCGATCCACCAGTTGTTATTAACATTTCAGTATGATCAACATCAATACCTACACCTTGATAATACTTAGCTAAGCCTTTTCTGTATGATTCATTTCCAGCAGAGTGGCTATATTCGATCACTTTTTCAGTAATGTTTTTTACAGCATTTAACGCTACTTCTGGAGTAGGAATATCAGGTTGGCCAATATTTAAATGATAAACTTTATGTCCCTTTTTCTTTGCTTCTTCTGCATAAGGTACCAATTTACGAATTGGAGAAGCAGGCATCATCTGACCTTTTTGTGAAATTTGTGGCATGACTCTATTTTATTTTTATTTTATTAATCTACAACAGTTCCTGTAATTTTTAAAGTAATCAGATTTGTTTTTGCATTTGAATACACTCTGATCGATTTGGTAAATGCACCTTTGATTTTTGTGTTATATTTTACAACAATGGTTCCTTCTTTACCACTTTCTATTGGTTGTTTAGGCCATGTTGGAGTTGTACATCCACACGACGCTTTAACATTAGTTAATAATAATGGTTCTTTACCTGTATTCTTAAATGTGAACTCACAAGTTCCATCACTATTATATTTAATTTCTCCATAATTATGTGTGGTGTTTTCGAAATATATTTCAGGAATATTTTCAGAATCCTGATTTGTCTTGATTTCTTCTTGAGAAAATGCGGAAAAGGATAAAATCCCAATAAATAAAATGCTAGCAAATATCTTTTTCATAGTTGTTTTGGTTTTTGTTTTGATTACAAAGTTAATTTTTATTGACAAAATTTAATATGTTATTAAATATTTATACAAAATAGGGTATGATTATCTTAATAAAGCGTCATATTTTAGGAATAAATTTTTATTTTTACACACTTTTCAAAAATTAATTATAAGTATAACAAAAATAGACTATTACGAAAAATGGAAATTCCTGCAAAGTACGATCCGACATTAATTGAAGACAAATGGTATAAGTATTGGATGGATAAAGGCTTTTTTCATTCGGAGCCTGATGATCGTGAGCCATATACTGTTGTAATTCCACCACCAAATGTTACAGGTGTTTTACACATGGGGCATATGTTGAATAATACTATACAAGATATATTAGTCCGTCGTGCAAGGATGCAGGGTAAAAATGCGTGTTGGGTTCCGGGTACCGATCATGCATCAATTGCTACTGAAGCTAAAGTTGTTGCTAAATTGAAAGATGAAGGTATTGATAAAAATAAACTATCTCGTGAAGAATTTTTAAAACATGCCTGGGAATGGAAAGAAAAGCATGGTGGTATAATTTTAGAGCAGCTTAAGAAACTAGGGGCTTCTTGCGATTGGGATCGTACAAAATTTACAATGGACGATCCAATGTCGGAAAGTGTAATTAAAGTGTTTGTTGATTTGTTCAATAAAGGATTAATTTATCGTGGTGTTCGAATGGTAAACTGGGATCCTGAAGCAAAAACAGCTGTTTCTGACGAAGAAGTTAATTATAAGGAAGTACAGTCAAAATTATATTATATAAGATATTATGTTGAAGGTGAAGATACACATGTAACAATAGCTACTACCCGACCTGAAACAATTTTAGGTGATACTGCTGTATGTGTACACCCTGAAGATGAGCGTTTCAAACATTTACATGGTAAAAAGGTAATTGTTCCATTGGTAAATCGCCCTGTTCCGATAATTTTGGATGAATATGTTGATCAAGAATTTGGTACTGGTGCATTAAAGATTACTCCTGCACACGATATCAATGATTATGAAATAGGAGACAAACATAATCTTGAATCAATTGATATTTTTAATGATGACGGAACGCTAAATGAAAATGCTCAATTATATATTGGGCAAGATCGTTTTACTGTTAGAAATGTTATTGTTAAAGATTTGGATAATGCAGGTCATATCATTAAGATTGAAGATTACGTAAATAAAGTTGGTTATTCTGAAAGAACAGATGCTGTTATTGAACCAAAATTATCGATGCAGTGGTTCTTAAAGATGGAAGATCTAGCAAAGCCAGCTCTGGATAATGTAATGAACGATAATGTTCAGTTTCACCCTGCAAAATTCAAAAATACTTACAAGCATTGGATGGAAAATGTAAAGGACTGGTGTGTTTCTCGTCAGTTGTGGTGGGGACAAAGAATTCCTGCTTATTATTTACCTGAAGGTGGTTATGTGGTTGCTAAAACAGCTGAAGAAGCATTGGAATTAGCGAAAGAAAAAGCTGGAAATCCAAACTTAACAATCAACGATTTACGACAGGATGAAGATGTCTTGGATACTTGGTTTTCATCATGGTTATGGCCAATTTCAGTTTTTGATGGAATTAATGAGCCTGAAAATGAAGATTTTAAATATTATTATCCAACAAATGATTTGGTAACAGCACCTGAAATTTTATTTTTTTGGGTAGCCCGAATGATTATTGCAGGATATGAATATGTTGATGAAAAACCATTTAAAAATGTTTATTTAACTGGCATTGTGCGTGATCACTTACGTCGTAAAATGTCAAAGTCTTTAGGTAACTCACCTGATCCAATTGAATTGATGAAAAAATACGGAGCCGATGGTGTTCGTGTGGGAATGTTATTATGCTCGCCCGCAGGTGGTGATTTATTGTTCGATGAAAGTTTGACAGAACAAGGACGTAACTTTGGAAATAAAATTTGGAATGCTTTCCGCTTGGTTCAAAATTGGGAAGTTGATGAAACGATTGAACAACCTGAATCGGCAATAAAATCAATAGAATGGTTCAGACACAGATTAAACAGTGAGATTGAAAATATAAATGATCTTTACGAGAAGTTTAGATTATCGGATGCTTTAATGGCTGTTTATAAATTATTCTGGGATGAATTTTCATCCTGGTATTTAGAACTAATAAAGCCAGCCTATCAAAAGCCTATTGATAAAAAGACCTATGATGCTACAATCGGATTTTTTGATATGATGGTTAAACTCCTTCATCCCTTTATGCCGTTTATTACAGAAGAAATCTGGCAGATTATTGATGAAAGAAAGGATGGAGAAAGCTTGATGGTTGCAAAGATGCCTGAAGCCGAATCGTACGATGAAGATATTATTGAAGCCTTTGAAAGAGTAAAAGAAATAATTTCAGGTGCACGTAATGTGCGTAATGAAAACAATATAGCTCAAAAAGAAATCTTAGCAATATTAGCAAAAGGCGAATATGATAGAGAATACAATTCTTGTATAACCAAAATGGCAAATCTGTCAGCAATTAATGCAACAGATAAGAAAATTGACGGGGCTGTTTCTTTTATGGTACAATCGGCTGAATTTTATATCGAACTTGGAGATCTTGTTGATGTTGAAGAAGAGTTAAAGAAATTGAACGAAGAATTAAATTACAACAAAGGTTTTTTAACATCAGTTATGAAAAAATTAAGCAACGAGCGATTTGTAAATAATGCACCTGAAAATGTTGTAAATGTTGAAAAGAAAAAGAAAGAAGATACTGAAGCTAAGATTAAAGTTTTAGAAGAACGTATCGCTAGTTTAAAGTAATTCATCATTCTTTTGGCTGATTATCAGAGATTAAATTAGATTATATTTTAAAACATACTTAAAAAGGACTACAAGCTATTGATTTTTAAAGTTTTCTCATTAGTTTAGTAGTCCTTTTTAATTCAAAAAACACAATTATGAAAGAATTAGACATTAGGTTAAATCCAAATCCACTGGTT
>CAZPMA010000129.1:0-7510 GCA_964587535.1 uncultured Bacteroidales bacterium
TCTATTTCTTTTTTACAACTAGCGGTCCTATTGCTAATAAAAGCAATCCTATAGTCATAAAGGTAGCACTACGTTCTGTTATGAATTCTATTGAAGTAAAATGTCCAACGACTCCAATAATTCCAAATACTACTCCTGTAATCCAAGTGATTGTGTTCGGTGCGTAGAGTTTCATAATAATATTTTTAATTAGTGTAACTAGAAAAGGTTTAAAGATTTGATGATAATAAAGTTACATACATAATATAAGAATATCAAATGAAACATCCATTTCTGTTTATCAACAAAATGTTTAAAAAACAAGTTTTAATTTCTTCCTAATTATTTTGCTTATGTATTAAGTAAATTATCATCACCTTGTTAATAAAAACTATGCAAACTAACACTAATGGATGAAATAAAAGAAACAAAATTTTTCATATTCTTTATTTAACTAAATCTCATCATACTATAAGAATAAAATTTGATAAGTTATTAATTATTCTTTTATTATCTTTTTCGAAAAAGTTTTGTTAACTGTTTTGATTTGAATCAAGTATAATCCAGGCTCAAATTCACTCACATCAATACTTGTCTTAGTATTTATAAATTCTGAATTAATGTATAATTGACGCCCTGAAACGTCAAAGAGCCTTATCTCACTTACTTCTGCAGGATCTGCTAACTCTATATTGAGTTTATGAGAAATTGGATTAGGATAGATTGAAATACCGTATTCCAATAAATCTTCAAATCCTGTTGATCCTGCCTGAACTGTTATTACTGTGGTACAGGTGGCAGTATTACCTCCGCCATCTATAGCTGTCCATACAATGGTATGTGTACCAACATTTAATGTCTCCCAAACCAGTGTATTATTGGAATTCAGATCATTTGTTACTATAGCGTAGCAATTATCTGTGGCAGTGGCATCATATTCATTACCTGAAACGGTATAGTTTCCATCGCTTCCCGCTGTCACAGTTGCATCTGCACTACAACTGATGTCTGGATCTGTCTCATCAACCACTTCCACATTAAAAGTAATTTCATCAGAATTTCCACTATCATCGGTAGCTCTCAGAGTAATCAGATTAGTTGTTCCACTGATGGGTGATCCAATGGCAGGTGATTGAGTTACATCTAAATCATCATCACAATTATCTGTTGCAGTCACATCTCCGGTATAATCTGGTAATGTAGCCCCACAATATGCATCAGCTGCAACTGTCACGTTACTATGTGTTGATGTGATTACAGGACTTATATTATCTTCTACTTCCACATTAAAAGTCACTTCGTCATAATTTCCAGCGTCATCAGTGGCTGTGATGGTAATAGTGTTTACTAATCCTTCAATTATTGTTCCTCCAACCGGAGATTGTGTGATATCAAGATCAGAATCACAATTATCGGTAGCTATTACATCAGTGGTATAATCAGGTAATGTTATTCCACAACTGGTACCTGAATAATAATGTCTATTATCATGTGTTGATGTAATAACAGGTTCTATGTTGTCATATACAATGACATTAAAACTTATGGAATCGGAATTGCCGGCATCATCTGTGACTACTATCTTTACTGGATTATCTCCATATGTTAATGTAGACCCAAAAGAAGGTGTTTGGACCTTATCAAGCTCTGAATCACAATTATCAGTGACAGCAAGGATGGAAGCGTAATTAAACAAACTGGCTTCACAATTTTCATTTCCTGGAGCATCAAATTCTGTCCATTCAGATGTGATCACAGGTGAGGTTATATCTATTCCGCGGAACTCATAAATTCTGCCTACCCAATTTCCCACATAAAGAGTGGAAATACATGACCCATCCAAATTGGCAAAAGTGGGTGTTACATTTATATCCAGATCAATATTAACTCCATCAGCTTGCAAAGTGTCTGCAAATGAAAATGTGCCGGTTCCATCGTTTGTGTATACACTAATAAATCCTTCACCATCACCAACGTATAAATCAAGGTCATTATCATCATCAATATCAATAAAAACGGGACTTGACTTTGAGTCGACTTTAAGCTCTGCTCCACCAGCCTGAAAATTAGTTGTATTACTAAAGACGCCAGATCCATTATTTAAATACACTTTAATATAACCATCATTTTTTCCAACATATAAGTCAAGATCATCATCATTGTCAAGATCTGCAAATGTTGGCTTAGCACTACCACCAACATTCAAATTACCTCCATCTGCCTGGAAATATCCTGCATCGGAAAAAACTCCTGAGCCGTTATTTATATACATTGAGATATTTCCTGTCATACAGCCTACATATAAATCCAGATCATCATCATCATCCAAATCTGCAAAAGTTGGACTGGAAAAACCTACTATCTTCATATTGCTTCCATCCGCTTGTAATTTGCCACCATTAGTAAATATGCCAGTGCCTTCATTTATAAAAACATTAATGTATCCCTCATCATTTCCAATATAAAGGTCTAAGTCTCCATCTTCATCTATATCTCCAAATGCTGATTCTGAAGATTGCCCAAACTCTGTCATATAGATTTCTCCAGCCACTTCTCTTAGCATACCACCTGATGTAAAATTACCTGATCCGTCATTTAAAAAGACGTATATGGTAGTATCCTGACTACCGATATATAAATCCAAACCAGGGACGTCATCTATACTTGCAAATGTGGGTTTTGCAAATGTTCCCACATCAACCGTTACATCATCTGCGGTAAAATAGCCTTCGCTTTTAAATATATTATTCCCATAATTTAAAAAAACTTCCACGTTACCATCTCCATTTCCGACAAATATATCTATGTCACCATCTCCATCCACATCCCCAAAAGCAGGGGCTGAATTATCCCCAACATCAATGTAAGCATCATCTGCTTCAAGGGTTTCATGAATGATAAAATTACCATTCCCGTCATTGTAACAAATATGAACGACACCATTAGCATCTCCTACAGCTAAATCATAATCATAATCACGATTCAAATCAACAAAATAAGGTGTTGTATTATAGCCAACACTAAATACTGAGCCCGCTACCTGCAGATACCCCTGATCTTCAAAAACTCCTGGACTGGTTTGCTCATAAACTATTATACCATTGCTATAATACCCATCATAAATATCAAGGTCATTATCTCCGTCAATATCTGCAAAGGCCGGATGTGGATTCATTCCAAAATAAGTCTGACCTGAATTGTATTGCATGTAGCCATCGGCTTCAAAATTTCCATTTCCATCATTTAAAAATATTGTTATTTTGCCATCATTAGTCCCTACATATAAATCATAGTCTCCATCTTTATCCACATCAGCAAAAGTTGGAGCCACACGCTCTCCCAAGGACATTGTGTCTTTATACATCAATTTCCCATTGGCGGTAAATCCCTGAGAAAAGGCAATTGAACTAAGAAAGATAAAAACAAATATCAATCCGACTACCCTTAGCACTGGATTCAGAGATTGCTTGAAAGCTTGTTTTCTGTTGTCTGGAATCAACCCATGCAGTAAATTGATACTGCTATTCCATTGTGAAATAAATAAGTAAAATTTTTTCATAGTTTTTTGTTTAAGGTTTATTTAATAAATAGAATTTTATAGCAATTCAACGAAAGTTAAAGCTGCAATTGAAGTAATTCAATAGCAAATAAGTGTATACAATTGATTAATAAGAATTAGTAATTATTTAGCAGGAATTCGTAGATATGAAAAAGATGCAAGTTACATTCTACTGTATTTATCAAATATCTTTAAGATAGAATTTCGTTTTCGAGAAGAAACTGGGATTTTAGAATTGTCTTTCATGAAAATCGTTCCGCCATTGTGTTTATCAAAACGATTCATGTAATATAAGTTTATCAAATGAGATTGATGTGATCTGAAAAAACCATAATCAGAAAGCATTTCTTCATATTCCTTTAATGTTTTTGATACCATTATTTTTTTACCATCAACCATATAAAAATTTGTGTAACAATCATCTGATTCACACCTTATTACATCTTGAATGTTCACCATAAAAATGCTTTCTGCCGTTTTTAAGATAATCTTTTTTACTCCGTTTGAGATGTTTTCAATATTCGATAACAAAGCATTTAATTTTAATTCGGTTTGATCATGTTCTAAGGATTTAGAAGCGTTATTAATAGCCTCTATTAATTCTTTAGGATTTATAGGTTTAACTATATAATCTAATGCGCTAAATTTTATTGCTTGAATTGCATATTGCTCATATGCTGTAACAAAGATAATTTTATAATCTATATGATTTAACTGTTTCAATATATCAAAACTTGTCTCGTCTCCTAGTGATATATCCAATATTAAAACATCAGGAATTATTTCATTAATAACTTCTAGTGCAGATTTTACATCTGAAGCTTCATGAATGGATTTTACATCAGGACAGTAGTTCTTAATGATCTCGACAATACCTTCTCTGGTTTTGCTCTCATCATCAACTACAACAATTTTCATTTTTAAGATTTAAATAAATAATATTCTAAAAATAAGAATTTTTTCACTTTTAAACTAACTTATTAAGAATAGAAAATTGGTAATTTAAACCTTACTTTTGTGCCTTCTGACTTTCCTTCTTCAGACTGCAGATCAATAATTTCAAAAAATATTTTACTCTTGCTTTTACGGTTTAGTTTTTCAAGTCTTCGTTTAGTAACTTCTATGGCGAATGATTTATGATTTGAATTTTTATTTGCCAAAGCTTTAGCTCTTCCTATCCCATTATCTTCTACTAATACTTCCAAATGTTTATTATGTAATTTATAACTTACCTGTAATAGATTTCCATTCTTATTCTCCTTAAAAGCATGCTCTATTGAATTTTCAATAAATGGTTGAGTTAACATTGGTGGAATTAAGACTTCATTAGTTTCAATATTTTTATCAACTTCAAATTGGTAATCAAAATTGTCTTCAAAACGTAATTGTTGCATTTGCAGATAATAATTCATAGTATCTATCTCTTGATCAAGCGTAATAAACTCTTCTTTAGAATTATTTATTACTAATCTCATTAATTTAGCAAAATCCGATAAATATGCTCCTGCTTCAATGGGTTTATTCTTAGCAATATAATACTGAATTGATGATAACGAGTTGAATATAAAGTGTGGGTTCATTTGTGATCTAAAAAGCTTCTGTTCTAATTCAAGTGTTTTTTGTCTACTTCTAATTTTATTGAGCCGTATAAACATGAAACCAAAAAGTAAAACAAATAAAATAATAACGATTAAACCTAGCGTAAAATATCTACTTTTTAAGATAATCATCCTTTGTTTGTTGTTTTCTTCAGAAAGCTGAATTAACTCTTTTTCCTTTTTTGCAGTTTGGTATTTTGTTTCTATTTCGGTAATCTGCTTATGCTTTTCTTCTGTAAAAATAGAATCCTTAACTTGTGTGTATTTTCGATAATACCTTAAAGAATTTTTATAATCTTTTAAGGCTTCATATATTTTTGATTTTTCAAAATAAATATCATAATAATCAGAAACTAAATGTATTTGTTCTGCTAAACTTTCGCTTTTATTAAGATATAATAAAGCTTTATTGTATTCTTTTTCTTTACTATATAAACTTCCCAGGAATCTTAAATTTTTAGCTTCACTTTCAATATCTTCTTGTTTTTGTGCAATTTCCAATGAGTTTTCAACAGCATTAATTGCTCTGTTATATAAACCCTTTTTCTCGAATGCTAATCCTAAATTACTAAAAGCTAAAGACATTAATGCTGTATACCCGTTATTACTAGCTATTTCAAGCGCTTTTTGAGATTTTTCTATACTTTGATCAAGACTATCAATATTCTTATAAATATTACTCAAATTTATTAGTAATCCGGCCTGTGAGTAATAATCATCTAACTGTTCATATACATCTAAAGCATTTAATGTATGTTCAATGGCCTTTTCATAATTTCCTAATTCGTTATAAATTTGAGCTATATTACCGGATATATCAGCTACGTCACCTCTTTTACCTTGTTTATCATATATTTCGGCTGATTTTAATAAATATATCATTGAAGAATCGTAATCTCCTTTATAATAGTGAATTATACCTATATTATTTAATAAACTTGCAACTTTTGTACTATCCTTAAAACTTTCCCAATAGTTCAGGACTTTTCTAAAACATTCCAGTCCTTCATCTAATTGCCCTGAAATTGTAAATGCATTTCCTTTAATTTGAACTAAACCATATAACACTTCATTCTCTTCATTACTTAAAATTGCAATCCCTTTATCGCAATAATTAATAGCTTTTTTTGATTCTCCTTTTAAATAACTTATACTTCCAAGTTCTTTATAAGATTGTACTATGGCATTTTTGTTTTTTAATTTAGTTGATAGTTTCAGTGCCTGATCTGCATAAATAAGTGCAGTGTCTAAAGATTTAGACCTATTCAATTTTGATAGTTGAAGATAAATTTCTACTTTCTCATTATCTAAAGAATCGTCAAGTTTAATTTTTAAACTATCAACATTTGTATTTTGCACAAATAAAATGCTGGCATAGCAAAAAAAGAATATCAAAATATATTTTGCCATTTAATGAGAAATTATATTACAATAAATATATGAATTTCAATTGATAGCAGCAAAGTTTACTATAAAATATAGATTTAAAAATGAATTCACTTCTTCATTATTTCAAATCGTTTAACTTTTAATAGAAGATTTCTATAAAAGAAAATCTTTATTAACATTAGTATGTTTAAAAATATATTTAAAAATCACAACAATAATTTTGCATATAAAAATCTATCATCTACATTTGCATCTAGTTTATGGTTCTTAGTGTAACAAGCTAAGAGGGAATCAGGTGTAAATCCTGAACAGTTTCCGCTGCTGTAAGCTCCATTTCAACTTTTTGTCCTTGAATAGCCACTGTAAAGTAAACGGGAAGGCCGGCAAAAAGGGAGTAAGTCAGAAGACCTGCCATTTACCTTTACATTTGTAGCTTTCGGATAAAAAGCGAGGGTGTACTAAACCACACCAACAGAAATTCCCTTTATATCCTGTTAGTTATAAATGAATAAATCAATTAAAGATTTAATTCATTTGTGCTAATGAAATATTTGAAATACGTAATATTGTTTTTTATTGGGATAAGTAATTCTTATGCTTTCGATAATCCAATTGAAATTCCATCGGATACAATTGAGCTTGAAGCAATTGAAATTACCGCCAATCGGTTAATTAATTTTACCACAGGAGCAAAAGTTCAATTCATTTCAAGTAATATAATTGCAGAATATAGCTCATCCAATTTATCCGAACTTATATCTCAAATAACTCCTATCTCAATTAAATCATATGGTATTGCAGGACAAAGCAGTGTAGCACTTAGAGGAATGCATGCTAAACATACGGCCATATTATGGAATGGTATCAATCTGCAAAATACTATGAATGGTAGCTTTGATATGAATTCTGTCCCTTCTTTTTTTATTGATAACATCAATATTCAACATGGTGGAGCCGGTGCACTATTTGGTAGTGGAGCAGTTGG
>CAZPMA010000130.1:0-7411 GCA_964587535.1 uncultured Bacteroidales bacterium
CTTCTTCTTTTGAAAGCGTTGCTGCACCTTCTTCTAAAACTTTAAAAGTAGGTGAAGTATCTTCGGTATCATTACTTTCGCTGTGTGTAATTGTCTTCTTTAAGATGTCGTAATCTTGTTTTGCTTTCTCAAGCTTCTGAATTATAATCTCTTTAAACTCCAACAGCTCATCATCTGTAAACCTTTTCTTTTCCGCCATAATTCATCAATTTATGTTTGATCTAAAGATAGCAATTTTTTTTTATGAAAAAAGTAATTGCTAATTTAACTTATTAACTAATCTTATCGATTTTAATGTTTGTTTTAATTTCTTCGTCAATTTCTACGAGATGTATCGTATTTTGCTCGAATTTTTCAACCAAATCAATCGATTTTGCTAGAGTTTGTGCACTAATATAATCTTTATGCTTTTCAATTGCAGTATTAATTAATTCGTGCTTCTGGATCTGTATTTCTATTTTATCAGTAACATCAAAGTTACTTTCTTTTCTTATGTTCTGAATTCGATTGATAAATTCACGTGCTATACCTTCTTCTCTTAATTCATCTGTAACTGTAATGTCTAAGGCAACCGTTAATTTACCATCGTTTGCTACTAATAATCCAGGTATATCTTCCGATGTAATTTCCACATCTTCCAAACTAATATTTATCTTTTCTGTATCAACGTTTAATTCGAATGTTTCATTGTGTTCGAATGTAACAATATCTTCTTGCGATAGTTGAGCAACGGCAACAGAAATTTGTTTCATTAATTTACCATACTTTGGTCCTAATGTTTTAAAGTTAGGTTTAATTTTCTTCACAAGTACTCCTGTAGTATCAGTAATATATTCAACATCTTTTACATTAACTTCTGCAAGCACCAGGTTACGAACAGCTTCAAACTTATCTTTTAATGATCTGTCCAAAATTGGAATCATTAATTTACTTAATGGCTGACGTACTTTTGTGTTAACTTTACGACGCAATGCAAGTACCATTGAAGAAACACGTTGAGCAATGTCCATTTTTTCTTCCAAATCCTTATCAATATAAGCTTCATTATATTTTGGAAAATCAGAAATATGAACAGATTCCGTTTTGTCTTTACCAGTTACTTCATTCAAATCAGTAAATATCTGATCTGCTAAAAATGGAGCTATAGGAGCCATCAATCTTGCAACAGTTTCTAAACAAGTATACAATGTTTGATAAGCAGCAATTTTATCCTTTGAATACTCGCCACCCCAGTAACGTTTACGATTTAATCGGACATACCAGTTACTTAAATTTTCAGTTACAAAATCCTGTATGGCACGACCTGCTTTTGTTGGTTCATAATTTTCATAATCACTTTCGACTTCTTTCACCAATGAATTCAATAATGAAATTATCCAACGATCTATTTCAGGGCGTTCTTCTGTCGGAATTTCTTCTTCGTTGTATTTAAATCCGTCAACATTTGCATAAAGAGCAAAGAAACTATATGTATTATAAAGTGTTCCAAAGAATTTGCGTTTTACTTCGTCTAATCCTGATGGGTCAAATTTTAAGTTATCCCAAGGTTGAGCATTGGTGATCATGTACCAACGTAATGGATCAGATCCATTCTTTTCAATGGTTTCGAAAGGATCAACAGCATTCCCCAAACGTTTCGACATTTTAGCACCATTTTTATCCAATACTAATCCATTTGATATAATGTTTTTAAATGAAACAGAATCAAATAACATAGTAGCAATGGCGTGCAATGTAAAAAACCATCCACGAGTCTGATCAACGCCCTCAGCAATAAAATCTGCAGGATAAACCTGATCGAATCCTTCTTTATTTTCGAATGGGTAATGAATCTGTGCATATGGCATTGCTCCTGAATCAAACCAAACATCAATAAGGTCTAATTCGCGAACCATTTTTTTCCCACTATCCGAAACAAGAAATATTCCATCAACATATGGGCGGTGTAGATCAATCTTTTGATAATTTTCTTTTGAATTATCTCCAACAACGAACGCTTCATAAGGATTTTTATCCATGAAACCTGCTTTTACTGATTTTTCTATTTCATTAAATAATTCTTCAACAGAACCAATACATTTCATTTCGGCTCTGTCTTCAGAAACCCAAATTGGAAGTGGAGTTCCCCAATAACGAGAACGAGACAAATTCCAGTCTTGTAAATTTTCTAACCATTTACCAAAACGTCCTGTTCCTGTGGATTCGGGTTTCCAGTTGATGGTCTTGTTTAACTCCATCATTCTCTCTTTAAGAGCAGTAGTTTTAATAAACCATGAATCTAATGGATAATAAAGAACGGGTTTATCAGTTCTCCAGCAATGCGGATAATTGTGAACATGTTTTTCAATTTTGAATGCTTTATTTTCTTTTTTAAGCATTACAGAAATATCTACATCTATTGTAGCATCATTTTCTGAAAGATTTGTATCATATTCATTTTTCACAAATCGTCCTGCAAAAGGAGCATATGTTTCATTATTTACATACTTGACAACAAATTCAGCATCTAATTCTTCAATTGGAAACATGCGTCCTTGTTTATCAACCATAGGGTGCATATTTCCTTCTTTATCATAAACAACCAATGGAGAAATATTACTTTGCTTTGCAACCCGATCATCGTCAGCACCAAAAGTCGGCGCAATGTGAACAATACCTGTACCATCTTCTGTTGTTACATAATCGCCTAAAATAACTCTGAAAGCATCCCCTTCAGGTTTAACCCAATCGATTAACTGCTGATAACGAACTCCTTCAAGGTCTTTACCTGTATATTCTGTCAGAACTTTATAAGGAACTTTTTTATCTCCTTCTTTATAATCTTCAAGATTCAGCTCTTCAGCTTTTTTATCGAAATGTGCATTGAATAAATCTTTTGCAAGAATAACGGTAATTGGTTCTCCAGTATACTGATTAAAGGTTCTTACCCGAACATAGTTAATTCCGGGTCCAACAGCCAATGCTGTATTGGAAGGTAATGTCCAGGGTGTAGTTGTCCATGCTAAGAAATAAACTTTTGTATCTGTATTTTCGAATAAGAATTCTGATTCATTGTTTCTAATCACTTCAAACTGGGCAACACACGTGGTATCCTTAACGTCGCGATAACAACCAGGCTGGTTCAATTCGTGAGTGCTTAAGCCGGTTCCTGCTGCAGGTGAATAAGGTTGAATAGTATATCCTTTATAAAGTAATCCTTTTTCGAAAAGTTGTTTTAGCAACCACCATAAAGTTTCGATGTAACGATTATCATAAGTAATGTATGGATCGTCCATGTTAACCCAATATCCCATTTTGTGAGTTAAGTCTTCCCACACATCGGTATATTTCATAACTTCCTTACGGCAAGTATCGTTGTATTCATCAACAGAAATTTTCTTTCCAATATCTTCTTTGGTAATATTTAATGCCTTTTCAACAGCAAGTTCAACAGGTAATCCATGAGTATCCCATCCAGCTTTTCGCTTTACAAGGAAACCCTGCATGGTTTTATAGCGACAAAAAATATCTTTAATTGCACGAGCCATTACGTGATGAATACCTGGCATTCCATTCGCTGATGGAGGTCCCTCGTAAAAAACAAAGGTAGGTTTTCCTTCACGTGTAGTTATACTTTTATGAAATGTATCATTCTTGTCCCAACGAGCAAGTATGTCCTTATTTACTTGCGATAAATCTAACTGCTTATACGTGCGAAATTTTTCACTCATTGATCATATATATTTTAATGGTCTACAATATTTTAAACCCGAATTATTCATGTATTTTCATGAATAATGGCGACAAGCTTTGCTTGTGCCAGGGTTAACCCTGACTTTTATAAAATTTTCATCCATCAGTTTTAATGTAACGATTTTAACAATAATTACACAAGTCTCTATAAATCAAAATTTTATAAGTCGTCCCTTCTGGGTGAAAAATTCAATGAATTTTTCAGGTTAAAACGTACAAAGATAGACTTCTGTACAATAAAATGCAATCAAAAATGATTGCATCTCAGATTTTTTTGCTAATCTGCTTATAAAAGACTTAAATATTTAGTTATTAACTCCTTCGAGCTCCTTTTTTTAAGGTAAATGCAAATGATGTTCCTTGGTTTACAGTACTACGAACATTTATGGTTTGGCTATGAGCTTCAACAATGTGTTTAACTATTGCTAAACCTAAACCGGTACCACCAGAATTTCTTGATCGGCTTTTGTCTACGCGGTAAAAACGTTCAAAGACTCTGGGAATTTCATTATAAGGTATTCCAACTCCATTATCTGATATTTCTATTAAAACATTTTCCCCCATATTTGTAAAAGAAATTTCTGTTTTTCCTTTTTCCTTTCCGTAATTAATTGAGTTAACAACCAGGTTTGTTAATAAATGATCTATTTGTTCACGATCAGCATTTACCCAAATGGGTTTTTCACTATTTAATATTAGAGACACTTTGTTTTGTTTTGCCCTTAATTCTTGTGCATCAAAAACTTCTTTTATCAATTTAACAATATCAAAATCAGTATAATTTAGTTCTAATTCTCCAGCTTCAAGTTTAGTAATAGATTCCAGATCGTTTACAATTGAAATCATTCGGTTAATACTTTTTTCGGTTTTTTCAAGGTAAAGCCTGTTAATAGATTCATCTTCAAGACCGCCGTCAAGTAGCGTTAAAACATACCCCTGAATATTAAAAATAGGTGTTTTTAACTCATGAGACACATTACCAATAAACTCTTTTCGGTATTTTGCCATCTGTTTCAACTGGTCAATTTCCTGGGTTTTTTTATTGGCCCAATTCTGAAATTCTTCATTTACATCTCGAATCATATCCTTATCTTCCAGTTTATTTTTAATTTCTTTCTCGGGAATATTAAGGTTCAGAATTGTTTTATAAATTGGATTAATCTTTTCGAAAATAAAATTATTTAATAGATAATAAACTATAATATAGATACTTATAAAAATTAGCAATATTGAAAATACCATCACTAAAATTCTATTTGGTGAACTAGGATAATCTAATATTAATTCTGTAATGCCAGTTATTACTGATGCAATAAAGGCAATAAGGGTAGCCATTTGTTTTGGTGATGAGTTTTTCATGATTTAATATGTATTTACCTGAAAAGCCCCATAAGATATGAGGCTTTTCAATATTTTATGTTCTTTTATTATTTGCCTAATTGTTGTTTTACAATTCGTGCAACATACTTTCCTATTACATCAAACTCTAAGTTTACAACTGTTCCAACCTTAAATTGATGGAAATTTGTAATATCATAAGTAAAAGGAATAATTGCTACTTCAAAAGAGTTATCTTTTGAATTTACAACTGTTAAACTAACTCCATTAACTGATACAGAACCTTTTTCCACTGTAATATAATCTTCTTGTGATGGATCATATTCAAATTTAAAATACCAGCTACCATCAGCTTCTCGAATTTCTGTACAAGTGGCTGTTTGATCTACGTGTCCCTGAACTAAATGGCCATCCAGCAAACTATCAATCTTCATACTGCGTTCAAGATTCACTTTATCACCAATCTGCAATAATCCAAGATTTGATTTGTCTAAAGTCTCCTGTATTGCAGTTACTGTATATTCTTTTTTCTCTAAATCAACATTAACAACTGTTAAACATACTCCATTGTGTGCCACACTTTGATCAATCTTTAACTGATCAGCAAATGTGCAATGCATTGTAATATGCAGATTTTCTTTATCTTTATCAAGTCTTACAACTTTTGCAGCTTCTTCAACTATACCTGAAAACATATCTGTAATTTTTTATGTGTTTAAACTTCTGCGAATTTATGAAGATTTACACGATTAGCAAAGTTAATTTTATGTTAAGAATTTTTGACACACATATCATTATATAATAAAGCATATTTATTTTAGCTTTGTTAAACTTAATTAAGATTTAAAGGTTTATAATTTATGAATAAAGTTGATCATCGAATAATAGAATTTATAAATAAACATCACGTATTAACATTAGCAACATCTAAAAATAATATTCCATACAGTGCCAATTGTTTTTATGTCTATTTTGAACAGGAAAATATGTTGGTTTTTACTTCAGATCATGATACAAAACATGCCAAAGATGTGTTAGATCAAAATATTGTGTCAGGATCAATCGTATTAGAAACTAAGCTAATCGGAAAAATTCAGGGATTACAGTTTCAGGGTAAAATGTACGAACCAGAAGAAGAATTATTGAAAAAAGTAAAGGCAAGGTATTTAAAAAGATTTCCGGTGGCTATGTTAATGAAAACAAATTTGTGGGTTGTTGAACTTAGTTTTCTTAAATTTACAGATAATAGATTAGGCTTTGGGAAAAAGTTAATTTGGGGAACAGAAGCGACAGAAAATATAAAATAGCAGTATGAATTTAGTAACAGGAAGCACTGGACTTGTTGGTTCGCATTTATTATTTGAATTAGTGCAAAAAGAGCATAAAGTAAAAGCAATCATTCGTGATAAAAATAAAATTTCTGGAGTTGAAAAAGTCTTTTCGTACTGCAGCGATAAGTCAAAAGACTTAATTCAAAAGATTGATTGGATTGAAGCTGATTTATTCGACAGGGTAAAACTGGAAGATGCTTTTCAGGATGTAACAAATGTATATCACTGTGCTGCAATAGTTGAAATAGGTGGTAAAAAGAAACAAAAACTCATTGACATTAATACAGAACTAACCGAGATTATTGTAAACCTGAGTTTGCAAAAAAACATTGAAAAACTGTGTCATGTGAGTTCGATTGCTTCTTTAGGTGGTACCGTAAATGGCGAATTAATTACAGAAGAATCAAATTGGATTGCTTCAAAAAATCATTCTGCATATTCGGTTAGTAAGTTTAAATCCGAAATGGAAGTGTGGCGTGGAATACAGGAGGGGTTAAATGCTGTTATTGTAAATCCATCAGTAATTCTTGGGCCGGGATTCTGGAAATCAAGCAGCGGAGCTTTATTTACAAAAGCAGCTAAAGGAATGAAATTTTATACTGCCGGAGCAACTGGTTTTGTTGATGTACGTGATGTTGCAAAAGCAATGATTTTGTTGATGGAATCTGAAATTGTAAACGAGCGATTTATTTTAAATTCAGAAAACATAGCATATAAACAACTTTTTGATCTAGTAGCGGATGAAATGAAAATTAAAAAGCCAAAAACAGAAGCTACCAAAGCAATGTTAAAAACGGCTTATCTCTTGGATTATACTGCAAGTAAGCTTGGTTTTAAAAAACAAGAGATTACAAAAGATGTTGTACGAGCAGGTAATTCAAAATCGATGTATTCAAATAAAAAAATAAAGGATACATTAAATTATGGGTTTATATCTGTGCAAAAAAGCATTGAAGATATAGCCAAAATATTTAAACAAGAAATAACAATTAATTAGTTATCAGTTAATA
>CAZPMA010000131.1:0-7196 GCA_964587535.1 uncultured Bacteroidales bacterium
CAAATAAATCTCAAAAGCTAACCATTGAAATTATTTCTACTAACGATTTTATTGTTATTAAAAATAATATCAATAAAAAGGAAACAACCTATTCTACTCAAACAGGTTTAACAACCTTAAAAGCTCAGCTAAAGCTTTTAGCAAATAAGGAATTAGTTATTAGTGAAAATGGTGATTTTTTTAAAGTTGAATTACCTTTTTTGTAGAAATTATAACATAATAATTTTCATCTGACAGTTTTTACAGTCAAATTCAAGTTTGTACTTTCGATTATTATCTTCCATAAACAATGGTTCTGATATTTTCTTAGGATTCATTTCAAATCTCTCGCAAGCACCCATCTGATATTTAACACAATGTTTTGTAATCATGATTTCTTTGCCTGAAAAATCAGTTTGTGCTTCAAAAGCATAATCTATTTTATTAACTCCGTGCCTTTTATAGAATTGAATTGCTAAATTATTTAAGACATTTCCTTTGTAATCAACAAATTCATCAGGATAAGGTATATTGTTTTTTGTTATGTGATTAGTTTGATTTGAATAGTTTTCTCTTCGCTTTTCTTCAAGTTTTTCTAATACGATTCGTCTTAAATTATTTAACTCAGAAATAGGGAAAAATATAGCTTGCTTTAATTCAATATTTACCTGATTAACTTTAAAAATTGAATCCCCAGTTTTATTTAATTGGGTTTTTATTGTTTCAAATGCTCTTGCCTGATTTTTAGCTAAGTCAAGTTGTCCTTGATGAATATAACTTATTTTGTTATTGTCTTCATCTTTTGCAACAATAAGAATACTTTCGTCTAATTCTTTAATAGTAATTGTTACAGATATCTTTCTTTCAGTTTTTGATGATGAAAGTTGCTTTGAAAACCGAATATCAAAGTTTCTAAAAATTTGGATTCCTTTAATAATTTCAAGAATACTTTCCGGAAAGATTTTATCTCCATCAACTTTGTAAATTTTAGTTCCTTGAAGCTTACCTTGCTTGTTAAAGAAGCAGATGCCATCTCCACTGCTTATGCTTGTTTTTCTATCAAGAATAAAGAATTTATCATTTAAACTTTTTGTTATGCCAAGAAATTTACCAATTGATTTTTGTGTGTCAGGAGATGCTATCTCTTTGTTTCTTCTTGTCAGGAAATAATCAGTATAGCCTCGGTTAAATGTTTTTTCCGGATCAGGATTAAAATCATAATATAATATTCCGGAAGATGATTTTTGATATCCTTCCCTTCCTTCCAATACTATATCAATAGCTTTACGATAATTGGCTGTAATGTTTTTTACATAATCAATATCTTTTAATCGCCCTTCAATTTTAAAGGAACTAATTCCTGCATCAAGCAAATCAGAAATATAATTTGTGAGATTTAAATCTTTTAACGATAATAAATGTTTATCCTTAATAAGCGTTTTGCCATTTTTGTCTTTAAGCGAATAATATGCTCTGCAAGCTTGAGCACAAGCCCCTCTATTGGCACTTCCTTTGTTTATTGCATGACTAAAATAACACTGCCCGCTAAAGCTAACGCAAAGTGCACCATGAACAAAGAATTCAAGATCAATAGTTGTTTTGGATCTTATTTCATGTATTTGATTTAATGACAGTTCACGCGCAAGAATTATTCTTTGCAAACCAACATCTTCTAAAAATTTTATTTTTTGCCAATCGTAATTATGAGTTTGAGTGCTGGCAAATAATGGGATAGGCGGTAGGGTCATTTCAAGAATCCCCATATCCTGAATAATGATGGCATCAACACCTGCATTGTACAACTGGTGTATGGTTCTCTCAACTTCGTCAAGTTCGTTATCATACAGAATAGTGTTGATCGTAACATAAACTTTTGAATAAAACCTATGAGCGTATGTAGTAAGTTGTATAATATCATCAATAGAATTTCCTGCAGCTAGTCTTGCACCAAACTTTGGAGAGCCAATATAAACGGCATCGGCACCAAAATTAATGGCTGCAATTCCCGATTCAAGGTTTTTAGCTGGAGCAAGAAGTTCTATTTTTTTCATCCATCTATTTTGTTGCAAATTTAGAATATGTATTAGTTTATTTACCAATCTTTACAATAAAAAGTTAATTGTCTTATTTTTGTATATATTTTTATTGCTATGATAGAAAAAATTACAAGTTCTCAGAACCAAAAGATTAAAAATATACTTAAACTGCAACAGAAATCATCTGAGCGAAGAAAACAAAACCTGATTGTTATAGAAGGCTTGCGAGAATTGAGTTTGGCAATTAAATCGGGAATTAAATTGAAATCGGTATTCTATTGCTCAGAGATAATTTCCAAAAACACAATTGATGAACAGCTTAATTGTGATGCTACATTTTTTGAGATAGGTATTGAAATATATGAGAAGCTTGCATACCGCAGTTCTACAGAAGGAATTATTTCTCTTGCAGAACCGAAATATTTAAAATTAGCCGATCTGAAATTAAGAGAAAACCCTTTAATTATTGTACTTGAATCAGTTGAAAAACCAGGAAACCTGGGAGCCATTTTACGAACTGCTGATGCAGCAAAAGTAGATGCTGTAATAATTTCTGATGCACTTACTGATATTTATAATCCAAATACTATTCGCTCAAGTGTTGGTTGTGTTTTTACAAACCAGCTAGTTGCATGTTCAACAGAAGAAGCTATTAAATGGTTGGATGAAAAAGGGATTAAAACCTATGCAACAGCTTTAACTGCAAAAGAGTATTATCACGAAATGGATTTTTCCGGGCCTACCGCAATTATTATGGGCACAGAAGCCAATGGATTAAGCGATAAGTGGTTAAATAATGCCAATAGACAAGTTATTATTCCAATGAGTGGTGAAATTGATTCATTAAATGTTTCAACATCTACAGCTATTGTGGTTTTTGAAGCAATGCGCCAAAGGAAATTTCACAAATAAAAAAAGCTTCGATAATTATCGAAGCTTTTGGGGTGGATGATGGGGGTCGAACCCACGACCTCCGGAACCACAATCCGGCGCTCTAACCAACTGAGCTACAACCACCATTTTTCGGACTGCAAATATAAATAAGTATTTTTAAAATTTACAATATTCATCTAAATATTTTTCAAATTAATTTCTAAAAAATAAAAAAGTTAATTTGTTTTTATCTTAAAGCGTTAAGATGTATTTTTGATTTAAAATAGCAATAAATCAGGGTTTGTGTTAGCAACTAAAAGAAACGTAAATAGTGTTACAGGATTGCAAGTAATGAACATTTTAAGGTTTGTTACTTTTTTAATTATTTCCATTGTATTTACAAAAATTGGATTGTCAAAAGAAGAAATAGGTCTGTTTGAAGTTTCTTTATTTATTGCGAGCATTGCAAGTTTCTTTTGGGTTAATGGTTTGATACAAGCTTTTTTGCCATTATTCAAAAGCAACAAGACATTTGGTGAAAAAGAACAGCTGGCAGGTACAAAATCCCCTGAAGTCTTTAATATCTACGTGATATTGATGTTTTTTAGCATCATCGTTTTTTTAATAGGACTTTCCATACAAGGTAATTTTTCTGTTTTTGGTTACAAAGGGAAAGTACCATTATTAAATGTTACATTACTATATCTTTTACTGAGTAGCCCTGCCAATTTAGTTGAATATATTTACATGGTTCAGGAAAAAAATGGAAATACCTTAAGCTATGGTTATATTACTTCAACTTTACAGTTAATTGCAGCTATACTTCCAGTTACTTTAGGTTATGATATAATCTGGTCGCTTAGAAGTTTAGTTATTGTTTCTGCATTTAAAAACATTTGGCTTATTACCTTATTATATAATTATGCTGAAATAAAATTTTCATTCCCTTTTATAAAAGAAGTGTTAGTTTTTTCTATTCCAATTGTTTTTAGCGTATTAGTTGGTGGATCTGCTCAATATATTGATGGCATGGTAGTAACCACACATTTCGGTGCAGAAAGTTTTGCAGTTTTTAGATATGGTCAAAAAGAACTTCCTTTTGTGGTAATGATGGCTGCTGGATTACACTCTGCTATGCTGGTGGAATTTGCCAATAAGGATAAGCTGAAAAGATCATATGCTAAAATCAAGAAAAAGTCACTGCGTATTATGCATGCGATGTATCCAGTTTCTATTTTATTACTTGTTTTTGCAAAACCTTTGTTTAAAGTAATATTTAATCCTGAATTTACCAGAAGTTCTGACGTTTTTGTAATTTATTTATTAGCTATTGTAAGCAGAATACTGTTCCCAAATACAATTTTAATTGGATTAAAGAAAACAAAAGTCATAATGATCACTTCATTTTTCGAAGTACTAATTAATATATTTTTGAGTTTATGGCTTGTAACTGATTATGGAGTTGTAGGTGTTGCTCTGGCAACAATTGCCACATTCTTTTTCTCAAAAGTAGCCCTAATCGCATATAACTATTTTAAGCTAGGAATAAGCCCAAAAGAATACATCCCGGTAAAATGGTATTTAATTTATAATTTTATATTGGCAGTTGTATTTATTATACTTGACCGTGGTATTATAGATTCAGATTTATTCTTTAATTTCAATTGACAATTTAACAGGAAAACAATATATAATGACATTCTTTACTGAAAAAGATGCAGTAAAATGGTTAAGGCATATAATTTGAATTAATATAATCAGAATTTAAAAATAAGAAGAAATGAATTTTGGAAGAACATCAAATCCGGTATTGTCAAAAAACGCATTTAATGCGAGCAGTTATAATGCTGCAACATACACAGAAACCATGACATTAAACGGCACCATTAATAAATCGATGGCAATGCTTTTATTGGTTGTTGTTGGTGCATTATATACTTGGAAATTATTCTTTGGAGCCGCCACAGTTGAAGCAGGTTCTGCAATGGTTTCCAGATGGATTGTAATAGGTGGGATTGGGGGATTTATTTTTTCCTTAATCACAATTTTTAAAAAAGACTGGGCTTATATTACTGCTCCAATATATGCAATTTTAGAAGGCTTATTCTTAGGAGCTATTTCAGCATTTTTTGAAGCAAGTTATCCGGGATTAGTAATGCAGGCTATTGCATTAACATTTGGGACGCTATTTTTAATGCTTTTTTTATATAGAACCGGTATAGTAAAAGTAACTCAGAAATTTAGAGCAGGTATAATTGCAGCTACAGGGGCTGTAGCATTGGTTTATTTTATCTCTATAATTTTTTCACTGTTTGGCGCAAATGGTTTAATTATTAATAGTAATGGAATTTTAGGGATAGTTATAAGCCTGGTTATTGTGGTAATTGCAGCTTTAAACTTAGTAATGGATTTTGATTTTATTGCAAAAGGTTCACAGGCTGGATTGCCTAAATATATGGAATGGTATGCTGCATTTGGATTAATGCTAACTCTGATATGGTTGTATATTGAAATATTAAGGTTGTTATCGAAATTTGCTAGTCGTGATTAAAAAATCGTATAGTGAACATATAACCCGGTATTTTAAAGCTGGGTTTTTTATTTGTAATTCATTTGTGAAGCATGCTTAAATTAAACCTTTAAAATATATAATTATCTAAATGGTTGTTTTGGGCATTAAATATTGATAATATTTTCATTATTTTAATGCTTTATTCTATTTTTACGCCCAGGCAAATAAACAAATAATCATCTGTTATGAAATCATTAGAGTCTTATTTTGAGCAATTTAGAAAAGGAATTGTTGGGATTGATTCATCATACAATACAGTATATGGGGATCAAAAAATTATATATGCCGATTGGATTGCAAGTGGAAGATTATATAAACCTATAGAACAAAAGATTCTGAACGATTTTGGCCCATTTGTGGCAAATACACATACAGAAACAAGTGAGACAGGAACGTTAATGACTCACAGTTATCATTATGCACAGAAGTTAATTAAGAAACATGTAAATGCCGGACCAAATGATGTTTTTATTCAGGCAGGATTTGGAATGACGGCTGTTATAAATAAACTTCAGCGTATTCTTGGATTAAAAGGATGCGGAATGTTAAAGCATAAGCAATGTTTACGAGAAATAGACAGACCTGTTGTTTTTATTTCTCACATGGAGCATCATTCAAATCACACATCTTGGTACGAAACAATATGCGATGTGGTTGTAGTAGAACCAGACAAGGATTTGTTAGTTGATCCAGAAAAGTTAAAAGAGCAATTAGAAAAATATAAAGACCGAAGACTGAAGATAGGTTCTTTTTCGGCTGCGTCAAATGTTACAGGAGTTAAGCCTCCATATTATGAATTAGCTAAATTAATGCATCAGTATGGTGGTTTATGTTTTATTGATTATGCTGCATCAGCTCCTTATGCCGAAATTAATATGCATCCTGAAGATCCTATGGAAAAGCTAGATGCTATTTTCTTTTCACCACATAAGTTTTTAGGTGGCCCAGGAACAGCAGGAGTGCTAATTTTTGATAAAAGTCTATATAATTGCGATGTTCCGGATAATCCGGGTGGTGGAACAGTAGATTGGACAAATCGTTGGGGTGAATATAAATATATTGATGATATTGAGCTACGCGAAGATGGTGGAACACCAGGATTCTTGCAGGCAATTCGAACTGCCTTGGCAATTGAATTAAAAGAACAAATGGGTGTTGTAAATATTGAAAATAGAGAGAAAGAATTAATACCAAGAGCTTTTAAAGGCTTAAGAGCGATTCCAAAAGTTAAAATACTTGCTGACAATACAATGGATCGCATTGGAGCGCTTTCGTTTTATATTGAAGAAGTACATTATAATCTGGTAGTTAAATTATTAAGCGATAAATATGGCATTCAGGTACGTGGTGGTTGTGCTTGTGCAGGTACATACGGACATTATTTGCTAAATGTAAGTTACGATTATTCTCATGAAATTACTCAGCTAATAAACCATGGTGATTTATCACAAAAACCAGGATGGATACGATGGTCAATTCATCCAACCACTCTTGACTCAGAAATTGATTATTTCGTTTATGCAATTGATGAAATTAGAAAAAATCATCAAAAATGGGCAGCAGAATACCATTATGATAAAAAAACAAATGAATTTGTACATCATAAAATGCACGGTAAATCAAAATATGATCTAAATAAATTATTTTCTCTTAAATAATTAAATAAAAAATAGTGATTTATTTTTGTATTTTTGATAACAATATTTAATTTTGCAAGCCATAATATCAATTTGTAA
>CAZPMA010000132.1:0-7193 GCA_964587535.1 uncultured Bacteroidales bacterium
TGCTACTTTTCCTTTTGTCATTTTATTTGTTTTTTCCATTTATTGCAAATTCTTTTGGAAATTCAAATCCAGATTTTAAATCATCGATTATTTTCTTGAACATTTCACGACCCGTTTCCTCGTCAAGTTCTAACCATCGATATGCTATATCTAATTTGATTGTATATGCTAATATTACATCAATCGTAAAATAGTCGAATAGAGTGATCTCTTCTACCTTATCCCATTTCAGTTGATCTAATCCTTTTTCACGAGCCATTAAATTTTCATTTTCGGCCAGGTTAAGAATTTCTGAAACGTATTCTAATTCTGTTTCCAAACCAAAATCTTTAGCATTGCTATTAAGTATTGCTCTTGTAACAAAATTATCACCTAAAAGCTGCTGTTCAGCTTCCATCTCAAATTTGCGACAATTGTATCCAATAATAATGTTATTAAGATTTTGATTAAACTCGAACCACTGTTTTAAAAACTTGTTTTTTGTTTTTAAAACATACTCATAATACATCTCAGTTAAAAGGTTCTCCCATGTCTTATTTACATCTTTTGATAATTCTTCGTCTTTATAGATTTCAACAAATTTGTACATGTAATCAGGAAGTGCACCTTCGCTATCATCTGAAAATTCCAAATCGAAATCTTCATAAGAAAACTTTGATAATTCATATTGATTATCATAATTCTCATTTAAATAATCAAGAAGTTTTTTATTATCGTAAGGTAGAAATAGCAGTTCTGCCAATTTATAATCTTCTGGTTTAAGATGCTCTTCTAACATATTTTTAAAGTCGAGCATCGAAAATTGCAATTCTGCGTCATCCAGAAAAATATCAGGCAATCCTGCGATAAAATAATGATAATAATTGCGCGCCATAACTATTCTGCTGGGTATAACATTTCAATCGTTTTCGGGCGTAAGTATGATTTGAAAAAGTTTTCAAAATCTTCTTCGCTAAAACTGATTTTATATGATCCATCAGCAGGTCCTACTTTAAATCCACCTTTAATAGAATCGCTAAAACTTAACTCAAGATTAGCATTTAATTCTTTTCCAGATTTTGCAGTAAAGAAATTAGAGAACTCTTTTTCCAAATCAGCAGGAAGCAACACTGATAAATCAATCGCTTCGCCTTTTTTAGGATCCCAGTTTTTTACGACTGTTTCAATAATTTCTTTAACGAATTTTACTTCGTCAAATGCTTTTTTAACAGGTTCATCGATTACTTTGCTAACAATCATATCTGTAACTTGTTGTTTTACAGTTCTGACTGTTTGTTTTGCTGCTAAATTCAATTCAGCATCAACATTCTTTTTAATTTCTATTGATTTTTGCTCTGCTGCAGCAATAATCTTTTCAGCTTCTTTTTCGGCATTTTGCTTAATTTTTTCAGCTTCAGATTTTGCTTCATTTAGAATTTTTTCAGCTTCAACATTCGCTTTTTCAACCCCTTCGTTATAAAGCTTCTGTGTTAATTCCTGAAGTTTGTTTTCCATATCTATATGCTCTTATAATTGTTTTTTAAAATGGAGATACAAATCTAATAACTTCTGTTAATATATCAACAAATATTTTGATTATTAGATGTATATTTTACCTGATATTTATCATGAGTATTATTATATCTGTATATGTTCATATTTATATTGCTTTATGAATAATTTATATTTAAAATGCATAAAAAAAGGGTATTGCCAGCAACACCCTTAATATTTAAATCATTTCTTTGTTTTCAGATATCTGACAATTAACAAAACTTCGAAAACGGTATAGAGTAAATACAATCCAAAAAAGCTAATTAAAAAAGAAACCGCATTTTCAGGAACAATAAAAACATACGCTGTAATAAGTACCAGATAGATTACCATTTTAGTTCCGGTAAATATCATAAACTTACTGGTAAATTTACCTGTTTCATTTTCTTTTATTTGCAAAATAGAATAATGAAAAAATGCTGTTAATAAAGCTATTATGCCTAAAAGTCCCCAAAATATTTTTAGATAATAATCTTCAAATATTGTTTTAAATAAAACTATTGCTAAAAATGAAACGAGAATTGTAAATAACAATTCTCGTATTATAAATTTTTTAAAATCTTGCATTACTTTTTGGATTAAAAGATTTTTAAAATAGAATTCTTTCTAGATTTTTATGCGCTTTTTTGTTCTTTATTTCCAAATTTTGAATCTTCTGTTTTAACACCATTAGCTGACTCATTTCCCATATTGCAGCTTCCTGTAAATTTAGATCCGGGTTCAATTGCAAGTTTCTTTGTAATAATATCACCAAAAATTTTGGCTGTAGCCTTAAGAGACAGTAATTCGCTTACTTTTATCTTACCTTTAATTTCACCTAGCACTTCTGAATTTTTGCATTCAATTTCGCCATTGATTTTTCCAGTTTCTCCAATAACAACTTTACCGGCTGTTTTTAAGTTACCTGTTAAACTACCGTCTATACGTATATCACCATTAGAATTAACATCACCTGTTATTTCTGTTCCAACACCTATTAAGTTAATAGCAGGACTTGCTTCGTTGTCGTTATTATATTTTGCCATTTTATCTAGTTTTTAGTTAACTTTCGTTTTCTTTCCCCGACAAATATAGATATTTTTTTTTCTTCGGTTTTGTAATATTGATCAAATTTACATCTAATAATATGTTAAACCATCAATTTTTCAATTTATTGTGGTCGCTTAGTGTCTTTTTCTTTTTAAAAATTAAATAAATCGATACCAAAAATTAATTCCACGAATGCTCTGCTTTCAGATAATACATATCCAAATCTAACCCCCGTGTTTAAAGGAAACATTGTCCTAAGTAAGTGATAATCCATACTTAACTCTCCACCAACACTGTACATGTTTTGGCGCCACCAAATAAACTGATCCGAATCGATATAATATACTTTAATAGCATTTTGAGCATAGTCATAATACAGATTACCCTTAAATCTTTTGATATAAATAAATGATCCTAAGTTCCAATCGGGATAATAAATTGGGAAAACATAATCTGAATAAATCTTAACCAGCCTGTCTGTAATGTTTTTTTGAATTCCTCGTGGAAATCTAAATAAACTGTTAAAATAATATTTGTTTACTTTTTGGTACTGATAACCTAAATCAAGCTTAAATGCTTTATTTTTACCACCAGGGAAATAAATGTTTGTATTTGAATTGAAGATATGACCCAGAAGTTCTTTTTCAAATGGTGTGTTATATAATCCAATGTTCAAAGAAATTCCAAATGGCGGGTAAATATCTCTTTCCGACATTCTTTGGTAAGAATATAAATATAAATTAGTGTTTACATAATTCATTCCCTTTAAATAATAATACTTACCAGGGTAATAGTATAAATTTTCTGTGTGTTTAAATGAAATATACGGTCTTATTCCTTTAACATATTTCCCTTTTGATAAATTTAATGGTACATAAGCATCTATATTATAACTATAAGCAGGTTTAACATTAACAGCCGGAGCTTCGTTTGACGCAAGAATTTCTTGTTCTTCTCCATAGTTTGCATTAAGACTAAATACAGGATACTTTCCTTTGAATACTATGGATGAAGAAACAGAATGGTTTCCATTTTTATATGAATAGCTCAATATGGATTCGGTTGTACTTAATTTATTCTGAGAAATTAACATTAATCCAGGGAATAAATTCTGCGATATTAATTCAGGATTTCTCATTGATTCGCTAACAGAAATATCCGAATAGTCAAAATAAAATGGTATCCAGCTATGAAAATAAAATGGATTTAGTATTTTTCTATATGGTTTTTCCACAAAATCTGATTCTTGTATGCTCTCAGCATCTTCAAAAGCTGATTCCTGCTTACTTAAGACATCTGCGAACGTGTAATTATATTTCTCATTAATATCTACTGGTTTCCAAACCGCTCTCTCATAAGGGATAGTAGCAATTCTGAATCCTTGCGAAGTGTATTCGTTTGTAATTATTTCATTTCCGTTCGCGTATAGGTCAAAACCTGATATTCCATATTTAGAACTGGATAGTTGGAAAATTTTCTTGTCTGTTTTGTCGAAAACATAAACATTATCGGTGCCATTTAAAGTTGAATGAAAGTAAATTTTATTTTTATGTGGTAAAATTCTTTCTATATCACCATTTTTTAATTTAAAAACCGTGATCCATTTATTTAAAGCAAAATTATATTCTGCAATTTGTTTCCCTTCGCTTGTTAATTCGATTACATACACTGATTTTTCATCACTTGACCATTTGGGTCGTGAAATAAAATTTGAGTCTCTTGTAGGAACTTTTTGAATAATCTTACCACTAAAAACATCTAAAACTACCAGGCTTGAGACATTCGTTTTATCAACTTCAACAACAACAATTTTATTTTGAGTTTTTGAAATATCAGGGCTGAAATAACGACTCTTCTCAATTAAAACTTCCTGTTTCTTTGTTCTGATATTCAAAATCTTAATAGATGTATACTCTCTGTTTGTCCACCTTAAATCTGGTTTGTATTCTGCCCAAACAAGAAAATCTTTAGCATAAGAATAGTCATCGCTAATAACATACCCTGGTTCAAACAAAATTTTTTCCTTTTCTCGATTCAGAATAACAAATTGCGGAATGTGTGATATGCCCTTTTTTAATGAAAGAATCCTGTTTTCATCAATAATTATAGGATTTAAATAATTTTCATAATCATCAATTTCATAGTTCTGAAAAAAATCTGGAGTAATCTCTTGCTTTTTTTCATTTGACCATAAGCTATCTAAAAATTCTATTGTTTGGTTATAAAGTTCTTTTTGAGTTAATCCATAATTTTTCTTTAAGCCCTTGTAGAATGCCCATGTGGTAGGCAGTAAGGTATAAGAGTTTTTTGCCACATGATCTTCAACTTTATCCCACACTTGAATCCCATATTTTTTTCTGGCAAATGAAACCAACTGATATCCTAATTCATAGTGGTTTGGGACATAATCTTTGTATGATCCGAATAGCATTTTATCGAAAGAATATGTTTTGTCGTCGCTCAATAAATGTGTTTTGATGCCACGTTGAAATCTTGGCAACCGCCCTCTTCCAAAATTTGAAAGGGCTGTTTCCATGCCTACTGCATCGCCTTCGTAATACCACATCGGCATCTGCCCTGCAACTAATCCAGTATATTGCTGACCAAACACTAAAGAAAGTATTCGTGTAATCCCCTGGTTTAGTTTATCGAGTTGCACAACATGCCTTAACTCATGAATACATAAATGTTTTATCCAGGGGTCAGGATAAGTTTCCGGATCTATTGTCGGATATAATTCAACTCTTTTGGGTGCCCAGGCTACATAACCATTTGAAAGCACCGTCTGGTTATGAATAATAACAGAGATTTTTCTAGGTTTATGATTTAAAGAATATCCAACTTTCAGATAATAAAACTCTAAAGTCTTAGCAATGTATTGCGCCTGCTCAGTAAATTCTTTTTGATAAATTACCTGGAAATTTTCCGTGTTTATCTGTTTCCATTTTGCCGAAGCAGGATCTTGCCCCGTTGAATAATATTGAGAACTGGCTAGTTTAACACACAATAAAAAAACGAATATAAAGGATACCTTTTTTTTAATCACTTATATTTTCTTTTACTATTTTTCCTGAAAATATTTGTTTGTTATTATCATGCAATTTAATAATATAAATCCCAGATTCTAAATTTGAAACAGAAATGTTTGCCACATTATTGCCGTTAATCAAATTTATTGTCTTTTGAGATTTTATTTGTCCGTTTAATGAAATTATCTCAAAAACTACACTTTGCTCTTTATCCGATTTTACTGACAAAAACAAATTATCATTTACCGGATTATTGTAAAACACTTTTGGCTCTTTATCAATAATATCATTAATACTTAAAGCTGCTCCTCTGTTTTGGTCAACTTTTAGTTCCATGTATACTGGTAAATGATCAGACATATTATACAAGGCAAGTGCTACATTATTTGGAACAACAGAGTTTGAACTTGTGTTCAGTGATGAATTAAACCTGCTTCCATCCTGACCAATAACCTTATAAGACTCGGCTATGTATTGAAAATGATCTGTCCCATTCATAATATAATCGGATGCTAAAATGAAATCGAATCGATCGTCCATACCGCCCCCTGAAGGACATTCTCCCTCTGGAACATAATCATGTGTTGATTGTGTGTGATATAAGCTATAGTCTTCATTACCGGCCCATTCACCAATCTGATTTGCAGGATCATAAAAAGTATATAAACTATTATCCGGATTTATAAAATTCTGGAAACACTCTTCCGTTGGGGTATACACATTAAAATCACCCATAATAATGTAGTTTCCTGCTTCACCGATACTTTCAAAATAATCCATTATAATATTTGTTTCAAAAGCTCTTTGGGTAGGTTCATCGCCATAGCTTCCTGCCTTTAAGTGTGCAACTACACAATAAAAATATGCTGTGTCGTTTGTAATTGCCAAATCATCTGAATTGTAATAAAATTTATATGCATTAAAATATTTTTTGATCCCTTCGTATGTCACATTAATTATCTGGCTTGATTTTAATATAACCTTATCTGTATTATAATAAATTATATTAGCAAGATATGCCTTAAGGGTTTCCGTTTTTCTATAGTAATTTATGCCATTAACATTTAATGCATTATCAAGTAAGTACTGGTCATCATCAATTATTGGATAAGCATCTTCTCCATCTAATTCATTTACTCCAAATATGTCTGGTTTTACATAATCAATAATTGTTTGTAAATAAGCATTCTTATATTCAATATAGTTATTTGAAGTTGTGCAAAAACTAGTTTGTTTTCCATAATACAATAAATTATATTGCATTATCCTAATGGTATCTTCAGCAAACACTTTATTTACAAATATACTTACAACGATCACTAAAAATAAACCTCTCACTTTCATTTCCTATACTCTCCCTTATAATTTCTTAGCATTATATCCTTGAGAAATTAATATTTGAACAATTTTATCTCTAAAATCTCCTTGTATTATAATTTCACCATCTTTAACAGAACCCCCAACAGCGCATTTTGTTTTAAGCAGTTTACTTAATTCTTTTAAATCATCTTCTGATCCAACAAAGCCATTTATTAAGGTTGCATTTTTGCCTTTTTTCTTGGCTTTATTGTCAATATAAACTTTTAATTTTTGTTTGGAAGG
>CAZPMA010000133.1:0-7176 GCA_964587535.1 uncultured Bacteroidales bacterium
ACTGTTGGTAAAGGAGATCCTATGGATTTTTCTGCAGGGTCAAAAGCAAACCAGGCTATTATCACAATAAGCTTTATTGATTTTGAACTTCGCGGAACATCGTATACCACATCGGAAATCATGAGAACAATGAGTGATCAGTTTATGCATAAATATCCGGGAGTAGAACTAACCGTATCAAAAGATGAAGGAGGTCCTCCAACAGGTAAACCAGTAAATCTTGAAATTATCGGTCAGGATTTTGATCAACTGGTGCATTTAGCTGATACGATTAAGACATATCTTGAAACTCAAAACATTGATGGTATTGAAGGTTTAAAATCTAACATTAGCACCCAAAATCCGGAAATATTAATCCATATCGATCGCGATAAAGCACAACGGTATGGACTGTCGACACAAACAATAGCATATACTTTGCGTCAATCATTATTTGGTGATGAAGTGTCAGACTTTAAAGTGGGCGAAGATGAGTATCCAATTTTAGTTCGTTTAAAAGACGAGTATCGGTACAATTTACCTGTAATGATGAACATGAAGATTCCTGTATTTGGCGATGGTCCGCCTTCGTACGTTCCTTTATCGGCTGTTGCAAATTTTGAATATTCAACAACCTTTAGTTCGGTACGTCGAAAAGACCTGGATCGTGTGATTACTTTGTATTCAAACGTGATCGAAGGGTATAATGCAAACACAATAAACATTCAACTGGCTTCACTGATGGAAGATTTTGAAATGCCTGCAGGATACAGATATGAGTTTACAGGTGAGCAACAGGAACAAAATGAATCGGCAGAATTTCTTGGAAATGCCATGCTGGTTGCATTAGCATTAATTATGCTAATCCTTGTTACCCAGTTCAATTCAGTAATACGAACATTAATTATCTTATCAAGTATCTTATTTAGTACCATTGGAGTATTTGGTGGATTGTGGACATTTGATATGGACTTTATAATTATCATGACAGGTATTGGTATAATTTCTCTGGCTGGAATTGTGGTAAATAATGCCATCGTGCTGGTAGACTATATTGAACTGCTCAAAGCGCGCAAAAGAAAAGAGTTAGGATTGCAGGAAAATGAATTTCTACCAATAGAAGCAGCTACAGAATGTATAATTAATGCCGGAAGAACAAGGTTGCGCCCTGTATTGCTTACTGCCATTACAACAATTTTAGGTCTGTTACCTATGGCTATTGGACTTAATTTTGATTTTAAAGGATTATTTACCACGTACAATCCTGATATTTATTTTGGCGGCGATATGGCAAGAATGTGGAGCCCAATGTCGTGGACAGTAATATTTGGTTTAACATTCTCAACATTCTTAACATTAATTATTGTTCCTGTTATGTACCGAATGACTGTAATAGCGCAAAAGAAAATTATGGCACTTCTCGGACAGGTTAAATCAAACATGCAACAAAAAAAATAACGAAGAATAAATTATAAAATAAACCCGGAATATTTTCCGGGTTTATTTTTCTTGACTTTTTATCTTAGGTGCCATAACTTTATGTGCTAACTTTTTTATTTAGAATAAATTATGTACTTTTACTAAGGGGAGTTAGTCTTTATTAAATTATTACTTTTTAAAACCATCCATTAAGTCGTTTATTATTTTAGATAATATAATGTGAATTATGCATTAACATTAATTTAAAGTGTAGTGCTATGGAAAAATGGAATAATCTTGAGATTCTGGTAGTTGAAGACGATAACGATAATATGGAATTTCTTCGTTGTCTGTTAACTAAAATGGGTGCTGTGGTCCACCTGGCAAAAACGGGTACTAAAGCAATTGAACTTATTAAACAAGAAAAAAACATTCAGGTAATATTAATGGACATCAGACTTCCGGATATTGATGGCCTGGAAACAACTCAAAAAATAAAAGCACTTAAACCAAACATCCCAATAATTGCCCAAACAGCTTATGCTTTGTATAACGACAGAGAGATGTGCTTAACTAATGGATGCGACGATTATATTTCAAAACCTATAAACAAAGATGTTTTAATTAAAAAAATAAATAATTACATTTACAATTAAAATACATTGTCATATGCAAAAGTCATTAATTATAGGTTTATTATCAGCCCTGGTACTAGTAGTGTTTGCTTTGAAAAACAGCAGTCCGGTTACAATCGATTTTGTTATTGGTAAACCTGTGGCAGGAACTCCCTTGTCTCTGGTTTTATTAGTTACTATTATTATTGGATTATTTGTCGGTTTATTATTGTCATATCCTACAATAAAAAATCTAAAAAACACCATCTCGGATTATACAAAAGAGATTACCAAGTTAACCAACATTCTTGATGAATATAAAAAAGAACATGGTATTAAAAAAACCCCTGAGCAGGATGCTGAAACAAAACCAGAAGCAGAATAGTTAATACCCCTTCGTACATAATACAATCATTTTTAAGCTTAATAAAGTTGCTCTTATAGTTTACTTTTAGTTGTACTATTCTTAAATTTACATTAAACCAAATCGTTTGACTTATGAAAATAGGAATAATAATAGGCAGAATTGGTGGCGTTGATGGAGTTGCATTGGAAACAGAAAAATGGATAGAAGTTTTCAAAAAAATGGGTCATGAAATATTTATAATTTCGGGCCAGTTCGAAGGAAGAAAAATAGATTGTGCACACGAAGTGCGGGTGCAGGAAATGTCTTTTTTCTCACCCGAAAGTTATTGGGAACAAAAGAAAGCCTATTTTCATCCCGATTATAACGAGGACGATCTGCTTGAGCACCTTTTTTTATATGCAGGGGTAATAGAAGAAAAAATCATCAGCTGGGTGCATCGTTTTAATATTGATGTTATGATTTCAGAAAATGCATCTGCCCTCCCATCCCATATTTCTATGGGATTAGCAATTAAAAACGCTGCTGAAAAACTAGGGATTCCAATTATTACACACGATCATGATTTTGCCTGGGAGCGCGGCGACAGGTATATTTCACCACATCCTAAAATAAACGAATTGGTGCAGGAAACATTTCCTTTACGTTTGCCAAACAGTTACCATGCTGTAATTAATACTCATGCTCAAAACACTTTAATGGAACGTTTTAACAGATCTTCTGTTAATGTTCCTAATGTTATGAATTTCGACATTCCTTTTGGAGAAATTAATAAATACAATAAAGATCTTCGTGAAGATTTAGGTTTGAGTAAAAATGATATCTTGCTTTTTCAAATTACACGCATTGTAAAGCGAAAAGGAATTGAAGCAGCCATTAAACTGGTAAGCATGCTTGAAAATAAGAATGTAAAATTAATTATAACGGGCCATTATGCCGACGATGCAGGCAGTGAATATTATATGAAACTGGTTGACTTAATTCATGAGCTAAAGCTTAGCAAGCAAGTACAATTTGCTTATCATTCTATTTCCAATAAAGGGCATGCAAGCACCGGGCATGAAAAAGCATATTCACTATCAGATGCGTATGCGCATGCAAGGGCTTGTACCTATTTTAGCACTTATGAAGGTTTTGGAAATGCTTTTGTCGAAGCTGTTTTAGCCAAACGCCCAATTTTTGTTAACAACTATAAACCTGTTTATTGGCCCGACATAGGAAGTAAAGGTTTTAAGGCAGTTATGTTGGAAGATAACGTAATCACAGATAAAGCCTTAAAAGAAATTGAAGAGGTAATATATAATGATAAGATTAATAAAGAAATCGCTGAGTACAATTATGCACTTGGCAAGAAATATTTCTCATACCATACACTTGAAGAGAAATTAAATGAGCTATTAACTGCTTGTTGTAGAAACAGTTAATAATTTATTAGTCTTTGGAAGAAAAAAAGGACTTTTTTTTTCGTTGTTTTTTTAGAGCATCTTCCAGTCTGTCACCTCTTAGATTCATTCCAATAATGATTCCATTGCCATCGATTAAAAAACTGGCAGGAATGCTTTTTACATGATATAATTGTGCTGCTTCGTTTCTCCATCCTTTCATATCTGCCACATGATAAGACCATTCCAGATTATCATCGCTAATCGCCTTTTCCCATGCATCTTTCTTAAAATCTAAAGAAACACTCAGTACGGTAAAGCCTTCCCCATTTTTAAAATTTTCGTCTTTATATTCTTTGTAAATCTCTACAATATTGGGGTTTTCTTTTCTACAGGGTTTACACCACGATGCCCAAAAATCAATTAAAACAAGCTTTCCTTCAAGGTCAGATAATTTAATCTCATCCCCGGTAATTGAATTCTGAATAATCTCTGGTGCCTTATCTCCTACTTTTAAGACATCCTGTCCTTGCACATTAAACGCTAAAACGGCAATAATTAACAGAAATGTAATTTTAACTTTCATAATAAACGGTTTGATTTACAATATTATGCTAATATAAATATAATAAAATAACATACTAATTAAAAATATGTTTTTATAACTGCAAAAAAGACGCCAGTTTTTAATAAAAAATCCCTACGAGGCTTTTATACCATCGCAGGGAAAATTTACATTTAATTTATCGTTGGTAAAAACGAGTATTTCTCGTTATACTCAATCATTTGATCAACATAATTATCTGGATATACAACCTTAATATCAATAATTTCTCCATTTTCTTCAACAGGAATTAAATTGGGATTAATAAAGCCGGCAAATACAGCACGATTCAGTTTTGCGTATCTTTCCAATAATTCTTTATGTAATTCAGGATCTACTTTTACTCCGTAATTTTCTACTAAAGCTTCACCAGCCACATAATCTCCTTCAGATTTTATTCTTTGCACCTCTGCTAACAAATCACCAAATAAAGCTCTTAATTTTTCGTAATCATTTATACGAATAAAGGTTTTACCATTCGATTGATACATTTCAATTACATTCTCATCTTTCCCTTTTTCATATACCCATTTCGAAATCATCTGACGACCACGCATGTGCGCTTGCTCGATGTTTTTACCCGGTTTAATACGAGCTAACTGACCCATTAATCCATTTAAAATATAAGAATCATATTGTGCTTTGTAAGCTTCTTCATTTGGCAGTAATCCCATCTCCACCAATTTAGCATCTGGTAAATAATACAAGCCAAATAAATCGGCACGCGACTCTTCTAATGGTGATTGATAGCTTTTTAATGCTGCCGGATCTGTTCCCGGTAAAAGCTGACCACTACCATGACCAACCACTTCGTGTAAATCGGTGTGTAACATGCTGGTAATATCTCCATAACTTTTCATTCTCTCTTTTACTACTTCACTTTCTACAAATTCATCTAAATAACCTGATTTACCAACCTGATCGTAAGCAAATGCAATGTTCTTTAATGTTACCGATTTTGATCCATGTTCTTTACGAATCCAATCGGCATTTGGCAGATTTATACCCAATGGAGATGTTGGGTAGCATGCTCCGCCTAGTTGAACCACATCAATTACTTTAGCAGTAACTCCAGTAACTTTTTCTTTTTTAAATTTAGGATCAACAGGCGAGTGATCTTCAAACCATTGCGCCTGCTCAGCAATTCGTTTTGTCAATTCGGTAGCTTTATCATTCTTTACATTTACTGTTGCTTCCCAGGTAGCTTTCATTGCCAAAGGATCATCATACACTTCAATAAATCCATTTACGTAATCGACTTTAACATCCGTATTTCCTGCCCATAAAATATTATACTCATCCCAAATTTTTAAGTCGCCGGTTTGATAATATTCAATTAATAATTCAAATTCCTTTGCCTGAGTTTCATTTTCAGCAACAGTTTTTGCTTTTTTTAACCAGTAAATAATCTTGTTAATTGCTGCACCATACATTCCGTTTGCGATATAAGCAATTTCTTTTAATTTTCCGTTTTCCTTAACCACTTTGGTATTTAAACCATAGCTAATTGGAGTTGGATCTGTTTCGTCAATTTGGTTTTTATAATATTCGTTTACTTCATCTAAGCTCACTCCTTCATAAAAATTAACTGCCGATAGCTTTACAATATCACTGCCTTTTTCAGATGCTATTTTTTTAGCATACAGATTTGGATCAAAGATTATTGGAAACAGCTTGTCCATAAACTCTTCAACAGTTTCGTTTCCTTGTAAGGGCAATTTTTTAGAATCGGTATTCAATACCAATGTTTTAAAATAATCTTCGCTAAAATCAGGCATAAATTTATCTGCCGAATAATGATGGTGAATTCCATTTGCGAACCATACTTTTTTGGTATAACTCATGAATTTCTCATATTCCTCTCCTGTTTTATCCAAATTGCTGCCAGTAAGTATTGCATCCAGTGTTCTTCTGACTAATAGATTGTACTTAAAATTCTGATCAAAGGTAATATCGCGACCACATTTTGCTGCTTCACTTAAATAATATACAAGCTTTTTTTGTCGTAAATCTAAATCTTCAAATCCAGGAATCTGATATCTCAGAATCTGTATTTCTTCAAATCGATCAATTTGCACTTGAAAATCGCCGTCTGCCTGAAGGGCAGATTCTGTTTGCTCTGCAGGCTTTTCATTGCACCCGCTTGTAAATATTGATATCATGAATAAAAAGATTAAAATGGTTGAATTAAATAGTCTTTTCATAATAAGTTAATTTATGTTTTTTTCATTGTTATTAGATTGAATTGACTAATTTGAGTTTAAATAAACAATCCACAAATATATACTAAATCGCCAGTCATAAAAAAAATTGATCTAGAACAGTTTTTCAGTTGATGTATCTGATAGTAAAAAACATGCTTTATAACACCTTAGGTTGTATATTTACTTATTATAAAAATTGATTGTTATGCCACTTAAAATATCTGATATAGAGAAATATTCTATTAAAATAGCAGAAAAGGGCGAAGTGTTTGTTTGGGTTGGTCCTTGTTCATCAAAAAAAATGGAATTAAAAGAAATACCATTGGATGGTAGAAAATATGAATGTGCCGGAACCATTTTTCTGGCTAATGAATTAGATCTACAAGCAAGTTTTAGAATAAAAAAATCGGAAGAACCTTTGCTTATCGAAGATACAATTTATACAAAAATTGACGATGTATGGTACAAACTGGGAGAGCCGGACTTTTATTCAAAAACCGAACTTGACCCTGAAGATGTTTTTCCAATCGAATGGATACCAGATGTGCCATTAGAAATTGTTAACAAGGGTCCTTATAAGATGGATTTTAAAGCTTAGTAAACAAGATAT
>CAZPMA010000134.1:0-7158 GCA_964587535.1 uncultured Bacteroidales bacterium
GAAGAGCTAAAACCACAATTTGAAGAAGAAATTACTAAAGTCGTTTGGTTAAAGGATTCTGAATTTAAGAAGGTTTTTGAAAATACTTTCCCTTCAATTATTGATGTTATTGAAAGCAATAATCTTTAGAAACTTTTACCTAATATCAGTCTAGATATCTCCATTTGAACGCATAATCTGGAAAATTCTATACTCTGCATTTTCTCCCGGACTAGGAGCTGGCGAAATGCTCAATTTTCCTTTTCTGTCGATAAAGTAATAAGTAGGGAATGCCCTAATGTCATAATCCTTAAAAACTTCCGACTGATTACCATAATATAAGAAAGTAAAAGGGTATTTTTTTCTTTCAACAAAATGTTTCATCTGAGGTAATGTTTCGTCCATACAAATCATTATTATCTCAAAATGATCTTTGTGATTTTCATATAAATTTCGAAGCATCTCAAACTCTTTTATACAAGCATAACTAACTGTAGTGCAGAATCCCAGGTATACATATTTATCTTCAAAATCATTTAATGAAACATAATTACTGTCTTTATCCAACAAATTAAATTCTGGTGGCTTATACCCTACCATTAATTTTGTAACCCTATTTTTTATGTTTTCTGCAATTGATTTGTGTTCAGGAATTACTGTTTTCTTGAATAAGGTATCTAAAATAGTAAGCATTGCACTACGAGAGAATTTGTCATTATAAAACTCATCGAATAAACACTTTAAAACCACTAACTCTCTTAATGTATCATTCTTAAGAATAGAATCCTGCTGCAATGTTTTATCCAGCTCGCTATAGCTTTTTAACTTATTTATATCGTTGTATATTTTCTTTCCACTATCTGTCCTGCCGAAATAAATAAAATATTCATCATAAACCTGATTAAAAAGACTCATGTATGCATTGTTATTATAAAGGATTTCTTCGTTTAAATAATAATTGTTCGAGATGCTTTTCATCTTTTCATTAAAAAAAGCATTTCTGAATGCTGCTATTTTATATTTCTTAAAATCACTAAAATATTTATTGTCAACATCTGAGAATATAGAATCGAGCTTATGCATTTGTTCATCCATATTAATCTGTTTCAGATTGTTATAGATAACCATTGAGTTATTATTTACTACCCTTGAATATGCTTTTTTTGAAAAAACAGTATCTACTTTATTCAATGTACTTGATGCATTATGCTCTTTAATTTCATTGTAAGAATCTATCATACTTCCATTAAGTATATAAGCATAAATTTCATCAAGATAAGCTAACTGATAGTTTAGTTCCTGATCTGAAATATTATTTAATCCAAGATGATACTGAATTGGTTGAAAATAAGGGTTTAGCTCATCTGTAATTGTTTTATCCTTTCGTTCAGGTAAAAGCAGCTCGTATATTTTACCAGGTTCAACAAAAAGAAAAGCTTCATAAGCTCCTAAGTGCAAAAAGACATAAGTTGTTTCTTCTAAATTAAACTCAACAGAAAAATCACCAAGACTATCAACCATGCATTTTGCTAATATTTCTTCAGTAAATGTTATTTGATCAGAAAAAAACTTAAAACATAATTTTGAATTCGCATATTCAGGAGCATTACCAAAAATTTTTACTGTATCGGCAAAAATTAAAGCTGGCAATAAACTAAAAACAAGAATTAAAAGCGGCTTTTTCAGGATCATAAACTATTTTTTTAAGCCTTTAATATTAATTTTCTTGGGAATAAATTTACTGGGATCGCCACCATGACGAACAATATCTCTTACAATTGATGAATTTATGGGTGTATGTTCAGGCATTGTTAATAGAAAAACTGTTTCTATTCCTTCGTACATTGCCTTATTCACCTGTGCTATAGCACGTTCGTATTCAAAATCTGCAGCTGTTCTTAAACCACGCAATATATAATTTGCGCCCAATTCTTTACATAAATTAATTGTTAATCCTTCAAAATGAATTACTTCAATTTTTGAATTATCTTCAAAAACCTGATTTATAAAGTTTTTTCTCTCTTCCAAAGTAAATAATGCATCTTTTTTAGCATTATATCCAATTGCTATATATATTTTATCAAAAAGTACTTCTGCTCTGTTTACAATAGATTCATGACCAACGGTAAATGGATCAAAAGATCCCGGGAAAACAGCTATTTTTTTCATAATGTTTTAGTTTTGATCTAACAAACTTAAAACAATTGTTTGAAAAATGTTAGACTGTACCGTATTATTACGTTTAATTAATAAAAATATTATAAAAAAAGAGCCAAACTAATTTGGCTCATCACACCATTTATTTAAAAATTAATAAGTTTTTATTTCCAAACCGCCAAATACAACATCTGCTCTAATGTATAAATAATTTGTGTCCGATCTGTATGTTTCACTCTCATATTGGGCAGTACCAAAAGCCGATGAATTTCCTTTAGGCAAATCAGCACCTGCAAATACGGCATCGGCTTTTATTTTTACAGGAGTTTTATCATCTATTTTTATAACTGTTCCTGCGAAAATTGTATTCACCTTAATTTCTTTCGACTCATTAGATAAATCAATATTTCTTAAGTCAATAACAGAACTTCCAAAAATCACATTGTATTCCTTGTATTTTTCTTCCATTCCATCAATTCTACTCTCGCTAAATATAGTTGTATTTTCATCTACTTTACTATCCCACACTCTAAAGTTTCCAAAAATAATTTTAATCCCTATAAATATAAATAAGAATGCAATTACGAATTTAATTAAGGGGAAATCGATATTAAAAACAACTCTAATTACTATACCTAATCCGATTAAGATAAGCAATATTCCCCAAAAGATACCTGCTCCCATTTTCATTTGTTTTAATTTATAATTATGATGATTACCAACTTTATATCAACTAAAATTACTGAAATTTACTCAAATGGCAATAAAAAAAGCCCGGTATAAAATACCGAACTCCTTTTTACCTATTATCTAATATTATATTTTTAATGGCTTTTTAACTTTTTCATTTAGTAAAGCAATTTCAAGGACTTCCATAATTTCATTAACAAAATGGAAATTTAATCCTTTTATATAAATATCTTTAATTTTACCTATGTCTTTTCTATTTTCTTCAGATATAATGATATCGGTAATATCAGCACGTTTAGCTGCAAGTATTTTTTCTTTGATTCCACCAACGGGCAATACTTTTCCACGAAGGGTTATTTCACCAGTCATTGCAAGTTTGCGTTTAACCTTTCGCTGTGTAAATAATGAAGCTAATGATGTTGCCATAGTAATTCCAGCCGAAGGTCCGTCTTTAGGAATTGCACCTTCAGGAACATGAATGTGAATATTCCAGTTATCAAATGCTTCTTCGTTTATTCCTAGATCATTAGCATGTGATTTAATGTATTCCAGTGCAATCACTGCACTTTCTTTCATAACATCACCAAGATTACCGGTAAGAGTAAGTTTGCCTTTCCCCTTACTTAAACTACTTTCGATAAATAAAATTTCTCCCCCAACTGCTGTCCAGGCAAGTCCTGTGACTACACCAGCAAATTCATTACCCTGATAACGATCTTTTGAAAATTCAGGTGGTCCAAGAATTTCTTTAATATCGTTAATAGAAAGTGATTTATTAAATTCTTCTTCTAAAGCAACTTTACGAGCCAGATTGCGAGTTACCTTAGCGATCGTTTTATCCAATGTTCTCACTCCTGATTCTCTGGTGTGGTTTTCAATTATATACTCTAAAACCTTTTTGCTGAAAGTAACCAACGAACGCTTAACACCATGTGCATCAAGTTGTTTAGGTATTAAATGACGCTTTGCTATTTCAACTTTCTCTTCAACAATATAGCCACTTACATCAATCATTTCCATACGATCGCGCAAAGCAGGACTAATTGTAGATAAGGTATTAGCTGTAGCAATAAACATTACATTCGACAGATCATATTCAAGTTCAAGATAGTTATCGTGAAATGCATTATTTTGTTCAGGATCTAAAACTTCTAATAATGCTGATGCCGGATCACCATGAACATCCTTTCCAACTTTATCAATTTCATCTAAAATAAATACCGGATTTGATGATTTTGACTTTTTTATGTTTTGGATTATCCTGCCTGGCATTGCTCCAATGTATGTTTTTCTGTGTCCACGGATTTCGGCTTCATCATGCAATCCTCCCAATGACATTCTAACATACTTTCTGTCAAGTGCTTTTGCTATCGATTTTCCAAGAGATGTTTTACCAACACCTGGAGGCCCGTACAAACATAAAATCGGAGATTTTAAATCACCTTTTAATTTTAATACTGCAAGATATTCAATTATTCTATCTTTTACATTTTCCAATCCAAAATGATCTTCATCTAATATCTTTTGTGCCCTTTTAAGATCAAAATTATCTTCAGTAAACTCATTCCAAGGCAAATCAAGTAAAGTTTGCAAATAATTTAACTGAACAGAATACTCACCGGTTGCAGGATTTAACCGATGTAATTTTTCAATCTCCTTATTAAAGGTTTCGCTTACCTCTTTAGTCCATTTTTTATTCTTTGCTATTCTTTTAAGCTCTTCTATTTCCTGATCAATAGGACTTCCTCCTAATTCATCCTGAATCGTTTTCATTTGTTGATGCAACAAATATTCTCTTTGCTGCCTGTCAAGATCAGTTTTAACCTTTGACTGAATATCATTTTTTAACTCAAGCATTTGAATTTGCTTGGTTAAGTGTTCAAGTAAACGAATTGATCTCTCTTTTAGATCGCTTATTTCGAGTAATTTTTGCTTTTCTTCAATTTCAATATCACTATTTGAACAAATGAAATTTACTAAGAACTTCATATTTTCAATATTCTTAACTGCGAATGAAGCTTCAGGAGGAATATTACTTGAAAGTTTAATTATTCTTAAAGATAAATCTTTTAGCGAACCAACAATGGCCTCAAATTCTCTAGTTTTATCGTTAGGCTTTTTATCCTTTAATAGCTTAACTACTGCTTTATGATAAGGTTCGGCCTGAACCATTTCTAGCATTTCAAATCGCTGACGGCCTTGAATAATTACCGAAGTGCTGCCATCAGGCATTTCAAGTACTTTTAGAATGTGAGCAACGGTCCCAATTCTATACATATCTTCTTCTTCGGGTTCATTTACCCGGGAATCTATCTGGGCTACAGTACCTATTACTCGATCACTTTTATTTATTTCCTGAATCAATTTTATTGATTTCTCTCTTCCTACCGTAATTGGTATGATTACACCCGGAAATAAAACAGTATTTCTTAGCGGTAATATTGGCAGCTTCTTTGGTATTTCCGACTTTTTTAAATCGACGTCATCTTCATCATCAGAAATTAAAGGAATAAAATCGCCTTCACTATCCATATCTGCTGCAAAAAATATACTTTTAAATTTGTTTCTGTCTTTATTTTTATCACTCATATTTTTTTCTTAATATACAACCATACTTAAGACATATTGTCAGAAGCAACTATAAAAATTATAGGATATTATTATTGGCAATCATTATGCCAAATAAAATGTAACAATTTGTTATTTTAAAACATTCTGTATTTCGAAGTTTTTTCGAATATGTGCCTTAAAATACTTTTTTCAATATCATCAAACTGTTTGTTTCTTCTTTCGAAAACTTTTTCGGCAACTTCAAATGCTTTATTAATTCCATATATGGTAAACCCACTAGCTCCACCCCATGAAAATGATGGAATAAAGTTTCTTGGGAACCCATCACCAAAAATATTCGCATTTACTCCAACTACTGTTCCTGTATTAAACATTGTATTGATTGCACATTTTGAATGATCGCCCATAATTAATCCGCAAAACTGCAGACCCGTTTTTATGAATCTTCCTGATTCATAATTCCACAATCGGACTTCATCGTAGTTATTTTTTAGATTCGAATTATTGGTATCGGCCCCCAGATTGCACCATTCGCCAATAACCGAATTACCAAGAAAACCATCATGTGCTTTGTTTGAGTAAGCTTGAAAAACAGAATTATTTACTTCACCCCCCACTTTAGAATGCGGACCTATGGTAGTTGGTCCATATATTTTAGCTGCCATTTTTACTGTTGAATGCTCGCATATTGCAAAAGGTCCACGAATAACACTACCTTCCATTATTTCTGCATCCTTACCAATATAAATTGGTCCGGCTGATGCATTCAGCGTCACAAATTCTGCTTTTACACCAGTTTCAATAAAAATATTTTCTTTTGCTATTAAATTATTTGTAGAACTAAGATTTTCTGTTTTTCGCCCCTTCGTAATCAACTCAAAATCCAATTGAATATTTTCTCCATTTTGTTTAAAAATATCCCAGGGCCACTCTATCTTTTTAATTTCATTTGCATATTCCTTCTTTGAATAATCTTCCAGCTCGTCGAATTTAAATTGTGTTACACTTAGTTTTCCTAATTTAACAGCAAGAACATCACCATTTTGAATTAATGTTTCATTAATTTTAAGCTTACCTATTTCTTCAATTATTTTGTTATCAGGAATTAAATTACCTGCAATAAGCATATTTTCATTTTCAACATTTAAAGGGAATTTTTTATTAAGATATTCTTTTGTTAAGTTAAAAACTTTACAATTTAAATGTTTTTCCCACTTTTCTTTAATTGTTAAAATTCCCGTTCTAATTTCGGAAACGGGTCGAGTAAAAGTTAAGGGTAATAAATTATCCCATGTCTTATTATCAAACAAAATATAGTTCATAGCAAATAGGTTTTCTTCTATTCACAAATTTACATAAAAAAAGCTCCGCATAAGGGAGCTTTTTAAATTTTATATAGAGTATAAAATTATTTTTTATTATCCATGTGTTTTTTGTACTTACTCATATACTTATCAACACGTCCTGCAGTATCAACAAGTTTCATCTTACCAGTATAGAAAGGATGAGAAGTATTTGAAATCTCAACTTTTACTAATGGATATTCATTTCCATCATCATATTTAATAGTTTCTTTAGTAGGCACAGTTGATTTAGTTAAAATCATTTCACCGTTTGACATATCTTTAAAAACTACTAAACGATAATTCTCCGGATGTATTCCCTGTTTCATTTTTAAACTCCTTTATATTTTGCTTCTCTTGTTATTACAAATTGATATTATGGCTTGCAAAATTAAATATTGTTATCAAAAATACAAAA
>CAZPMA010000135.1:0-6980 GCA_964587535.1 uncultured Bacteroidales bacterium
CTTCCAAGAGTAAATGAGATTCATACCAATGTAGACGAAAATGAAAAAGCATATTACTTTACTCAGGCATTAAATGGTGTTTATACACGCCAGGCTATAATTACTCATATTTTAGGACTTAAATAATTTTTGAACTATGGAAATGCAAGATAAAAAACTTCAAGTAAGTGCAATTAAAGACGGAACTGTTATTGATCATATTCCGGCAAATAATCTATTTAAAGTAATAAATATTTTAGGATTAGATAAAATTGAAAAACAAATTACATTTGGAACTAATCTTGAAAGTAAGCGACTTGGTCTTAAAGCAATCATCAAACTTGCAGATATTTTCTTTGTCGATAAGGAAATTAATAAAATTGCTTTAGTAGCCCCTGAAGCTAAACTAAATATCATAAAAGACTATAAGGTAGTTGAGAAAAAAGTGGTTGAAGTTCCTGATAATATTACTGCAATAGCAAAATGTATGAATCCTAAATGTATTACCAATCACGAAGGAATTGTTACAAAGTTTACGGTGATTTCCAAGAAAGAAGTTGCCATAAAATGCCACTATTGCGAAAAGATTACCGATGCAGAACATATGGAAATAAAATAAAACAAAATATTTTATCCCCCTTGATCCCCCTTTAAAAAGGGGGTTTTTTTATTAATAATTTCAAAGCCCCCCATATGGCGCAAGCGTCTTCGCTTGTGACATTAGCCCCATATGCGCAAGCGTCTTCGCTTGTGACATTAACCCCATATGCGCAATTGTCTTCACTTGTGACATTAACTGTTAATTTAAAAAGGCAAAGTAACATTCACAAAGCCTTTTTCTTCGGCATAATCCCTGGCGCTGCTATAAGGGTAATTTTCCGGATAGTCGACAAAACCTGCTTTTACGGGATTGTTATGAATATAATTTAACTTTTGTTCAAAAATAACAGGATTATTCAATACTAAAGGATGGTTATGTTGTTGCCAGAACTGATATTTTGCGTTATTTGAATTTTTAGTGCCAGCCTTTTTAAACATCCAAAGCATCCATTCTTTTCGGCTTTCTTGTGGATTATTTTCAATTTCACTCAATATTTGTTTTGCCGTGTACCCTTTCAGGTCTCTCATAATGTTTTGTAACAATTCATCTTCCGTGGCAATAATCATATGTATATGATTTGACATGATACACCAGGCATAAACAACTAAACCTTTTTCCTGAATACAATAATTAATCGAATCAACAAGAATGTCTTTATATATTCGTCTCGTAAATATATCTATCCAGTTAATGCTAGCGAAAGTAACAAAGTATGTCTTTTCCTGATCTCTGAATTTATATTTTCTGCTCATAGATTTAAAGATAGAAAATTTTGGGTGTTTCATAAAACATGTGGACACTTTTTATGTTGTTTTATAGCTAAAGTAAAGCACAAGCGAAGACGCTTGCGCTAAAATGGGTTGTTTTATAGCACAAGCGAGACGCTTGCGCTATTTGTGGATCTATTAAACCAGACAGGTTTTGAAAATCATATTCGTTTTTGTAAATCCTGTCAGGGTTTTGAACACTGTCAGGATAAATCAATTTAAATTAATTCCAACACTGACAGGTCTGTCGACTCTGTTAGGTTTTCAATAAAAAATCTTTCCAAAAACAAAAATCCTGACAGGTTTTTGAAACCTGTCAGGATTATATATCATTTAAAATAATGTTTTACCGAATTCTATCCATGCTTCTAATAAGGGCTTCGTCCTTTCCAATTGCTCTAATTGCCAAATAAGTTAAAATAGCAGCAATAAAAGGAAATATACCAGCAATTTGGTAACTAACAACTCCTTCAAGCTGTTTAGAGAAATTTTGAATATAATAATAGTTTAATCCAAGATATCCAATCATTAAAATAATATTAAAAGAATTTAATCGCATTTGCAAAACTCTCTTTTTATAAAGTAATATTGATATAAATGATACCCCAACAATAATTGTTAATAAAACAATTGGCGGCACTGTTACTAGGTATAAAGCTTCTTCACCGTCACGAAAAATACCGTTAAAATAATAAATGAACAACTGTCCATCTTCGCTTAATAATTCGGCCAATGGATAAAAAAACATCGTACCCATAAGTATTGTAACTACTAACAAATATATTGATTGAATTCTCTGAATCATAACACTTTATACAATTAATTTTAGCTAACTTCCATTATTTCCCACAAAATTAGGGCTTTTTAATTATATATCAACAGATTTTACAAGGATTTACAATAAAATTTCATCTATTGGTTTCCTATATCTTTTCTTTTGTTCTCTTTCCTTTATATATTCAGGAAATAATTCCATATCTCCTTTATATCCAATAGCCATTGCAGCCATAACTTCGTAACTATCATCAATTTTAAAAAATTCTTTCGCATTTGTAACACTAAAACCACCCATTTGATGTACAAATAAACCCATAGCTGTTGCTTGAGTCAATAAATTGCCAACAGCCATACCAGTATCGTATTGCGCAAAACGATTTGGTTTTCCGGTTACTGATGAATTTTTTGAAGCAATTGAAATAACCAACACAGGTGCAAATTTAGCCCATGCCTGATTTGGTTCCATTAAGGTATTGTATATTTTTTCATAATTATCATCTTTACCCTTAACACCAACTATAAATCTCCATGGTTGTTCGTTAAAAGCAGAAGGAGCCCATCTGGCTGCTTCAAACAAAGCACTTAATTTATCTTCTTCTACCGGTTTCGACGAAAAAGTTACCGTGCTGAATCGTTCTCTAATAATTGAATGTATATGATCCATATGTTTTAAATTTTTGATTAAAGATAATAAACAAAAATAGAACAAAAAGTGTTCAACCATAAAACTATATTTTACCCTTAAAAAATAAAATATGTTTTATAATATCAAGTATTTAGCTAAAATATTTATTTTAAGTTTGATTATCAGGAAAGGATTTCTTAGAATTGTAAGCTAAAGAAAAAAAACAAATTATTATATAACAAATTAAAAATCAAAACTATGACAAAAATGACAAGTCAAGATTACATCAACAGAGAAGATAAATACGGAGCTCATAACTATCATCCACTTCCTGTTGTTCTTGAAAGAGCTGAAGGCGTATACGTTTGGGACGTTGAAGGAAAACAATATTATGATTTTTTGTCTGCATATTCTGCAGTTAACCAGGGTCATTGTCATCCTAAAATTGTAAATGCAATGACAGAGCAAGCGAAAAAGCTAACTTTAACTTCTCGTGCATTTTACAACAGTGTATTAGGTGAATACGAAGAATATGTAACCAAATATTTTGGTTTCGATAAGGTATTACCTATGAACACAGGTGCTGAAGCTGATGAAACAGCTTTAAAACTTGCTCGAAAATGGGGTTATAAAGTAAAAGGTATTCCACAAAACGAAGCAAAAATTATTGTTTGTAATGAAAATTTCCACGGAAGAACAATTACGATCATTTCAATGTCTACCGATCCTGATGCATACAATGATTACGGTCCATATACGCCTGGATTTGTTAAAATACCTTACAATGATTTAGAAGCTTTAGAAAAAGAATTACAAGATCCTAATGTAGCAGCTTTCTTGGTTGAACCTATTCAAGGCGAAGCCGGAGTTTATGTTCCTGAAGATGGATTCATAAAAAAATCATATGATCTATGTAAAAAACACAATGTTCTTTTTATTGCTGATGAAGTTCAAACAGGTATTGCTCGCACAGGTAAAATGTTAGCTTGTGATCACGAAGGAGTAAAACCAGACATCCTGATTCTAGGTAAAGCAATTTCTGGTGGTGTATTTCCTGTATCTGCTGTTCTGGCAAACGACGATATCATGTTAACAATTAAACCAGGTGAACATGGTTCTACTTTCGGTGGAAATCCAATCGCAGGTAAAGTAGCAATGGCTGCTTTAGACGTAGTTAAAGAAGAAAAATTAGAAGAAAATGCTGAACGTTTAGGTCAAATTTTCCGTGATGAATTCAATAGCATCAAATCTGATATGATTGAATTAGTTCGTGGAAAAGGTTTATTAAATGCTGTTGTTATTAAAAATAAAGAAGGTAAAACTGCATGGGATGTTTGTGTTGCAATGAAAGAAAATGGCGTTTTAGCAAAACCTACACATGGTAATATTATCCGTTTTGCTCCACCATTAGTAATTACTGAAGAGCAATTGCGCGATGCTATGAATAAAATAAAAGAAGTATTCAAGCAATTTGAATAGAAATATTTAAAATATATTAAACTTTTTGTAATTAAAGCTGTCTCAATAATCGAACTTGAGCAGCTTTTTTTGCATTCACAAATTAGTTTATAGGAATATTAATTAAATCACTAAATAATGAAAATTAAATTAACATTTAGATTAGCTACAATAGCTATGATTACTCTGGTTTTAACAACAAGTTGTCAACAAAAAGTTGAGAAGGAGAGCATCACATTTGATGTAAGTCTTATTGATACATCATTTGATCCTGCTAATGATTTCTTTCATTTTGCAAATAAGGGATGGTTAAATGAAAATCCATTACCAGATGATGAAAGTCGATACGGAACTTTTGATCAGTTAGCAAAAGAAACAAGTAAAAAAGTTCAGACTCTTGTAGCTGAATTAGCAGAACAAAAATTTGAACAAGGTACCATTGAGCAAAAAATAAGCGATTTCTATTCACTTGGAATGGATACTGTTAAGATTAATCAACAAGGACTAGAACCCATAAAAGGTGAAATAGAATTAATTAATCTGGTTGAAAATCAAAATGACCTTATTAAACAAGTTAGCCATTTTCACTTATATGGCATTGGATCTATGTTCTATTTCGGTGGTGGACCAGATGCTAAAAATAGTGAAATGGTAATCTCTTCATTAAGTCAAGGTGGACTTGGAATGAACGATAGAGATTATTATACCAATGATGATGAAAGAACTAAGGAAATAAGAGCGGCATATGTGAATCACTTAGCAAAAATGCAAGAATTAGCAGGTATCGATCAAGTTACTGCCGAAGAAAATGCAAACATCATTATGAACATTGAAACAAGACTTGCAAAAGCTTCAATGACAAGGCTTGAAAGAAGAGATCCAAATGCTACATATAACAAGATGACTTATGAAGAAGTTAAAGAACGTTATAACAATATCAACTGGGAAGATTATTTTGCTGGTTTGTCTTTAGAAAATCCTGGTGATATAGATGTTGGTCAACCATTATTCTTCGACGAATTAAATAAAATGATAGTTGAAATTCCTGTGGAAGACTGGAAAGTTTATTTCAACTGGAATTTATTAAACTCTACTGCAAATTACCTTAGTTCTGATTTCGTGAACCAAGACTTTGAGTTTTACGGAAAAACAATGCAAGGTAGCAAACAAATGCGCGAACGTTGGAGAACTGTTTTAGGAGCAACAAACAGAGCCTTAGGAATGGCTGTTGGTAAGAAATTTACTGAAAAACATTTCCCAGCTGAAGCAAAAGAACGAATGGTTACTTTGGTAAATAACTTGAAAACTGCATATGCTGAAAGAATTGAAAAACTTGAATGGATGAGCAATGAAACGAAAGAAAAAGCATTGGATAAACTAACTGCTGTTAGAGTTAAAATTGGATATCCTGATGAGTGGAGAGATTTTTCTTTATTGGAAATTGGACAAGAAGCATATGTAACAAATGTATTAAACGCAAGAAGATTTGACAGAGAATATGATTTAAGTCAAATTGGTAAACCTGTCAATAAAGAAGAATGGTTTATGACGCCACAAACTGTGAATGCATATTATGCTCCTTCTTTAAATGAAATTTGTTTCCCTGCCGGTATTTTACAACCACCTTTCTTCTATCTTGATGGTGATGATGCAATTAATTATGGTGCTATTGGAGCGGTGATCGGACATGAAATGTCGCACGGATTTGATGATCAAGGTAGATTATTTGATAAATATGGAAACCTTGAAACATGGTGGACAGACGAAGATTCAGAAAAATTCAATGCACGCACACAAGTATTAGTTGATCAGTTTAATAAAATTGTTATTCTAGATGACTTATACGCAAATGGTGAACTTTCATTGGGTGAAAATATTGCAGATTTGGGTGGCTTAACTATTTCTCATACAGCCTTTGTTAATGCTCAGAAAGAAAATCCACAAGCTGAAATGATTGATGGTTACACCCCTGATCAAAGATTTTATTTAAGCTGGGCACGTGTCTGGGCTCAGAATATTCGCGAAAAAGAAATGATTCGTAGAACGAAAGAAGATGTTCACTCGTTAGGAATTAACCGCGTACACGGTCCATTAGCTAATATACCCGATTTTTATGAAGCTTTTGGTGTAAAAGAAGGTGATGCTTTATATCTTCCTGAAGATAAAAGAGCTTCTATTTGGTAATATATTAAAATATAAAGATAAAAGTGCCATGATATAATTCACGGCACTTTTTTTAGTCTTAATCTTAAAACTTAACTAAGTTTACTCAATAAGGTTGCGGATAGTATTGTATTTTCCTTATCATTATTTAATTCATTTATTCTTTCTTTTTAATTAATACAAAATGAATGATTATATTTAAACAATATTTTCATTCAAGCATTTATCTAATGAAATTAGCAACCATTGTAATTATTATATTTATAAATTTCTTTAGTTCATATGCTCAATTTTCAGACACAGTTTATTGTAAATATAATAAACCACCAATAATAGAAACATCAATTGCATTTATCGGTGTATTTTCTTTTGCGATCATGGCCGATGCAGTAGTTAAAACATCCATTGCCACTAAACATTCTGATTTTGGAGATATTTATTTTGATTTTATGAATAATTTGGGTGATGGAGATTATATGTTACCAGCAACAGCAGTCCCCTTAATAACAAGTTATATTTTAAAAGATGATAAGCTAAAAAAAACAAGTACAGATGCTTTTAAATCAGCTTTAGTAGCAGGATTATTAACACAAGGCTTAAAACAAACTTT
>CAZPMA010000136.1:0-6975 GCA_964587535.1 uncultured Bacteroidales bacterium
TATCATATTTACCCATAACCAGCAATCTGATTCCTGTAATTGTATATTCAGATTCCGCATCATTTTCAAATTTAACATACAATGTATCTTCTTCATTTTCGAGCTCATCTTTTATTTCTTCACAACTTACCAATGCAACAAATAAAAAAATGATAAAAAATAGTGACTTAAATAATTTAATATTCATGGTAATAAATTTTAGTTTCTGATTAGTGTACGTATAAACTTTTTCCAGAGTTTAAATATTAACCTTAAACTGATCTATAGATTTCCTATTTTTTATAAAAATAGATTCTGTTTACATAAACATTTAATCTGTTATGACTAAATTACATAAGTTCAAACTAAATTTTAGTATATTTGAATTTGTGAAAATTAGAAACAATGATCAAGAGTTTTTTCAATTATAAGGTAAAAATAAAAGATACTCCGTTTGAAACTGAAACTGGAAATAAATACGACAATACTGCTGCAATATCTTTTCTTGACGAAAATAAAAAAGAAGTTGCTTATATTGAGTTAGGTTTTATTGACAGCGAAGAAATATATACTTTAATAGATAATGAAAAACCTATAAATCTTGATCAATGTTATATAGAAAATTTTTCCCTTTTAGATTATCGTGAAAGTAGAAATTTAGAAAAAAAATCATTTGTTAAAATCCATCAATTTTCGGCATACAATGCTTTTTTTGATTCAAGAATTAGCACAGATTTTTCATATGCTGAATTTGATGATGAATATAAAAATTTTGAGAATGCTCACTTTTTAAATGGTAGCGTTTCATTTAACTCATGCATATTCAATCAAGGTGGCATTAATTTTAGTTATGTCTTTTTTAATGATGGCAATGTTGATTTCAACAATGTAAATTTTGGCAACGGTGAAGTAAATTTTAAAAATACCTTTTTCGGCACAGGACATAAAAATTTCCAGGATGCTCATTTTGGAGAAGGAAATGTGCTTTTTATGAATACTGAATTTAACAAAGGCGATGTAACTTTTATAAATTCTGAATTTAAGTCAAAAAGGGTGTCATTTAAAGTAGCTCGTTTCGAAGAAGGAAAAATAGATTTCCATTTTGCACGTTTTCATTGTGATGAGTTAATATTTGAAAGAACCGAATTTGGTGACGGAAGAGTTGATTTCAGGACTACTGAATTTGCAGATGCTAAAGTTAGCTTTAACAGATCTGTTTTTGGTAATGGAGAAAAAACATTTGAAGCCTGCCAACACAAAGGTGGTAAAATGACATTCCGAAAATCTGTTTGGGGAGATGGAAATATTTCGTTCGAGCAAGCCGAATTAGATTACACTCATTTAATCTTAGACAATGCTGATTTTGGCAAAGGTAATTTAAGTTTTAATAATTCACATATTCTTGAACTTTCTCTTAAATCATGCCATCTGGATTACTATGTTGATTTGCGAATTTCTAAATGCAATTTCATTGATTTATCAGATACCGTAGCTCGTGATATTATTGATATCATGCCATATGGCTTTGATTTGGATATTGGAACAATTAATTTTTCAGGAATGCGCTTAATTGGGCGAGTATATCTCGATTGGAGAGCAAATAATGTTATCAAATTAATTTATAGCCAAAAAGATACAAGCTTAAGAGAAAAGGCAGAACAATTTCGAATATTAAAAGAAAATTTTAATAATGCCGGACAATATGATGATGAAGACAAAGCTTATATCCAATTTAAAAGACATGAAGCCAAAGCTATTCTTCATGAATCGTTGAAGAAACATAAATATTCTGCACTGTGGCAGTATCCTGCCTACACTTTTAAAATGCTAATATTCGACAGAATGGGATTGTACGCAACATCACCCGTGCGAGTAATTTTTAGCAACATTATTATGATATTTATCTTTAGCACGCTCTTTACAGTAATTCCCTATATAAGTAATAATTATCTGTCTCCAGTAAACGAAAGTAGTTCATTTATTGAAAAATTTGGAACCGCGGCTTATTTTTCTGCAATTTCATACTTCACGGTTGGTTATGGTGATATTCTGCCACAAGGAGCAATCCTGCGTTTTATTGCCGGTTGTGCAGGGTTCACAGGCGTATTTATGATGAGTTACTTTACTGTTGCATTTGTTCGAAAAATTTTAAGATAAAGGGTTCCGGTTTTGCTCTTGATTCAGTAAAATTATCTCAATACAATAGATTCATTAAAAAATTTCCTCGTGCACATTAGGCTGAATTGAAAAAAGCAGTTTCAAAAATTAGTGCTCATTATCATAAATTGCAAGATCGTAATAAGCTATCTGAAAAAGAATTAATTAATTATAAAAAGAAGATAGAATTATTTATTTATAAAAAAAGACAACTAGCTTTTCTCAAGTCTTTTACTCCTACAATCTTAATAAGCATTATTATTATTTTCATTAGCAAATATTTATATACATTATTTTTAAATTCATTTTAATTCTTTACTTCACTTCTTTTTTTTAGTAACTTACTCGTTACAATTAAATCTTAATCAGAAACATTATGGCAAAAAGTAAATCAGGTAAAGGTAAAATTGCCATTTTAACCGGAGGTGGCGATGTGCCGGGATTAAATCCGGCAATTAGAGCAGTAACAATTAGAGCTTTAAGAGAAGGTTATGAAGTTATAGGCATTCGACGTGGATGGATGGGATTAGTAGATATGATTAGAGATAAAAATGCTGATAACTCAGAATATTATGAAATACTAACAGAAAATAGAGTAAATAAAGCAGCACGATCGGGTGGTACTTTTTTACATTCATCCAGAACTAATCCTGGCAGAGTTGCTCGATGGAACGTACCAAAACACCTTCAAGAAAAACATAATGAACCTGTTAATGACCTTACAAAAGAAGTCCTTAAAAATCTTAACTTTTTAGGTATTGATTACCTCATACCTATTGGCGGTGACGATACCCTAAGTTATGCTGTTAGACTTTATCGCGAAGGAGTTAAAGTAGTTGCTATACCTAAAACAATGGATAATGATGTCCCGGGCACAGATTACTGTATCGGTTTTAGTACTTGTATTACACGAACCATTCAAATGATAAATAACTTAAGAACCAGTGCAGGATCGCATGAACGTTTTATGGTTGTAGAAGTATTTGGACGCTATGCAGGTTTCACAGCCATGCTACCTACAATGGCCGGAGCTGCAAACAGATGTGTAATTCCGGAATATAAATTTAATATGGAGAATTTAACCGAATTACTTATTGAAGATCGTGAGAAAAATCCGAGTAAATATTCAGTAGTTCTTGTTTCTGAAGGTGCCATGTTTGAAGGTGGAGAAATGATCTTTGAGAATGATATTAAAGATGCCTATGGACATGCAAAATTAGGTGGAATTGGAGATCTGGTAGCAGCAAAAATAAAAGAGCATTCTGCTAATTGCTGTCAAGGAAGACCCGTTGGAGTTATTAATCAGAAATTAGGATACTTAGTACGTGGTGGCGATCCTGATGCAATAGATTCTATTGTGCCTATGGCTTATGGCAACCTGGCACTCGACTTAATACTTAAAGGAATACATGGTCGACTTGTTGCGTTAAAAAATGGCCGTTATGACAACATTCCAATTGATGTAGTTGTAGGAAGTAAGAAACTAGTAAATATCAATAAATATTATAATACAGAACGCTTAAGACCTTTCTATAAAAGCTTTGAATTACAACCATTATTTATAATGACCAGCGAATAAATTTGATGTCTTTTTTGAACAATTTAAGTTAAAAAAGCTTATAGAATAAACTAAAAAATTTAAAACTATGAAAAATTTAAAACTTATTTTTTTTGTGATATCAATTCTATCATTAACGTTTGTATCTAATAAAAAAGCTAAAGCCCACTGCGAAATACCTTGTGGAATATATGAAGACACTTTAAGAATAGAACTTATTAAAGAACATATAACAACCATTGAAAAATCAATGAAAATGATTATTCAACTTTCAAACGAAGTTACTCCCGACTATAATCAAATAGTGCGTTGGGTAATGAATAAAGAAGAACATGCAAATCAATTGCAAGAAATAGTTAGCCAATATTTTTTACACCAAAGAATAAAACCTACAAGCCCAGATAATAATGAATTATATAAAAAATATATCGAAAGATTAACTCTTCTGCATGAATTACTGGTTTATAGTATGAAAGCAAAACAATCTACTGACTTAAATCTTATAGAAACTCTAAATCAAAAAATTATTTTATTTGAAGATGCATATTTTCATTCACATGAGCATTAAAATAGCAAGCAATTCAATGGCTATTCATTTATTTTGAAAAAATTCTGTCGGGTAAAAAAAAACTTACACACTTAAACATTTTTAATAAAGTATTTATTAATCTTAAATTTCTTATTTTTACCCAATATCAATCTAACCAAAAATGAAAAATGTTTTTATTATATTGTCTTTATCTTTTATTTTATACAGTTGTAATAAAGATGAAGATTATTCCGACAAAGCAGAAATAAAAAGTTTTGAAGTCACAAATGTTTCAGATATTAATCTTAATCTTGTAAAAACTGAAATTAATTCAAGCGATCAAAAGATATTTGTATTTTTTAATAATGATTTAACTGATATTAGTTTTCCTATTGATTTAGAATTTAATGCTAAATTATCTTCAGGTGCATCCATAAATTCTCCTTCAAATAATCAAATAAGCTTTAACAATGCCGACGATGTTAAAACAATAAAAATTAAAGCTGAAAATGGAGATATAAAAAACTGGCATCTTTTTGTAATACACAAACAAGTTCTTAATTCTGATTTTGAAGACTGGTATTTACAAACAGGGATAGATGGAATTGAATATGATGAAATCGGGCTTTCGTATAATAAAACTGTATGGTCGACAGCTAACATTGGCACAAGCCTATACGGTAAATATTGTACACAACCATTTTCAGATGAAAGTAATATTTATCCCAAATTAGTTACAGACTCTATAGATCCCAATCTCCCACTTGCAACTGGCACTTTATTCACAGGAGAATTTAATTATCAGGCCGCAATAACTAATCCTTTAAATCCTCAACTTGCAACAGTCCTTGGAACACCATTTATTTTTAAACCAACATCATTTAGAATAAAATATTCTTATACAGCAGCTGATAGATTTGTACAAGTCAATTATAAAAGTTCAACTTATATTTTTGCAGGTAATGATGTGGAAGAAATTGAAGGAGAAGATGAATGTGCAATGTATGCAGTAGTTGGTATAATTGATGGAAATGATATAATTGAAATTGGAAGGGCTGAATTATTTTCTACTTCTACTGAAGGAGTCGTTGAACAATACGTTGACTTTGTATATACTCTATCAATAGAACCTACTCATATTGCAGTCGTTTTTAGCTCTAGTAAAGAAGGATATATGTGGAAAGGATCTGTTGGCAGTGAACTGATTATTCAAGAATTTGAATTATTATATGAGTAAAAAAATCTCTTTACTTTTTATATTACTTTTTTTATTCTTTTTTGGATTCTCCCAGGAAAGAAGATTTAATTTTTATCCAAATCTTGCTGTTGATTTAGGTGGAGCAATACCTTTCCCATTATCAGACATTCCTGAAGGGGCAGGTGGTACACCCAAGCCTTATCCTTCACTTGGAATTGGATCAATCTATCATTTTAATGAAAGATGGGATTTTTCGTTTGAAATTAATTACCATTTACTGGCTTTTTCTGCTAATGCAGATGTTATTAGCCAAGCATTTAATGAAAAAAATGCTACTTTTTATTTCTCTGGTCATACAGAAACAGATGTTGAACTTCGAATGGTAGAATTTCCAATAAATGCTCACTACAAATTAAAAAAAGGAAGAAAAATAATCCTTGGCTTATATTATTCACGAATTTTAGAAGGTAGATTTGAAACTAAAGGTACGAATGGAGTATTGTCACCTGACAAATCAATAACCGACAACGCTAATCTGCCTGGTATTTTTGATACTGAATACAACTTTAACGAATATCTTGATAAATATGATATCGGGATTTTATTAGGTTACAGTTATAATGTTAATTCACATATTATTCTTTGGGGAAAGCTGAACATTGGATGTAAAAGTATTTTCAAAAAAGAGTTTGACAAAATCGATTACGAATTGTATCAGCTTAGAGTTAATCTGGGAATTTCATATAAACTTTTTAATTAAATTTGTTAAAAGAATAATTTATATAAAATGGATTTTTTATCAGGGATCGACACTCCTTTATTTAATTATGTTTTATTACCCATACTGATTTTTTTAGCTCGTATTACAGATCAGACTATTGGTACAATACGACTTATTTATGCATCTAAGGGTTTTAAATACCTCGCTCCTGTTGTAGGCTTCTTCGAATCGTTTATCTGGCTTACAGCAATTAGCCAAATCATGAAACATCTTGATAATATTTATTGTTATTTTGCTTTTGCCGGTGGTTTTGCCATGGGAAATTTCTTTGGAATTTATCTTGAACAGAAGATATCTGTAGGTGTGGTGCTAATTCGAGTGATCTTACAAAAATATGAAGATGTTTTAGGCACTAATTTAAAAGCAGCGGGATTTGGTTATACACTCATGGATGCAACAGGACGTGAAGGATCAGTGAAATTATTATTTTCTACAATTCATCGACGAGAGCTTAAACACTATCTAAAAATTGTTCATGAAATACGCCCTAATGCTTTTTATACTGTAGAAGATGTAAGACATGTTAAAGGAACTGCCTTTAATAAGATCAAGCGTAATAGTGTTTTTAGTCGATCGAATCCTTTAAACCGGAAAGGAGCTTAAAATATTATCGTTCAGACACTAAAGAACAAGATTTAAGATGGAAATCATTCGTTTCATTATACACTACGGTATGCATTTTATACTTCCATCTATTATCGCGTTTGTTTTTTTCCGTGATTCTTTTTGGAAAGTTAGTTTATTGATTTTATCAGCTAACCTGATCGACCTGG
>CAZPMA010000137.1:0-6706 GCA_964587535.1 uncultured Bacteroidales bacterium
AAACTGTAAATAGGAGTGTTGCTTACCGGGTAACCCATTGTAATGTTAACTTTATCAATGGTGTCAGGAACCGAATGTAATACAGGAACCAAAAGTTCTTCATCGGCCAGAACAATGGCTGTTTTATTGGGCGATTCGGTATGATTTTCTTCGGAATTCTTCAATTTCTCCGTTATTACCTTGGCCTGACCAACATCCGAAGGAACAGAAATGATTTCGATACTCTTTTGTTGTTTTAGAGATTTGAATATTTCTTTGTTTGTAAAGCTTTCAGGTGATTTGTAATCATGAATATTTTCCCGAAGAAATAATCCGGCTTCGTGATGATGATTATTGATATAACTTTCATCGTAATCCCAGTAAAATTCAGCTAGTTTGTTGTTTTGCAGGTAATTGAAGAATTTCTTTTCGCAATTGTTTAAGGCATTAAAACCTATAAAAATATATTTTGAGTGGGGAAGCTGAATTTTCTCTGTTCCTTTTAATTGATCAGCCACCTTTCGGTAAACCATTCCTTCGTAGGCAATTTCAAGTTCTTGAAGTCGCTTGTTGAATTGCTTATATATATCCAATAAAACATTCCAGATGCTGATAAAATCTTCCTGATGTTGTGATTTTTTTTCAAGATCAAAACTTTGCCAGAACTGTTTAATGGATTCTATCTGTTCATCTGTTAGGTAAGTAAACTGATCCTGAATTGCTTTTAGCGATCTGAGATTCTTAAATAAATCATCCGGATTAATTAAATATTTATCGATGTCATCAAAATCGTTCAGCATCATTTCGCCCCAAAAGTAAAACTCATCAAAGCTTTCTTCTGATTTTTTAACTTTTTTGTAAATCGTAAATAATTCAAACAGCAATTTGATGTTATCGGCTATTGTTAAACCTGATATTTCCTGCATTAATTCGTTGATGGTAGTGGAACCGGGCGACCAGATTGGCTTATCGGTAAGTTCGGAAAGGTACTTTTTAAAATAAAGTCCGGCTCTTCGATTCGGGAATACCAGGCAGAGTTCAGAAATGGTTTCTCCGTATCGTGAGTAAAGATCTTGTGCTATATGTTTTAGGAATGAGTCCATGTTTCAGATTTCAGATTTAACTCCTTTCAGTCGTTGAGCTCGCTTTGCTCGGTTCAGATTTCAAGTTTCAGGTTTAACTCCTTTCAGTCGTTGAGCTCGCTTTGCTCGGTTCAGGTTTCAGGTTTCAGATTTCAAATTACTTTTTCACTATTTCACCAATTTACTAATTTACATAAAGTTTTCCTTGCCACGTATCCAATTCTTCCAATCGTTTTTCAAATTTATTTAATATTTGATCGTTTCGTATTAATCCCCAACCCGGTCCGGCTAAAAATCTTGGTGGAACTTCTCCGGCAAATCGTTCAACTACAAAATCAGGATTTAACTTTTCTAAAAACCGAATAAAAAAATCAATGTATTCAGGTAATTCGAAAAAAGTAAAATTCTCAGGATGGTTTTTATACTCTTGTTCCATTGCGGTTCCTTTTATAATTTGCAATTGATGAAATTTTACAGTATCCAATGGGAGAGAAGAGATGGTTTTTGCTTCGCTTAAGATATACTCTTTCGATTCTCCAGGTAATCCGAAAATAAAGTGAGCACCTGTTTTTAATCCGTATTTTTTTGTTTTTTCCAGCGCTTTAACCGCTTCTTCAAAAGTATGTCCACGATTAATTCTTTCAAGTGTTTTATTGCTTGTGGATTCAATCCCATACTCTAAAATGACGTAATGCTTTTCTGCTAGTTTTTGAAAGTACTCCAGTTTTTCATCATCAATACAATCTGGTCGTGTTCCAATAACTAAGCCGGCAATACCATCAATACTTAAAGCTTCATCATAAATTTTTTTCAGTTCATTTAAGGGTTTGTACGTATTTGAATATGCCTGAAAATAAGCTAAAAACTTATTTGCTCTTCTGTATCTTTTCTCGTGAAACTCTATTCCTTCATTTATTTGTTGAGTTATAGTTTTAGTCGGAACGCAATACGAAGGATTAAAAGCATCGTTGTTGCAATATGTGCAACCGCCAATACCCTTTGAGCCATCGCGGTTTGGGCAGGTAAAACCGGCATCAATGGTTACTTTCTGCACACGCTCACCAAATGTCCGTTTGAAATAATCGCTATATGAGTTAAATCTTCTATTGTGTCCCCAGGGGTACGTATTTTCAGGTTCTACCACTATATAATTTGTTTTCAATTTATTTACTTTTACTACTATCTGTTTCAAGTTTAACTCCATTCAGTCGTTGAGTTCGCTTCGCTCAGTTCAGATTTCAGATTTAACTCCTTTCAGTCGTTGAGCTCGCTTTGCTCGGTTCAGATTTCAAGTTTCAAATTTCAAGTTTCAAATTTCAAATTCCAAATTTCAAATTCCAAGTTGCAGATTAACAAGCAACCAGAAACCAGAAACCAGAAACTATTTTACTAATTCACCATTAACTATATAATTACTTTTCCTTTTCCCAAACGCTAACGGGTCCTTCGGACGCTGTCAGGTTTCTCTATCTCACGAATTCATAATTTTACCACCTTACCTAAATCAACATACCACAAATATCCTTCTACTTCCTTGTTTTCCATCTGTTTTAACAAATCCATATATCCTTTCACTTGTTGTTGATGTTTTTCTTCTTCAATTTCTCCAAACTTATAATCGATTACAATCGTTTTTTTATCATTACTAATTACCCGGTCAGGGCGAGCTGTTTTGCCATTGGTTAAAATAATTTCTGCTTCGGTTTTTACGGTCCATTCATCACAAAACCAGTTACTAATCTGATCATTTTCAAAGATTTTATGAAGTTTTGCAAGTAAATCTGGCTTTTCTTCAGGCGAAATTTTTCCTTCAAAAATCATTTTATCAATAGCAGAAGGTGCATCAGCTTCAATTTTAATATTTTCAAAAACTTCGTGTAGTATTTTACCATGATTCACTTTTTCGAAAGGAGCATTTTCTCGTCCGGTAAAGAATGAATTATCGTGCAGTTTCAAACGAAGTTTATTTTTTATATCAAAGGATTCAAACTTGCTTAATTTAAACTCATCCGGTAATTTTTCTTTAATATGATTTGCTTCTTTTAATTCGCCCAGTTCAAAGATATTGTCTTCTTTTTTCCAGTTTTCTTCGAAACAGATTAATGGTTCATTTACAGAATAGTTTTTATAATTATCATAAGCAAAGTACAGTAATTCTCCTACATTTTTAATTCCATTTGATTTTTCTTTTTTAGGCGAAAAATTAAATAAATTTTGCTCTGCCCTTGTAAATGCAACATACAATAAATTTAGATTATCAACATACGCATGAAATTTCTCTTTTAAATAATCATTCTGGAAAATGGTTTCTGATAACTTTTTCGAATACTTCACAGGAATTAAATCCAACTGCTTAAAAGGTTCTTCTTCGGTTTTGCACCATAGAATATTTGTTTGTGAAGGCTTATGATCTATTTCCCAATTACAGAAAGGAATAATTACATTTTTAAACTCTAATCCTTTGGAGCTATGGATAGTAATAATCCTGATTGCATCCTGATTTTCTGATATTGATAAAGTTTTCTTTATTCCATCTTCGTTCCACCAGTTAACAAACGAATGGATATCTGAAGTTGATTTCTTACTGAAATCTAAAACAATATCTAAGAATGCTTTTAGGTAAGGCAATTCTTTGGTTTGATCATTCAGTTTAAATATTCTAATTAGCCTGTCAATTAACTCATAAATAGGTAATTGCTTTATTTGGTCCAGCGATTCAATAAACTCGTTTGGAAATATTTCCTGTAATCTTTCTTCTTTTTCTTCTGATGAGCTGGTTTTTAAAATTGCATGTAAATCAATTTCTTCTGAATTATTTGATTTCAAGTAGATATGATTTTCATAAGCTATAAAAGATAAATTAATTTCATCATCAGGATTTAAAATAAATTCCAGTAATGCAAGTATAAACTTAACCAGTGATGAGTTTGCTAAATACAATGAGTCATTGGAAATGAAATCAAATTTGTAATTGCTTGCATTTTGATTTTTATACTCAATCAAAGTATTGGCAATTTCTTGTCCTTCGCGACCACTGCGAACTAAAATGGCAATATCTTTTAAATCATATCCTTTATCTTGCAGATTTTCAATAATCGCAGGTACTCTTTTTTTTACTTCATCCTTCCACGAGTCAAAATCATTCTCGTTTAAAAAAGTATGATTTACATATCCGCCTACTTTCCCATTTCCTGAAGGAATGTTCTGAAATACATCATGATAGGCATCAATAATTTTTGATTTAAAAGGATTTTCCTTTTGATTTAGTTCTTCGTGTTCTCCATTAAAATCATTTTGCAGGATGTGTGCTGAATAGTTGAATACAGCATTGTTATAGTCAATTATATTTTTTCTACTACGCCAGTTAATGTTTAGTGTTTGTGCATCCGGTTCGTATTGTTTAAAATCATTTTCTATTTCTTCGGAAAGAATCTCCCAATCGCTGTTTCTCCATCGATATATGGATTGCTTAACATCACCAACCACAAGGTTCTTACTCCCGTGTGCAAGGCTATTACTAATTAAGGGTCTGAAATTGTGCCACTGAATTTTTGATGTATCCTGAAACTCATCAATCATGAAATGCCTGTAAATATTCCCTGTTTTCTCATATATAAATGGCGAGTCATTATTATCGATGATAATTTGGATCAATTTAGCTGCATCAGAGATCAGAAACATATTTTGTTCTTCGCAGTATTCTCTTAGTTTTCTGGAAATATCTGTAAGGATTCCGAGAGTATGAATATATTTTAAAATCTCAATTGATGAATAATAATGAGTTTTATTGGTTTGGTAATAATCAACAATTTCGTTTAAAGAGTAAAATAATCCATTATCTAAGGTTTGTTCAATAATTTCTTTTTTATCACTTTTTTCAGTGAACCATTCTTTATAATCTTCTGTACCGTTTATTGTTCTTGTTTTTAACTCGTAATCTTTATTTAAAACCTTGTTAAAATAATTGGGCACACTTGATTTTCCCCATTTAAAATCATCCGTGCTGAGTTCATTTTCTCTGATCTGATCTAATGCTTTAACAGCAATACTCTCCATGGTATTTTCAAAACTGGCTTTTATTTCCTGAAGTCGTTTGATGTAGCTGTTTAAGAAACTTTTATCGCTCATTTTTTGAATGAGCTGTTTATCAAATGTTTTAAATTCTTCTTTAAATATTTCTTTGGCTAATTTCTGGATATCATCTTTAAAATCCCATTTACTGCCTTGTTCGATTTTATCATTAGCTAATTCCGATAACCAGTCTTTTAATTCAGGATTTGAGTCTAAATCAATTAAAAGCTCATCAATCACTTTGGTTAATATTTCATCTTGATTTAGTTCAATCGAGTAACCAGGTTGAATGCCAACTTCGCGTGTAAACGATCGAATAATCTTCTGAAAGAACTTGTCGATAGTACTTACCGAAAACTTTGAAAAATCATGCAGGAGCAGCGTTAAAATCTTTTGAGCTTTTGCCTGAACTTCACTATCTGTTAATTGATAATGATTTTTAAGATCTTCTTTATATTTTGATTCTAAACCTTTAGACAATGTATTTAACTCACTTAAAATCCTGCTTTTCATTTCGGAAGTAGCTTTATTTGTAAAAGTTACAGCCAGAATTCTACGATAATTATTAGGATATTTAAAAATCAGGTGTAAAAACTCTTTGGTGAGTCTAAACGTTTTACCCGATCCTGCAGAAGCTTTATATATAGTGAGTTGAGACATTCTTAATTTGTGTTTCGTTTTATAAAATTAGTTAATTTTTCTACGATAGAATAATATTGTTATTAACAGTTGGATTTTAAAGTTAAAATAGAAAATCAATTTATTTGCCCAAACCCTAAAGGGATTAAATTGATTTTCTTAATACTTCTGTATTCCTGAAAGTAATAAAGTAACTGCTAATGTTTAATTATATAAGAATATGTTTTATTTGGTTTTTATATAATGCGGGTTGGAATGCTCAAAAGGCGAGCCGTGGGTTGGAGTGAATTAACAATCATGAGAAATATCTGAAAAGGAGTTTATCTTACTTTGCATAATATTTCAATGATTGGTAAGAAAGCAATGGAGCATCTTTTGAGCTTGCATTGCTGGCCATAGTCGTCAGGCTTAGCTTATAATATATGTATATTAATCTTTTATATGAAGTGTTTATTTATGTATATTTGTTTGTTTACCTTTCTTTCTCCTTGATGAGAAAGAAACAAAGAATCAAGAAAAAACGATGCTTCAACCCGCTCTTACCAATGACTAAAAAATCTAAATAAGTAGGACAAGCCCCTTCTTTGATTTTTTTGGCCATTAGTAATTCACTCCTACGCATGGCTCGCTGTTTTTTCGGGCCTGCGCTCATTATTTCTTTGATATTTATATCTTTTTTTCTATTGTTTCCAAATCTGTAAGCTCTTATTGTTATTAACTATGTGATTGATGGTTGGCATGGCAAAATGGCGGGCCATGGGCAAGAGTGAATAAAAGAAGCTGTAGAATTCCGTTAAAAGGGCTTGCCTATTTTAACTGGAATTCTAAGCTTGATTTAGAGAGCGTTGAAGCATCATTTTGCCTAGATTTTTTCTTTCTTTTTTATCATGAAAAAAGAAATTTAACTTTCAACAATCATGTAATACAACTGTTTT
>CAZPMA010000138.1:0-6580 GCA_964587535.1 uncultured Bacteroidales bacterium
ATTGTTTGTGTAAACAAAATGGATTTAGTGGATTTCAAAGAAGACAGATTTGAAGAGATTAAATCAGAATTTGATAAAATAGCAACTAAACTTGATGTACATGATATCCGTTTTGTGCCTATTAGTGCAAAGTTAGGTGACAATGTGGTTGATCGCTCTAATAATATGGATTGGTACGATGGACCAACTTTAATGTATTTGCTTGAAAATATACATATTGCTAGCGACTTAAATTATTCAGATACAAGATTCCCTGTTCAGTATGTTATTCGCCCAATGAAAGAAGAATATCATGATTATAGGGGATATGCTGGTAGAATTGAAGGTGGTGTATTTCATAAAGGAGATAAAGTTAAAGTTTTACCTTCAGGATTAACATCTTCTATTAAATCTATTGATGTATTTGAAGGAGAGTTAGAAGAAGCATTTGCTCCGCAATCAGTTACAATTACATTAAAAGATGATATTGATATTAGTCGTGGCGATTTAATCATTAAAGATAATGGATTACCAGAAACAAGTCAGGATATTGAAATGATGATTTGTTGGTTTCATGAAAAACCAATGGTTTTAGGGGGTAAGTATACTATTAAACACACCACAAACGACTTGAGATGCGTGGTTCGTGATGTAAAATACAAAATTGACGTTAATACCTTAGAACATACCGAAGACAATAAAACGATCGGATTAAATGATATCGCTAAAATTATTATTAAAACTACAAAACCATTAAATTACGATTCATACAGAAAGAATAGAAAAATGGGTAGTGTAATTTTAATTGATGAAGCAACAAATAATACAGTTGCTGCAGGAATGATTATTTAATTATAAAAAGTTATATAAAATAAAAAGCTTCTGCCGGTTGCTATCGGAATTGAAGCTTTTTTTTATTGGGTTTGAGCAAATTCTTTAATTATTTCTAAGTGGTCGAATGCTAAAGCAGGTAGATTGTCCATAGGAAACCATTTGGCTTTTTTTGCATCATCTCCGGCTTGTATTTTTTGGTTTAAGTCTTTTAAATAACCATAAAAAAGAATAGAAATTGTTCTTCCTCTGGGGTCTCTTCCTACTTTTCCAAATGTTTTATACTGACTTAGCTGTATATTTTCAATAGATGTTTCTTCTTTTAATTCTCTGTACGCAGCAGCTTCAATTTCTTCATCAATATCAATAAAACCACCCGGTAATGCCCAACAGTCTTTAAAAGGCTCATTTTTCCTTTCTATTAATAATATATGATTTTTATTATTACTGTTATGTATTACAATCATATCAACTGTAACAGATGGCCTGGGATATGCATAGGTATAAATCATTGTTTACTCGTCATCTGTTAAATGTTTTTCTTTTTCTTTTTGTTGTATTCTATTGTTAATAACATAAATAACAATTATCAAGGCAACAACAAATACTAGAATATATAATTTACCCATATTATTATATTAAACGTTTTATTACTCTTAATTTATGTGTGTATTTTTTTAATTCTGAATTGTAAATTCCCTGCTGATCTAGTTTGTCTATTCTAACTTTTACAGATGCGTGCATAATTTCATTTTTAGTTAAAATAATTCCCACATGCGTTATTAAACCTTCTTCATTATCAAAAAATGCTAAATCACCTGTTCTTGTATCTGAAATAAAATTTATATTTTGTCCTAAATTAACCTGTTCGTTAGAGTCTCTTGGGATATCTATACCAATTGATTTATATATAATTTGCGTAAAACCTGAACAGTCAATCCCAAATGGATTTTTACCACCCCATAGATAGGGAGCATTAATAAATTGTTTACATAATTCTGTAATATTATCACTTAGAATATATTTGTCTTCAAGACTGTATGTATTGTTTAATATTTTAAAGGAATTTTCGGTATCATTAAAATTGGGTAATGAACTTCCAAAAGGTAATAAAATTGATTCCTGATTATGTTTACTTTTTACTTTGGTAAATAATCTGTTAGTTATAATTATTTTGCTATCATTAATATTTTCAAAGTAATATTTGTCAATGTAAGTAATGCTTTTTGAATTAATCCACCCCTCGTAATTATCTGACAATAATTTTATAAAAGACCATTCAGAGTTTTGTTCAAGTATTGTAAATCGATCACCAAAAAGTAATTGGCTAAGCATTTCGCTTTTTTCTGTGGGTTCTTTTCTTAAGGGAATAGTTGCTATTTCAGATATGCCAAACATATAGTTGTTTTAAATTTTATTTGTATAAAAATACAAATTACTATCCAAAAACACTGTTGAGTTAAAGAAAATAATGAAAAGAGAACAATAAATCTTTTATGCTGTTTAAAGATAAATTGATTGGCAGGTTTTGTTGTTGAAAATTTTTACATTTGTATTAGACTAAATTCATTAACATGAAGCGATTTTTCAAGTTTTTAAAAGAAAATTACAAGAATATATTTCGGGCATTTTTATTCTTGTTAACCATTGCCATTATTGTATATATTTTTCCTAGAGAAGGCAAGTTTAGATATGAATTTCAAAAAGGACGTCCATGGATGCATGAAAATTTAATAGCTCCTTTTGATTTTTCCATATATAAAAGCGATAAGCAACTTCAAGATGAGCAGGATAGTATTTTACAGTCTTTTTACCCATATTTTAAATACGATAGTGCAATATTTATTATACAAGAAAGAAAATTTCTTAATTATTATGCATCAAAAGAACAAGATTTTATTAATAAAAAAGAAGCAGAGAATGCAGCTTTATCGCAGTACAGAAAACAAAATTTTATAAAGAATTCTCAAAAATTTAAAAATGAAGCTCTTAAAATCCTTAAGGGAATATATGGGATAGGGATTATTGATTTGAATGGCTCTGTTGAAGAATTGGCAGAATATGATCAAATTATTATTTTAAAAGATAAAGTCGCTGAGAATTATACTAGAGATGAAATTTATACTCAGAAAAGTGCATATGAGTTTGTTACAAAATCTGTTTCTGAATATTTGGATAGCAATAGCAGAATCTTAAAGTACCCTGATTATTTTAAAGGAATAAATTTATATGAGTTTATAAATCCTAATTTGTTTTACGATCAAAACACATCTGAAACTGTTAAGCAGGATATGCTGAAAATTTCGCTAACAAAAGGGAAAGTTGTATCTGGCGAAAAAATTATAACTCAAGGCGAAATAATAAATGAAAAATTATTTAGAATTCTGGAGTCGCTTAAATATGAATACGAAAATAGATTAGGCACTGATTATTCTTCCAATATTATATTATTGGGGCAAATAATATTTGTTTTAGCATGTATTGGTGTATTGTTTCTTTTTTTATTGAATTTCAGAAGTGAGATATTAAGACATAGCTTAAAAACGGCTTTCATATTAATGGTAGTAATAATTTTAGTTATTGCTTCAAGATTTGGAATTAATTATTTGTATGCAATTCCTTTTGCTTTAATTCCAATAATAATAAAAACATTTTATGATGCCCGATTAGCATTATTTATTCATATTGTTACAGTTATGCTTGTTGGGTTTATTGCCCCAAATGGCTTTGAATTTGTATTCTTAAGCTTTATCGCAGGGATTGTAGCAATATTTAGTTTAACAAACTTATACCGCAGGAGTAAATTATTTTTATCAGCAGGATTAGTATTTCTTAGTTACAGCTTTGTGTATTTTGGATTAGCAATTACTCAGGAAGGAAACTTCTCTGGAATTGAACTTAATAATTTTGTCTATTTTGCTATAAATGGTAGTTTGGTATTATTGGCTTACCCCTTAATCTACATTTTTGAAAAAATATTTGGTTTCTTATCTGATTTAACTTTAATGGAATTAGCGGATACGAACCAAAAATTACTGAGAAATCTTGCCGAAAAAGCACCAGGAACTTTTCAACATTCAATGCAGGTTGCTAATTTAGCGGAGGAAGCAATTTATAAAATAGGAGGGAATCCACTTTTGGTAAGGACAGGAGCATTATATCATGATATCGGAAAAATGAATAATCCAATTTATTTTATAGAAAATCAACGAACAGGTTTTAATCCCCATGACACACATGAGTTTGATGAAAGTGCGAGAATAATTATCAGTCATGTAAATGATGGTGTTGAGATGGCAAAAAAACATGCTTTACCTGAAAAATTAATCGATTTTATAAGAACACACCATGGAACAACAAAGGTTCAATATTTTTACAGGTCTTACATTAAAAAATTCCCGGAAAAAGAAGTAGATGTTAACATGTTTACTTACCCTGGGCCAAAACCATACTCGAAAGAAACGGCTGTTTTAATGATGGCCGATTCAGTTGAAGCTGCTTCCAGAAGCTTATCAAGTGTTGACGAAGAAACTATAAGTAATTTAGTAGAAAATATTATAAATGATCAAATGAATGAAGGACAGTTTGATAATGTGGACATTAACTTTAAAGATATTACATTAATTAAAACTGTTTTTAAGGATAAATTAAGGAATATTTATCATGCGAGAATAAAATATCCGGAAAAGAAATAAAATATGAAAACAGCCTAAAAGGCTGTTTTCTTAAAATCTCATATCAATAATTTCAACATCTTTATATTTATTTTCATCAAAAAAGAAATAACTGTCTTTTACAGTTTTATTTATTTTGTAATTATTCAATGAAATAATATAATGCGAACCATCTTTACCAAATATAGTTGCTGAAGTTATTGTATTTTCACTTGTATTAATATCAAGGCGAATTCTTGAATATTCTTCATCAAAATCTTCTGGATATAAATCTATAATTACCCCATTGCCCGATTCATTTTTAAATGTATTTACAAGTTTATATTTAAATCCGGTTTCATAAATTGTAAATAATTTTTTAGGATTACTAAATATATCTTCATCTTCGGAACTTGGTTCGGTAATATTAACTTCATTTACTTCTTCAATATAGTTCCAAAGTGTTTTCCCATCAAAGAAAGAAACAGTACCCATAAAATCTATATGGTACTTATTGCCTTTCATAATTAATGTTCCCTTCGATGTATTTTGAATATTTTCCTTAATGTTCTTAAAATCAATCGTAATATCGGCTTGTATTGTACTATACGATTTTGTTTTTTCAGACAATTCTTTTAATATCTTTTCTGCTTCAGGATCTTTTTGTCCATTAATTGTGCCAACAAATGATAGTAAAAAAAAGACTAATAGTAAGTTCTTCATTTCTTAATTTGATTTAATTATTGTTAAGAAATTCGTTCAAATACTGTTCCAAAGAATATTCGTCAGCAAATAATACCTGGCGGGCTTTACTTCCTTCAAATGGGCCAACAATATTAGCTGCTTCAAGTTGATCAATAATCCTTCCAGCCCGGTTATAACCAATAGAGAATTTCCTTTGAATTAATGAAGTAGATCCTTGCTGATGTCGAACAACCAGACGTGCAGCGTCTTCGAACATAGCATCACGTTTGGAAAAGTCAATTTCGCCAATTTCGTCATAGCCTTCAGGAGAATATTCCGGGAGCATAAATGCTGTAGGATAACCTTGCTGAGTTCCAATATAATCAGTAATTTTATCTAATTCCGGTGTATCAATAAATGCACATTGTAAACGAACTAAGTCTCCTCCTGTTGATACAAGCATATCACCGCGACCAATTAGTTGATTTGCTCCAGGGCTATCTAAAATTGTCCTTGAGTCGATCATTGATGATACTCTAAAAGCAATACGTGCCGGGAAATTTGCTTTAATTGTTCCTGTAATGATATTTGTTGATGGACGTTGAGTAGCTATTATCAAGTGAATACCAATCGCTCTGGCTAATTGAGCTAAACGCGCTATAGGTGCTTCAATTTCTTTCCCAGCAGTCATAATTAAGTCTGCAAACTCATCAACTATAACCACAATATATGGTAAATATTTATGTCCTTTTTCAGGATTTAACTTACGTGCAATGAATTTAGCATTATACTCTTTTATATTCCTGACATGTGCTGCTTTTAACAAGTCATAACGATGATCCATTTCAACACAAAGTGAATTTAAGGTGTTAACTACTTTTTGAGTGTCGGTAATAATTGATTCTTCAGAATCTGGCATCATAGCCAGGTAATGTTTTTCAATTTTATTATAAAGAGTTAATTCTACTTTTTTGGGATCAACCATTACAAATTTTAATTGCGATGGATGTTTTTTATATAACAGAGATGCAATAATAGCATTTAATCCAACCGATTTACCTTGTCCTGTAGCACCTGCAACTAATAAGTGTGGCATCTTTGCAAGATCAATCACAAAAGTATCATTGGAAATGGTTTTTCCAAGACCTATGGCAAGCTCATATTTTGTGTCGCTAAATACTTTTGATTCTAAAATAGATCTCATTGATACTATTTCCGGTTTTTGATTCGGAACTTCAATGCCAATTGTACCTCGCCCAGGAATTGGAGCAATAATTCTAATTCCTAAAGCAGCCAGACTTAATGCAATATCATCTTCCAGGTTTTTAATTTTTGAAATTCTAACACCTGGAGCAGGTATAATTTCATATAAAGTTACAGTTGGTCCAACTGTTGCTTTTATTTTATCAATTTGAATTTTGTAGTTTGCTAAT
>CAZPMA010000139.1:0-6555 GCA_964587535.1 uncultured Bacteroidales bacterium
TTAGATGCTCAAATTAATAGTGATGTTGGAGAATGTCCTACCTGTGGTAACGTAAATCCGGAGCTTATTTTCAACATTATCGAAGCTAAGGTCGTTGATGAGTATGGTAAATACACCCCAAAAAGAAAAATTTCACCACCCAAATGGGAAGAAAATTTTAGGGAAAATATAAAACTAGAAGAAGTCGAAGAAATAAAAGAAGAACCACCTTCAACTTTAAGCATCCCTTCCTGGATAAGACAATTAAGAATTTATACAATAAGAGATTTTCTTTCTAAAATAAGTAATACACAATATATTGCATTAAATCTTTTAGAAGCACCTATTTTAGGTTTTATTCTTTCATATATAATTAGATATATCGCCGATCCAAATTCAAAAGTTTATATATTCCGAGAAAATGAGAATATTCATATTTACATTTTTATGGGGCTTATTGTTGCACTATTCTTAGGATTAACAGTAAGCGCCGAAGAAATATTCAGAGATCGGAAAATTTTAAAAAGAGAAGCTTTCTTAAATTTAAGCAGGTCTAGTTATTTAGTTTCAAAAATATTTATCCTTTTTGCAATATCAGCAATTCAAGCTATTTTATTTGTCCTTATAGCTAACAATATTCTTGGAATTAAAGGTATGGCATTTGAATACTGGTTTGCATTATTTACAACTGCAGCATTTGCAAATATGCTTGGTTTAAATGTATCTGCATCATTTAACTCTGCTGTTACAATATATATTTTAATCCCACTTTTAATGATCCCAATGATGATCTTAAGTGGAGCCATGTTTCCATTCGACAAAATGAACAGGGCTGTTGGTAGTGTAAAGAAGGTACCATTAATTGCTGAATTTATGCCTACAAAATGGTCGTTTGAAGCATTAATGGTTAACCAGTTTAAGAATAACGAATTTGAAAAGACATTTTACGATATAGAGAAGCGTGAAAGTAACGCCGACTTTAAAAATGTTTATTACTTACCAGAACTTGAAAAAAGAATTACTTATATAGAAGAAAACTGGTGGAAATTTGAAACAGATCCAAAAGTTAAGCAAACAATAACCGATGATCTAAGACTTTTGAAAGTAGAGCTTTCCAAAGAAGAAATAAGAACCGGAATTGCATTTGAATCAGGACATCAACTTGATACAACCAAGTTTAATGAGCTGGTTTTATACAATGCAAGTGATTTTTTAGAAAAGCTTTACAAACATTACAGGCTGATTTTCAAAAAAGCCAATAATGAAAAGAACAACATTATAAATTATTTAATGGATAAGAATCCCAGACTTTATAATGCTAAAAGAGACGCTTATCATAACGAAAGTGTCGAAGATCAAGTTAAGAAAGTCTTCGAGAAAAATAAGATTATTCAATATAAGGATGAACTAGTACAACAAATTGATCCCATTTATAGAGATCCGGATATAGAAGGCTATTTTAATTTTAGATCACATTTTTATGCGCCAAGAAAGTATTTTGCTGGAAAATTTCATGATACCTTCTGGTTTAACCTAATTTTTATTTGGGTAATGACAACATTTTTGTATATTACTCTATATTATGAAGCTCTTAAGAAATTGCTTGACTTATCAGAAAAAATTAGACTGCCTGGTATTTTTAAGAAATTTCTTGTTTTACCTAAAAAAATAAAGTTGGAAAAATAAAATTTCGAAATAAGGAATATTTTTTTATCTTTATAAGATATGTTAAATTTGTACTATAACTGAAAATCAACCATATTGAATATGAGCAAACGTTTGATTTACATACTAATAACATTATTGATTTTTGCAGCATGTGGTTCAGATAAACCAAAAGACAATAATTATAATGATGAATTTGAGATTCCAGATTCAGTAATTTATGAAGGAGAATATGAAATTTCTGATGAAGCAATGAAAGATATTGTCCAGAATATATCTTCACCAGTAGAAATCGCTGCCTTACTTAAAGCTGTAGGAGTACCTTATTCAAAAGAATACTTAGCAACTACCGATTATGTAGACAACTATAATACTAGCTTTAAGAAAGCCCTGGGTCTTGGTATCTTTGCTGCCGACCTTGGTTATCAAAACATGTATAACAAAACAGGTTCGGTAATTGATTATATCTCAACAATTAAAACTTTAGCTGATGGAATTAGAGTTGGTCAGTTTTTTGATTTTACAACTTTAAAAAGATTAGCAACTAATAATCAGAACCTTGACTCTTTAATGTATATTTCTGTCCAGAATTTTAATCAAATGGACCGATATTTGCGAGAGAACAATAGAAGTAGTTTAAGTTCTTTGATGGTTGCTGGTATTTGGGTTGAAAGTATGTATTTACTTGGAGAAGTAGTGAGAGAATCTCCAAACGCAGAACTTTCAGAAAAAATTGGAGAACAAAAAATAATACTTAGCAACTTAATGTTATTGTTAAAAAATTATGAGAGAGATCCAAAATTTAAAGTTCTTATTAATGATATTACTGAAATTCAGGATCTATATAGAGAAGTAACAATTACAGTTGAAAAGGGTGAGCCTGAAACAATGGTTGTAGACGGAGTTGTAACATTTAAACAAAACGATAAGCAATTTATTGATATTACCAATGAAACTATGTTTAAAATAATTGATAAAGTTGCTGAAGTTCGAAATAAAATAATACAATTGTAAATATGAGAAACATATATTTTATAATTACCTTATTTGCAATATTTCTAATTGGTAGTAATAGCAATAAGCTTTTTGCTCAATCTGGGCAGGAACTTGTTGATATTTGTGGCATGGTAACAGGAGATGCTACATATTTAAAAGATTTTCAAGTAAAACTTGATGCAGCAAAGCCGGGAGAAGAACCTCCTACGGCAAGATATTCATTCGTTCTTAGCAAAAATACCGAATATTTATTTTCTATTTGTAATTCACAAGATTACTCAGGACAAGCTATTTTTCAATTATATGATAATAATAGACTTTTAGCTACAAACTATGTTGTTGCAACTGGACAAAGCTACCCTAAAGTAAAGTTTAAATGCACAACAACAGGTGTATATCACATTTTAATTTCATTTAAAGAAGGTGAACAAGGACTGGCTGTTGCGCTGCTTTCATTTGTTAAAAAACTGTAAAATTATATTTCATTTATATTAAGATAATAGCACATTAATTAATGTGCTAATATTTGTATATATACAATTGATGCAATTAAAAAAACAATAATAAGGTTGACAACCCAATTTCTTCTTATTGAATAAAGATAATCTGTTAAAAGGAAAGACATTGGAATTGATAAAAAATAAATTATTTCATATTTTACATTTTTAAATAAAATAAATACGATAATTCCTACTACAAATAACCACCAGTTTATTAAATAAAACTTTCTAGTCCTAATCTTCTTTTTTTGAATATTACCTGCGATATTAAAACTTGCAATAATTATAATAAAAGCTAATAAGCCATAAAAAATATAGTAAGAAAAATGCAAGTGATTAAATTGTTTTATCAATTCAAAATTAGATAATACATTCTGCATAAATACATTTAAATTATTTTCATCGAATACAAAATAATAAATTGTAATAAACAGATAAGGCGTGCATAAACCTAATAAACTAACTACCCACTCTCTTCCAATAAATGGTCTTAACACTGTTAATGAAATCCAAATTACTATAAAAAACACTGCAAAAGGAGCCCAAAACAATGATGCTATTGCAATAAAGAAACCGGCCAAATAGAGCCTGTTTAAAGCATAATCTGATCGATAGGTGCCATATATATAATCAACAACAAAAAATACAAAGAAATTACCGATAATTACCGGATTAAATCTTTGTAATTGAACGAAACTACTTGCGATTAAAATATAAAAAAAAGCAGGAAGATAAGTTCTATAATTAATTAAAATATACTTTTTATTGAACTGTACTAATAATAATGATTGAATAAATAATAATATTAATGTAAGTAATGTTGAAAATAAAGATTTTATATTCATAAAACCACTAAAAATTATATACAAAGGCATCTGAATCTTATCAGAAGGCAGTGCCATCTGAACCGGCTCAATAAAAGTATATATCCACAATCCAACACCTATTAATACTGTAATAACAAACGCAATAGGTTGATTGCTTTTAATAGTTCTTGCTATCATATTCATTAATTTAAATCAAAACCAATATCAGTTCTATAATATTTTCCTTTGTATTCAATAAGCTCTGCATTTCGATAACTATTTGATAAGGCTTCCTTAAAGTCTCTTCCATATGATGATATAGCTAAAACACGCCCCCCATTTGTAACTACTTGATCGTTTACTATTTGTGTTCCAGCATGAAAAAGAATTGAATCATTAATATTACTTAAGTTATTTATGGTTTTCCCTTTTTCATATACTCCAGGATATCCATCTGAAACAAGCATTACTGTTGCACAAGCCCTATTGTCAACTTCTAATTCAACCTGATCAAGTGTTTCATTTGCTACATTGGTAAACAGTTCAAGAATATCTGTTTTTATTCTCGGTATAACAGCTTCTGTCTCTGGATCGCCCATTCTTACGTTATATTCAATTACAAATGGATCCTCTTTAACTTTGATTAATCCTAAAAATATAAAACCTTTGTAATTAATGTTTTCACATTTAAGTCCTTGAATTGTTGGTTTAATAATGCGTTTTTCAATTTTATCCATAAATTCCTTATCGGCAAAAGGAACAGGTGAGATAGCTCCCATTCCTCCTGTATTTAATCCAGTGTCACCTTCTCCTATTCTTTTATAATCTTTTGCTTCGGGGAGTATTTTATATGCATTGCCATCGGTTAACACAAATACTGATAATTCTATTCCATCTAAAAATTCTTCAATAACCACTGTATTGCTAGCTTCACCAAATTGCCCCTGAAGCATTTCTTCAAGTGATTTCTTTGCATCTTCAAGATCATCCAGAATCAGCACCCCTTTCCCAGCTGCTAAACCATCTGCCTTTAATACATATGGGCTTTCTAAACTTTCTAAAAACGCATTTCCTTCAACTAAGCTTTCCTTTTTAAAAGATTTATATCTAGCAGTAGGAATGTTATATTTCATCATAAAGTCTTTAGCAAAATCTTTACTCCCTTCTAGTCTTGCTCCTGCTTTTACCGGTCCTATTAATGGAATCTCTTTTAAAACCTTATCATTTAAGAAGTAATCTACTACACCATCAACTAATGGCTGTTCTGGACCAACCACGACTAAATTAATATGATATTTGACTACAAAATCTTTAATCTCCTTAAAATCTGCATTATTTATATTAATATTCTCTCCTAAAGATGCTGTGCCGGCATTTCCGGGTGCTATATACAATTTACTTATCTTTTTACTTTGATTTATTTTCCAGGCTAAAGCATGCTCTCTTCCTCCTGATCCTAATAGAAGTACATTCATTTTATTTAGTTTTTTTCGTAAACAAATATAAATATCTATTGTAAAGGCAACAAATTAATTTTACCCCTTATATAAAATAAAAACGAGCCTCTTATCCTGAGACTCGTTTTATTAAGAAATTATTTTATTATTGTAATACAATTTTGTCAGTATAATTTAATTTTTCACTTGATACTTTAAGAAAATATATTCCTTTTGAGTAATCAGATAAATCAAATTCTTCAATTACATTATCATTATTAAATATATACCTATTTTCAATCACTTCGCCAGCAACATTTAAAATTTCAATTTTAAGGTTTTTAATATTATCCAAATTTATTTTAACGGTAATCTTAGATGATGTAGGGTTTGGATAAATTTTAATCACATCTTCAGATTGTAAACTATTAATTGCATTAGCAACTCCAACCACAATTGTATTTGATATTGCTGGTTCACAATCATATAAATCTGTTACACTTACAAGATAATTTCCTTCAGCTAATCCGTTAAAAATTCCTGTGCCATTTGTAATATCTCCGGGTGTTAGATTATATTCCAATGGATTTGTTCCTCCTGTTGCAATAACAGTAATTGTTCCATCGGTGGCACCTTCTTCAGAAACATCGGTTGAGCTTTCGTTTAAGATGGAGATTATTTCAGGTTCTGTGAGGTTTACGCTTGATATAACTTTACAACCATTATAATCGGTAACTGTCACGGTATAATATCCTGCATATAATGCATCAGCAGTTTGAGATGTTTGATTACCAGGATCATTCCATTTATATGTATATGGCACAGTCCCTCCATTTCTTAATACTGTAACCGAGCCATCCTGTCCTCCATTACATAAAGGCTCATTATCAATTTCTGCTACCGCAGCTAACTGATCTGGTTGAGTAATTGATGTATTTAAAATACTAAAAGAACATTCATTTGCATCGGTAACTGTTACACTATAATCATCAATTGATAGGCCCACAATATCTTGTGTAGTAGCACCATTACTCCAATTGTAGTTGTATGGCTGAACACCCGCACCTGTAATATTTAAATCAATAAATCCATCCGAATCACCATAACAATCCAGTTCTGTCTTAGAAGTAACAGAAATTAAGCCCGCAAAAACATAAGATAACTCATCAATGT
>CAZPMA010000140.1:0-6489 GCA_964587535.1 uncultured Bacteroidales bacterium
AATTAGATTGCTTCATTTCACCTGTCTGCCGACAGGCAGGTTCGCAATGACTCTTTTAATTCTTTGTTGACAGCATCTTTAAAACTTAAATATTAATCTCACACATGTATTGAGATTTTAAGAACCTTTGGTTTTACTAAGTTTTTAAAATCATTATAATCCATTTTAATTAACTCGTTATGAGATCCTGCTGGGAAAGCTATTTCTTTATCATGCGTTAAGCTTTCAGTAACATAAACACCTAAATTAAAAAGATTCCCGAAAGGTGGCATAGCTCCAACTTCACAGTGAGGAAAAATACTTTTAAATTCTTTTTCAGGAGCTAATTCAATCTTCCTTGCACCTGTTAGTTCCTTTAAAAGATTAAAATCAATTCTAAATGAAGAAGGTAAGACAATCATTGTCATACTTCCATCAATTTTTACCATCACTGTTTTTGCAAGCTCATTCCCGGGGATATGAGCTGACTCTGCTACTTCCATTGCAGTATAAGCAGGTGAATGGCTAATAATAACGTATTTGATATTATTAGTATCTAAATAATCTTTTACTTTTTTTAGTGGCATAACAACCCCCAATCTTAAATGATTATATTATCATGCATATGTTATTATTCAATAACAAATGAGAGAAGCTAGAAGGAAATACAACCTGTTACGCTTAAAATACTTAGGTAAGTTACAAAATAATCAAGCTAATATCAATTGAGATTTTCGATAACTTTATCTCTATAATTTCTGCCAATTGTAAATTTACGTCCTGATATTTCAATAAAACTAGAAGTGAATACTTCTATCTTATTAATGTTTACAATAAATGAGCGATGTATTCTAATAAAATCATTTGTAAGTTCATTTAATAAATTCGTTAAGCTTTCGTAACATAAAATTGAACTTTCTGCTGTATGAACTTTTATGTAATTATCTAAACTTTCTATAAATAAAATATCTTTAAACTTAATTTTGTGATTCTTTTTGTCTGCTTTCAGAATAATATAATCTTTAAAGTTTTCCTGCTGACTATCTGCACTTTGTTTTGGTCCAGATAATACTAAAAATTTATTTACAGACTTTAAAAATCTTTCAAAGGAAATGGGTTTTACTAAATAATCAATTGCGTCTAATTCAAAAGCATCAACAGCAAAATTTCGATAAGCAGTTGTAAAAATAACTTTTGGTGGATTCGGTAATGATTTTAAAAACTCAATACCAGATATACCAGGCATGTTAATATCTAAAAAAATTAAATCAATCTTTTCACTATTTAATAATTCAATAGCACTTAATGCTTTCGTAAAAGTATCAACACATTGAATATTATCGATCTTCTCGAGATGTTCCTTAATAACCTTAATTGCAATAGGTTCGTCATCAATAATAATACATGTATATTTATTCGCTTGATTCATCTAATTTTAAATTCAATATTACTTTATACTCATCTATATTTTCATAAGTATTTAACTCATATTTATCTTTATAGATTAAATCTAATCTTTCCTTAATATTTCGCAAACCTATTCCTTTTCCTTCTTGCTTTAGATATTTATCAGTTTTTTGTTCTACCAGACTATTAGTTATCTCAAATCTTAAATTATCGCCTGTTTGTTTAACATTTATATCAATAAAACTCTTTTCTGGTTCATTAAAACCATGTTTAAATGCATTCTCCACAAATGGAAATAAAATTAAAGGAGCAATAAAAATCTCATTTAACTTAGGATAATTTAAAGCAACATTAAAATTTTCATCATGTCTAATACGCTCTAATTCAATATAATTTTCAATAAACTTAATCTCCTTTTCTATATCTATAAATGGTTTATCACATTCATATAACATATAATCTAGTAATTCTGATAGTTTCATTATTACAGCTCTTGAATTATCAACACTTACATCTACCAAACCATATAAATTATTCAACATATTAAACAAGAAATGTGGATGAATCTGACCTTGTAATAATTTAAGATTTGCTTCTTTTAACTTTATTTCTGTTAGTTGTTTTTGTTTTTCGAGATTATTTTTCTCCACTAAACGTTTATAAGATTCCTTTATAAAATGAAATATTGCTGATAATAATATAATTAAATAATTACCTGATAATAATATTAAAATCTCTGATGGTTGCGGTATAAGCACCATTGGCCTATAAAAACCTGTATAAACCAGAATAATAAATAATGACAGAAGATTAATCCAAAAAGAAATTACAATCGTGTAGATCAAAAAATAAATAAACTTTACAACTTTACCTTTAAATAAATACCTGTATATTAAAAAGTTATTTATAAAGTAAGATGCAGCGATACTCATTAGTATTAAAATAGAAACCAATACAATTCTTATACTCAAATCATATGAATTGTTAGTAAAGAGAAAAAATAAAAGCAATCCGGCAATTAACCAAAAAATTGATTTTACTAGCCAGTTATTGTGTTTTAATAGAAAATTAAATCTCTCCAGATTATCCATAAATTCAAATATAAAGCTTTATTATCATTTTTATAAAATGATAATAATGAATTTATACTAATTACAGTTTTAAAACCCTAAACGGCTTTTTTGTTATTAAGATTGTTAATTTTGTTATTGATGAATAGAAATTATTCCTTCACATAATTATTTTTTAGATCATGTTAATACACATTAATATTGAAGTAGTATTAACTTAAAACAAAAAATTATGTTACTAAAACATTTATTCGAAGGTGGACCTGCATTTATGTCTGCAATTTATATTATGTGGATTGCAGTAATTATTTTAGCAATCCGATTTCTTATCATCTACAGTAATGACAAACAGAGTATAAAACTTAAAAAAACAAATGAAGCAATACTATTTATAGGAAGCTTTACTTTTCTTTTTGGGGTTTTTGGTCAAATAATAGGTTTATTTGGTGCATTAAATGCTATTTATGCAGCAGGCGATATTTCTCCAGCTTTAATTGCTGGTGGTTTAATGGTTTCTCTTTTAACTCCATTGTATGGATTTACATTATTACTTGTATCATCAATAATATGGTTTATTTTTAGAAATATTATCAAAAAATAATAAAATAAGAAATACATTTAATCAGGCATTCTTAGTAAGTTTGCCTGATTTTTTATTTTTAGATTATGCGAATAGAACATATTAAAGTTTCGGATTTAGAAACCAAACAATGGTCGGGTGGAACAACTACTCAGCTTGCTATTTATCCTGAGAATGCTTCGTACCAAGATAGAAACTTTTTATTCAGAATTAGCACAGCAACAGTAGAAGCTAATGAATCTGTATTCACAAAACTTCCAGGAATTAAAAGAAAACTAATGATTTTGGATGGAGAAATTAAAATTGAACACAAAAATCACCATTCTAAGATACTAAAGAAGTTTGAACAGGATGAATTTATGGGAGATTGGGATACAAAAAGCCTTGGTAAAGCCACTGATTTTAACTTAATGACTACGGGAAACTTACAGGGAGAAATCCTGGCAAAATCTTTTCAAGATCAGCTAATCATTCAAGAATCTGCTGAATATATTGGACTTTACATATATGAAGGAAAACTTAAAATAAAACTTCAAAATGAAGAATATCTAGTAAATAAAGGAGATTTTATACAGATTAAAAATGATAATACACAATTAAACATCGAATTCTTACCTGATACTAAATGTGAAATTATTTTTACAAGAATAAATAACCTTGAAATTTAAATAAACAAAACATAACTTGCTTTTTACTGTTTAATTATAAAAAGTAAATAATGAAAAAACTATTAACTTTCGTGTTAACAACACTTCTTATTAGCTCTTGTTTAAATACAGATAAGAATCCCAATCAAGACTCACTGAAAACAACTCCTATTTATGATTCTGTTTTAGCTCAAAAATATGGTGCTGATCAATACGGAATGAGAAAATATGTAATTGCTTTCTTAAAAAGTGGTCCAAACAAAAGTAAAGATTCACTGGAACGGGCTCAACTTCAAAAAGCTCATTTAGAAAATATTAATCGATTAGCACAAGAAGGAAAATTAGTTTTAGCTGGTCCATTTTTCGATGATGGCGATTTACGTGGAATTTATGTATTTGATGTAAGCTCCATAGAAGAAGCAAAACAACTTACCGAAACCGACCCTGCTATTCAAAAAGGAAGTTTGGTAATGGAACTACATGAGTGGTATGGAAGTGCTGCTATACTGGCAATACCAGAAATTCATAAAAAATTAGAGAAAATAAATGTAGCTGAATAAGTCTCCGATTTCAGATTTAACTCAGTTCGCGCGGACATATTGTCTGCGTGAGCAGGGGTTCCTATAGTAAAAAAATATAATGAAAAAGTTAAAAATCGCTTCAAAATGGGATTTAAGTGAAAACCTTCTTTATACTAAAAAAATAAAAAAGCTAGTAAATATTTATATCTACCAGCTTTTTTTATTTGTTCTATTTAAAGTTAAAAACTCAAATAGATTTCTTAGTTAATTCTATTAATTACAATCAAGAACTACTGTTTCTGTAAATCCATTATATAAGGACTTTCCGTAAGATTCTCCATTATAAAATTGCTTTATAATCATAACATTAGCAACGCAAACACCATCATTCGTTTGTTTGTTTGCATAAACAGCAATTTTTCGAGCTGTAATAACTCCACTAATTGGATGGCGAACTGTTTCCCATTCAGAACTTTTAATCTTAACCTTACTATATTCAGTTTCCGTTTCCTTAATAATAACTGGTAAAATTTCTGCTTCCAAAGCTGCATCCTTCATTCCTGCTTCTAAGTCATTAAAAGTTCTACCATAATTAGATCCTTTTACTTTTTCTGCAAAGTACTTTTCTGTTTCTGTTCCATTTTCTGCTTTCAAGTAACAGGAAAAATAATCTTCCGGAGTAAACTTAATTTTTGGATGATTATCTAACTCTTTTATAAATTCTGCTTCATCATTTTCTACTAATCTATATATTAATGAACTAATATTTACAAGTGATGGATCAGCTCCTTTACTAAGAAGTAATCTCCTCATTTCAATATAGTTTTCAGATCCGTAATCAAAAGCAACTCTCCCATTTTCATTTTTAATATTAATATCTGCCCCTTTTGATAAAATATACTCAACCATCTCATTTTTCCCAGACTGAACTGCAATAAACAGTGGACAATTACCATGCTCATTAAAATCATTTATTCCTAAACCATTATTAAGAGCCACATCTATTTGTTCTTTATCTCCATTATAAATAGCCTTAGATAAATGCGACATTGGATCTTCACTAATAGCAGCAGCTTCAGCAGTTCTTTTATATTCGCTAATTTTAGCATAATATGGCTCTACATCAAAACAACCAGAACCTTTATGTTCATTAACAGCATTTTCAAGAGCTTCAATATCATATCCAAAGTATTTTGCCGATGGAACTCCTTGTGCAATTTGACTTCTAACAGCCATATCCTTAACTTCTATATCATTCATTATTGCTCCACATTCAATATCTCTATGAGCTTGTTTTATTAAAGCTTCAAGTTCAAGTGCTCTTTCCTCATACTTCTTAACATTTGGGCATAATGCTTCTCTAAGTTTTTCTATTCTGTTATAATATGCTTGTAAACTCATTTCTGCAGATTCTGGCTTATTTTCACTAATTCTACGATGAATATTTGCCTCTTTTTCATCAAAAAAATCATAATGACGCTTACACTCTTCCAATTTTCTGGCTGCATCTTTATCATCTGTAGGTACTTCCGTTGTTTTTTGCTTTATTTCTTTGGTCACAGCTTTTTTCAGTTTGTTTAACTGTGCCTGACTACTTAGTGCTGCCATTGTTAAAGAAATAATTAACAACATTCCAAAAACATTCTTTAATCTCATTTCATTTAATTTAAAGGTTAATACTAAAATAAAATTTTACTTATTAATAAGTAAAATTTGTTTGATTTGAATAAGAATATAAAATTCCTCGAAATCAAAGTTAACTTTCTTTTTAAGATTATCCTAATTATTAAAACTGCGATATTATTTAAAATTGGTTTTACTGAAAGAAGAATCTATTTTTTACAAAGGAAGTTTAAAAGTAAAACTCAAAAATGTCATCAGCTCAGTTCGCGCAATCAGGTATGTAGCTATCTAAAAAATTACCAGCTACATTTCAATTCCTAAACGTGCATCAATTCCTTTGGTAAAATAATGCTTTACTTCTTTCATTTCCGTTACAAGATCGGCAATTTCAATAATAGATTCAGGAGCATATCTTCCAGTTATAACTATTTCAACATGTTCTGGTTTTGATTGTAAGATTTGCAACACATCATCAAGGTCAATTAATTTGTAATATAATGCAATATTTAGCTCATCCATAACAACCAAATCAAACTCACCTGAATAAATAATCTCAGACATTTCTTTAAGGCCATTTTGAGCGGCTTTAACATCTTTTTCTTCCGGATCATTCACAATAAAGCAATCCAGTCCATATTGTTTAATCTGAATATCTTTTAAAT
>CAZPMA010000141.1:0-6285 GCA_964587535.1 uncultured Bacteroidales bacterium
TCCCAATTACCAACATTCATGCAATTATCAGGAAATATAAAAGCAAGTTTTGGCATCTGGAAACTTAAAGTTGTTGTTGCTTTAATTGCATTATTTAAATCATTTTCATCATTATTCTCACCAAAAAGACCTGATGGAATATCAATTGAAATAATTTCTGCATCGGATGAATTTAGGTATACAACCAATTCTTTTGCTAATCCATCCAAGCATCTTGTTAAACCGGAACCAAATAAACCATCAACGATCACATCATTTGAATTAATCTCAGGAAAATCCTTGGAATTATTTACTTCATTTAATGTAATCGTATTTATTTCTTTTAGTCGTTCAAAATTGATCTGGCAATCACGTGAGCATTTATCGGTAATTTTTAAAATATATACTTCAACTTTATAATTTTTCTCATATAGCTGTCTTGCAACTGCTAAAGCATCTCCCCCATTATTTCCAGGACCCGAAAATACTTTTAAAATCTTTTTTTTATCAATATTAGTAGCAATCCATTCAGAAATTGTACCTGCAGCTCGCTCCATTAATTCAATGGATTTTATGGGTTCATTTTGAATTGTATAAGAATCGACTTCCCGGATTTGTGAAGATTTTAAAATTTTCATCTTGTAAATTAAATTTGTATTTGTTTACCTTAAATTTCTTAACTTATCTTTCCTAATTTAATTGTTTTTTTGTTACTCGCTCCCACTTTCCTGCACTCAACCCGATCGTGACCCCTTTTATCAATGTTCCAATTAAGTTTTTTATTAACTTTTTTATTTATGTTTTGAATTTACAAAAGGGATTCATAATTTAGATTCTTTTTTAACAAATTTAAATGCTTAAACCTTTATTTAAAAGCTTGGTCTCAAAAAAAAGATTTTTATATTTGTTGCACTTAAAATTAAATTGAAATTAATATTAATTAAAAATAATAAATTATGTTTAAAGGACAACCTAAAGGCTTAATAGCTGCAGCGCTGGCTAACATGGGCGAAAGATTTGGTTTCTATACCATGATGGCGATTCTTGTATTATTTTTACAAGCAAAATTTAGCCTTGACGAAACAAATGCTGGAATTATCTATTCTGTATTTTATTTTTCAATTTATATGCTAGCACTAGTTGGTGGTATAATAGCTGATAGATTAAAAAACTTTAAAGGAACTATATTAGTTGGTATCGTTACTATGACTATTGGATACATGATAATGGCATTCCCAACACCAACTCCAGTTCCAGATCAAACTTTATTTCTAATTCTTTCATGTTTTGCCCTTTTTATAATTGCCTTTGGTAATGGTTTATTTAAAGGTAACCTGCAAGCATTAGTTGGACAAATGTATGATGACCCAAAATATGATAAGGTTAGAGATTCAGGATTTCAGATATTTTACATGTTTATTAATGTTGGTGCTGTTATTGCTCCTTTTACAGCTGTAGGTATTAGAAACTGGTGGTTACAACACAATGGTTTTGAATATGATGCCGGTTTACCTGCTTTATGTCATCATCAAATAAATGGAACATTAACTGAGCAAACATCAGCTGCATTAACAGAAGCAGCTAATAATGCAACAATTAATGGAACTGTTTCAAACATGGGGGATTTTGCAAATGAATATCTAAATGTTTTTACAACAGGTTTCCACTATGCATTTGCTATTGCAATTGGAGCAATGTTAATCTCTCTAGTTATTTATTTATCTAACAGAAACCGTTTCCCTGATGTTAAAGCAAAAGCAGCTGCTGCAAGTGCAAATGGCACTACGGAAATTAAAATGGATCCTAAAGAAATTAAACAAAGATTATATGCATTATTTGCAGTATTTGGTGTTGTTATTTTCTTCTGGTTCTCTTTCCATCAAAATGGTTTAACACTCACATATTTTGCAAAAGACTATACTGATTTAAGTGCTATTAATATTAACTTAGGCGGAATTAAGCTTGTTGGTGCAGAATTATTCCAATCGGTTAATCCTTTCTTCGTTGTATTCTTAACACCAATTATTGTTGGTTTATTTGGTTATTTACGTAATAAAGGTATTGAACCAAGTACACCTAGGAAAATTGCTATTGGTATGTTAATTGCCGCATTAGCTTATGTTCTTATGGTTGTTGGTTCTTCTGACCTTCCATTATTAAGAGATGTAAAAGCTACTGGCGGTTTAGACCAAGCACTTAAAGTAACTCCTTTCCTATTAATTGGAACATATTTTATCCTTACTGTTGCTGAATTATTTATCAGTCCATTAGGAATTTCTTTCGTTTCAAAAGTATCTCCTCCTCAATACCAGGGTATTATGCAAGGTCTATGGTTAGGAGCAACTGCTGTTGGTAATCAATTATTATTTATTGGAGCTATTTTCTATGAAAGTATTCCAATCTGGGCAACATGGACTATTTTTGTTGTAGCTTGTTTAATTTCAATGACAACTATGATAATAATGTTAAAATGGTTAGAAAGAATTGCAAAATAAGATATTATAATCTATAAAAAAACCGTCCAAATGGACGGTTTTTTTTATATTATATAGTTTATGATTTTTAATCCCCAAAACTAATCCCAACACCTCTTGCACTTTTTATTAAATCAGAATCTAATGTTACAACATGCGGTTCACGAATAGCTTCATTAAAAGGAACAGAAATGATATTAGGATGACGATATGAAACCATTTCACCAAATTTACCTTCCATAACTAATTCAAATGCTTTAACTCCAAACTGGGTTGCTAATACGCGATCATAAGCAATTGGAACTCCACCTCTTTGAATGTGTCCTAAAACTGCTTTTCGCATATCATGCTTCAGTCCTGCTTCTTTTAATTCATTAACTAATCTGGTTGCAGCACCTGACATTTTAGCATTGGCATATCCAACTTCTTTATAGTCGGCTGTTGATGAATCTTTTCCAATTGCTTTTGCTCCTTCTGCCATAACAATAATTGTAAAACCACGATCTCTGCTAAATCGATTATTAATTTTTTCAACTACCTTATTTATATCATACGGAATTTCTGGGATAAGGCAAATTTCTGCACCTCCTGCAATTGCAGCATTCATTCCAATCCAACCTGCATCACGACCCATAACTTCTAGTATCATCACTCTATTATGACTAGCAGCAGTAGTGACTAGTTTATCCACAGCATCTGTAGCAATTTGAACAGCAGTTTGATAACCGAAAGTGCTATCCGTTGCAGACAAATCATTATCAATAGTTTTTGGAACACCAATTATATTAAGCCCTTTTTCATACAATCTCTGAGAAATTCTTTGAGAGCCATCACCTCCAATGTTAATAACAGCATCTACACCCATATACATAAGTTTCCTTATCATTTCCTCAGATCTGTCAACAGTTGACCATGAACCATCCTTATTTTTTACTGGCCATGCAAAAGGGCCTCCTTTATTTGTAGTTTCAATAATAGTACCACCCTGAAAATGTATACCTGAAACAGCTTTTTCATCTAATATTTTAACTTCAGTAGGCTCCCACAAAATTCCATTAAAAGCTTGAATGCTACCTAAAACTTCCCAATCTCTTTCTTGAGAAGCTCTTTTAACAATAGCTCTAATTACAGCATTCAGTCCAGGACAATCCCCACCAGCAGTTGCTACTAATACTCTTTTCATATTTAAATTTGATTAAATTATTAAAAAAACGAAGTCTTCGTAATTTACAAATTTAAAAAATATTTTAAGCTATCAAATCAGTTTAAGTAAAAACCTTATGCGATTTTATAAAGAAGGAAAATATTCTAAAATAATTAAAAAAAAAGGTAAATCTTTTTGATTTACCTTTTGTAGCGAGAGGCGGACTTGAACCGCCGACCTCATGATTATGAATCATGCGCTCTAACCTGCTGAGCTACCTCGCCAATTATCTTTTATCTCTGTGTGATTCATATGATTATGAATCATGCGCTCTAATCCCGAAACAATCAAAATCTATCGGATTTTGCTCTGTTTCGTGGATGCTCGGAAAAGTAAGAAATTGAAAATTCCTGTTTTTTCGGCACCTGCAGAACTATCTCAAAATTGTTTTCGGGATGCAAATATAATATTTTATTTTATGTTTTATCATTTCAGTGTAAAAAATATAAAAAAAAATTATATATTGCGACTAGGGAGAAATTACAATAGAAAACTTATGAAAAATAAATTTGAACTTGAGTACTCAATTAACTCGTCTCCAAAGATAATATATGCTAGATTAAGTACTCCTGGAGGATTGTCGGAATGGTTCGCAGATGATATTAATATTCAAGGTGACATTTATACTTTTATCTGGGATGGTGCAGAACAGCAAGCTGAACTGGTAACAAAAAAAGAAAATCAGCATGTAAAATTCAAATGGATAGATGAAGATGATGACAGCTATTTTGAATTTAAAATTCGCAAAGATGAGTTAACTGGTGAAGTAGCTCTTATTATAACTGATTTTGCAGAAGATGATGAAAAAGATGATGTTGTTGATTTATGGGATACTCAAATTGCAGAATTAAAACACGCATTAGGACTTTAACTTTATTTTCAAAAAAAACTTATACTTCTTGTAATAAAATAAGTTATTTTTGTGATCGTTCAATAGTTAAAACAATTATAAAGTGAAGCGATTACATAAATTCATTCTTAAATCGTATTTTGGACCCTTAATAGCTACTTTTTTAATTTCGCTATTTATCTTATTAATGCAATTCCTGTGGAAATATATTGATGATCTGGCAGGAAAAGGGTTAGAATGGTATGTAATTGCTGAATTAATAATATATACAGCTGCTACTCTTGTGCCAATGGCATTGCCTTTAGCAATTTTACTTTCTTCAATTATGACCTTTGGAAATTTGGGTGAGAATTTTGAGCTAACGGCTATTAAATCTGCAGGTGTTTCACTTCAAAGTTTTATGTCTCCCCTCATTTATCTAACAGTTTTAATAAGTATTGGTGCGTTTTTCTATTCTGAATATATTATACCTTACTCTAACTTAAAATATGCTTCGCTTATATATGATGTCAAAAATCAAAAGCAAGGACTTTTAATCAAAGAAGGGGCTTTTTATAATGGAATAGATGGTTACAGTATTAAAGTTGCTAAAAAAAATCACAAAACTGGTCTTTTGCAAAATATTATGATATATGATCATACAGACAATAAAAACAATGTTAAAGTTACAGTTGCCGACAGTGGTTATATGAAGCTTACTGCTGATGAGCGAAATATGATACTAACACTTTATAATGGATATACTTACGAAGAACTACCTGACTCAAAAAGAAAAAGAAAACCAAAAGAGAAACAATTTAAACATCAGCATCAGAAATTCGAAAAACAAAAAGCAATATTTGAATTAACAGGTTTTGATTTTAACAGAACCGATGAAGATCTGTTTAGGGATAATTACAGAATGCTAAGTCTAAGACAGCTAAATTATGCTGAAGACTCGCTTACAAAAGAATTTGAAGATAAGATACATCGTTTTAAAACAACCCTAAAAGAATCGAATTACTTTAAGGATAGAAAAACAAATAGTGTAATATCTAGAATAGAAAAGCCAAAAAGTAATGTAGTGTCTAAAGTAGAAGAACCAAGAGATAATATAATTCTAAAAAGAAAAAAAATATTATCTCAAAACAAAACAGAATTAGACACAATAATAGAAGTTAAACAAAAAGGTATTGCCCACGATACTTTTATATTATCAACTAAAAACCTGGATGTCATAAAAGTTCTTGAAAAGATAGGCAATCACAACCAGGAAAGAGCAATAAAACAAGCGTTAACCTATGCAAGAGCAACACAAAGCCATATTACAAGCAATAAAAAATCATATTTATGGAAAGGTGAAAAAATCAGGCGTCATCAAATTGAAAGGAACAGGAAATTCTCATTGTCATTTGCTTGTTTAGTTTTCTTTTTTATTGGAGCACCTTTTGGAGCAATTATTAGAAAAGGGGGATTTGGTACTCCTGTTGTTGTTTCTGTTCTTTTCTTTATCTTATATTATATGATTTCGATATCAGGAGAGAAATTTGTTAGAGAAGGGGTTATGCCAGCCTATGTTGGTATGTGGCTATCATCTTTCATTCTAATGCCTTTGGGTATATTCTTAACTTATAAAGCAACTACTGATTCTGTAATCTTAAATGCAGATACATATTTACTATTCTTCAAAAAATTCTTTGCTAAATTTTTTAAGAAAACAGAAAAATAATGAACATATTACAGATAGCAAATAAAGCAATATTTCCACCTGATGGTGGAAATATTGCTTTATTAAATCT
>CAZPMA010000142.1:0-6064 GCA_964587535.1 uncultured Bacteroidales bacterium
ATACCTGTAAAAGATGTGATGCTGTTCTCTATAAATCGGAAGATAAATTTGATTCACACTGTGGTTGGCCTAGTTTCGACGATGAAGTAGATGGTGCTGTAAAAAAAGTTCCTGATGCTGATGGAATGCGTACTGAAATTGTTTGTGCTAATTGTGGAGCACATCTTGGCCATGTTTTTCTAGGTGAAAGATTTACTCCTAAAAATACCAGACATTGTGTAAATTCAATTTCCTTAAAATTTGTTCCGGTAGAAACTAAGAAGAAATAATTTTCATTTCAACATTCTTAGCCTCTGCAAACTGAACTAAATTGTCTTTTAATTGATTTAAATAAAACTCAACATTTGAAATGCCATTAAACGAAATAATATTCATGGAAATGAAAGTTGTTTTATTTGTTATTTTTACACGTTCCGAATCGCTTGTTGGACTTCCAAATTTTCCAAGCTGGTCTTCAAATACAGGCAGGTTTTCAATGTTTAACAAACCGCGACCAATACCATAATATTCATCTTCTTTTTTACCAACAGTAAACCAAATCGGTTCTTTAAGTTTATTAATATCAAAAGCACAAATAGAATAATGCGATTCAATTGAAATTAAATTATTTATATCAACGATATTATTGATCTTGTAAATACCTTTTTCTTTTACAATTCTTCTCATTAGAGCTTCTGATGATAATCGATAACGAGCAGGGTCTTTACCTAATGTTTTATATGCTTTTCGCGAATCTGCAATTGCTTGCAGTTTTGAAATATCTTCTACTTTATAGTTTGAAGCAAAACTCTCACATGCTTTATCTAATTTTTCCAGCAGTAAGGTGTCGGATGGTATGACTACAATATTGGCTTGTATTGAACCTATTGCTACATTTAGTTTCGATTTGATCTCTTCAGAAATATTAATATCCAACATCGTTAAATAATTTATAAATGCCATATAAATCTAGAAAAACTTTAGTTCTTTTGCTAATTGATTGACAATTCAACCAAAAAGCATCGTTTGTCATTCCCTTGTAAAAGGGAATCTCTTTATTTAAATAAAAATTAACTTTATAAAGAGATCCCCAATCAATTTGGGGATGAGATATTTGAACTTTTTATTATTTCTTAATAAAAAATGATACATAAACAAAAAAATAATATTCAATATTTACAATTTTCAAATTTCTCTGAATTTAAAGATATTATTCATTTCTCAACTACACGTTTAAGCGGGAAAAGTAAAGGGATATTATCATCATTTAATTTGGGATATACAGTAAATGATAATCCAAAAAATGTAAACGAAAACCTTGATTCTCTTGCCCATGCTTTGGATATTAAAAGATCACAAATGGTTTCTCCCAAGCAATCGCACACAAAAAATATTGGAATTGTTAAAACTGAAAATGATTTATTCAATAATACGGATGCTTTAATCACTAAGGTTCCAAACATATGCATCTTTGTAAGAACAGCCGATTGTGTCCCTATTTTATTGTATGATCCGGTGCAAAAAGCTGCTGCTGCAATTCACTCAGGTTGGAAAAGTACAATCCAGGAAATTTCAAGGCACACCATTTTATTAATGCAAAAAGAATATGATACAAACCCCAATCATTTAATTGCGGGGATTGGTCCTTCAATCGGACCTGAAGTTTATGAAGTTGGTCCGGAAGTTATTAATCAATTCGAGAATCATTTTAACTTTGATCATTATTCTACTCCAATTGAGAATTCGGATAAAAGTTTATTAAACTTATGGGAAGTAAATAAACAAATTCTAATTAATTCCGGTATTCCCGAGAATCAAATTGAAATTGCTAAAATGTGCACATATTCAACATATGAATTATTCTACTCTGCGCGAAGAGATGGTGTAAAAACAGGACGATTAGCAAGTGGAATAATGATCAAATCATAGTATATAATTATATTTGGTAATTATTATTTTTTGAGTTTATGAAAAAAACTACACTTACAGTTTCAATATTAATTTATGCATTCACATCGCTTGCATTAGGAAAAAACAGTTTATTTAATGAAGATAATCCAAAAATAGATACTTTAAGAATTAAAGATTACTCTGATAAATTAAATATTTATGCTGGTTTTTTTAGCAAAATTCACAGTGTTGAGTTTAACAATACTGAATTAGATAAAAAACTAATATATGACCCTAATGAAAAAATAAATATAGGCTTAGGCTTTAATTATAGATGGCTCGGGCTTGGTGTAAGTTTTAGTCCGGGTTTTATGAATAGCGATGATGATATTTATGGTGAAACAGAAAGCTTAGATGCTCAGCTGAATTTATATGGAAGAGCTATTGGGGTTGACGCATATTTCCAATATTATAAAGGTTTTTACCTGAGAAATCCAGATGACTTTACGTCATGGAAAAGCAAAAGCCAGCCATTAAGTCCTGATCTTGAATCACTTTCAACAGGGATTTCCGCCTATTATATTACAAATCATAAAAAATTTTCATATAAAGCAGCCTATACAAGAACTCAATTTCAAAAAAAGAGTGCCGGCTCATTTATAGTTGGCTTATATGCTAATTTAAATGCAGCCGCAGCGCCAAGTTATATTATTCCGCAGGAATTTTCGGATACGCTTTCTAAATATTATAATATTAATGCTTATAGAACTGCTTCGATAGGTATTTCTGCGGGGTATTCCTATACACTCGTATTTTTTAAACGGTTTTTTATTAACGGAACGCTGGTTCCCGGCTTTGGATTTAGAAATGTTGAGACATGGTCAGATGGTAAAATTATTCCTGAAGACCCATCAGCAGGTGCCACAGTTACAATACGATTTGCTTTAGGTTTTGAGGGAAAAAGAATTTAGGGTGGAATTAGGACCAACACATTTGTAGATTCATATGAGTATGAATCTTTTGGAGTCTCATCAACAGCAGGCAACATACGTTTTTATATTGGTAAAAGGTTTAACATAAACAGAGGAGCTAAAAAAAGAAATAATCAGTAATAATCTATTTTTTTATGAAAACATTCTGGTTAATAATTGTTACAATAGTTTGGGGATCAACTTTCTTTATTATTAAAGATACAGTTTCAACTGTAAATGAATCGATGATTGTATTTATCAGATCTATTCAGGCATTTATTGTAATGTTTGTATACCAGCTAATTACAGATTATAAAAAATTATTTGATAAAAAAGCACTATCGTATGGTTTGTTTATTGGTGTATTATTAGCTTTTACCTATGGATTCCAAACCGTTGGATTAAAATACACCAGTACAGGACATAGTGCTTTTATTACAAGTTCGGCTGTAATTATTATTCCTATATTATTGTTTTTATTTTTTAAAACAAAGCTATTCAAGATTGATTTTATCGCAATAGTAATAGTATTTACAGGACTTTTCTTTTTGACCTACGATGTTGAAACAAAAATGAATTTTGGAGATTTAATAACGATTCTTACTGCTGTTTCATATGCCTTTCATGTTATTCTTGCAGGAAAATTTGTTAAAAAAGTAGAATCAACAACACTAATTACATATCAGTTTTTAGGTGCATCCATTGTTAGTATCCTGGTTTTTTCTATTTCAAACAATGAGCCTGTTATAATAAGTGCAAAGGCATGGATCAGTCTCATCTATTTAGGAATAATTGGAACTTTGTTTTGTTACTTTATAATGGTTTGGGTCCAAAAATATGTTAGTTCATTAAAAGTTGCAATTACATTTTCTTTAGAGCCTGTTTTTGCAGCAATTTTTGGATACATCTTTATTCATGAAATATTAAATACCAAGGAGCTTATTGGTGCAGCATTTATTCTTACAGGAGTCATTTTACATAGTATTTTAAAAATTAGGAACAAAAAAACACAGACTACTTAGCCTGTGTTAATTTGTTGAAAGCTATTCTTCAATTACTACTTTTCCCAATATTCAACACATTTTTCCTGTTCTGCAATTCTTAATATTGAGAATCCTAATTCAATTGCTTTATTAAAATCTTCACATCCTTGCACTTCTTCGCCTAATTCATACTTAGCCAATCCTCGAAGAAAATAGGCATTCTTATTATTTGGATCTAACGATATTGCTTTATTGCAATCATTTACTACACCACTTAAATCAAATGGAAACCGAGTTCCAGCTCTATTTAAATAGACACGTGCATTTAAAGTATCCGACAATAAATATTCATCAAAATCAGCTTTTGCCAACTTAGTCATACCTGTAGCTAAATATATTCTTGCTCTATTTAAATATAATTCAGGTTCTGGTAATTTTGATATCTCATTTTCAAGTTTTTCTAAAAGCTCTTTAAAATTAGACTTTGCCCAAAACCCCATAGTAGTTTTTATTCTTCCGCCACAATGGTCATCAATTAAGTCAAACGATATATAATAATCTGTCCGATAAATTTTATACACTCCCAACCCTTTGCACATATTCCCTTCTTTATCTATAAACTTGATGGTATCTCCTGATAGTTCATATCTAGCAATTACATCAACTGTTTGGTCGTTTCCAAAATCACCTTCAACTATACCGTTTTCTTTAAAATTGAAGCCAATCGGTCCATTGTGCCCAACTCTTACCCATTTGCCAAGAATAAGATTGCTTGTTTCTGTATTTTCTTGCTCTACAGGATTATTATTTATACTTAGAACGCAAATGGGACATAATCCAATGAAAATAAATGTTAGTAAAATTAATTTTGGATTCATATAATTTAGTTTAATTTTTAATGTATTCCATGTATCACGCTTAAATACTTAAGCATATTATAGATTAAAAATATACTTTTTACTATTATTCGCCTTTTGCTTTTTGCATCATGATTAATATAATCATTTCTATTCTGGCAATTGCAAAAACAAATATTCCAAAAATTGGACCTACCAATGCCATCTTAAAACCTCCGGCTAACATCCATGGAGCTAGTTCTCCTGCTGCCTGCACAGTATCGAATGCTTTTATTAAACCAATTGTTCTGCCTAAAAACCCCCAAGCTACCGCAAACCAAGCAATTGACGAAATTAGTTTTATAGTTTTTTCTCTATCGCCTTCTTTTATTAATTCCTTAATAAACAATGCAACGATTATTAAAAATGCAATAAAAATTAATACTGTAATTCCTATTCCACCATCTGCAAATTTGTCAAAAAAGTTTTTCATAATTATTTGTTTTAGTTAATACTAAATCAAATGTATGAATGATATTAGTACCAAATTTTTATAAGCGATAGATCTACAATTATTGTAGATCATTAACAAATTTAAGCTTGTAATTGGAAAAATCAATTTATGAAATGTTAAAAATAGAGCTAAATTGTTATTTCGTCTATAAATTATTTCTCATTCCAGGATTTTATGTAATATTGTTACTATGAACTTTTTTAAAAATAGAACTATAAAGACAATATCGGTACATACTCTGTTTTGGATTGCAGTATGGTTTTTCTATCTCTATTTTTTCAGTTATAATTCCAACGATCGTTTTTATATTATTTGGTTTTCAACCTTAATATTGCCCGTAACAATTGGGTTAACTTATGTTATGGTCTACTATCTGATTCCAAAGCATTTATTAACCAAACAGTATTGGAAATTTGCACTTAAATGTTTCTATAGCATAATAATATCATCAAACATAATAGTCCCTTTAATTTTTGGAAGCTTTCTGTTTATTTCTAATTATAATCTAAGTCATATGCCACCCATGAGTAAGAACATTGTGTTTGTTCTTATCATGGTTTATTTAGTTGTAGGTATAGTGAGTTTTGTTAACTTATTAAATCAAAATTTTAAGACTGCCACAAAAAACAAAGAATTACAAAATAAAATTCTTGAAACTCAGCTTCAATTAAAAGAGCAGGAACTGAACTATTTGAAAATGCAAATCCACCCACATTTCTTGTTTAATACCTTAAATACTATATATGGTTTTGCACTAAAACAATCAAATCAAACTCCTGAAATTATACTAATGCTTTCTAATTTATTGGATTATATTCTTTACCAGATTAATAAACCATTAGTTAGTTTAAAAGAAGAAGTTCTGCATATAAAAGAATATTTTGAACTGGA
>CAZPMA010000143.1:0-6023 GCA_964587535.1 uncultured Bacteroidales bacterium
ACGATTTAGATACTCAATTGTTTCAAATGATGAATAATATTTTTTGTCTACTCTTAAAATTTTCTCCATGGCTTGCCAATAGGTGTACTTTTCATCATTGGCCTTTACAAAAATATCTGCAACAACCAGGTATTTATTTATAAATGGAAAAAACATTTTAAAAATGGAAGGCCAAAACTTCTTAACCTTAAATACTCGATACTGATTCTTTTTTAATCCACCAATATTATCATGCATCTTTTTAAAGGTAATCCTATACCCTTTTTTTTCTAAATGCTTCTTTTTTGCTGCAAATTTCTCAGCATCAACATCCATTATAGAAACATCAATATCATGGTCCCATGGAAGTAAGTCTCCATCCCTAACAATTCCTAATAAAGTACCTCCTTCTAAATGATAATTAATATGTTGATCTTCCAAAAAATCAACCACATCAATCAGAACATTCCTAGCTCTAATAAGATTTTTATTAGTTAACTGAGGTAAATTAGACATTCTTATAAATGATTTTTCTAACTGGCAATGTTAAGAAAATTATTACTAATATACTAAACAGAAACTATTCAATTTATGAATAAATATCTATTATTAAAATAATTCTAATTTTAGATCGTTGTGAATAAAAATTTTATCTTTGCTGACTATACATTTACACTCGGTTTGAAAATAAGGTAATGATCAAAATTTCTGCAGTTATAATTACTTTTAATGAAGAAGAAAGGATAGAACGTTGCATCAAGTCTTTACGTTCTGTTGCTGACGAAATTGTAATTGTTGATTCTTTCTCAACAGATAAAACAGAGGAAATTTGTGAAAAGTTTGGGGCAAAATTTTTTAAAAATGAATTCGAAGGATATATAGAACAAAAAAACTATGCTTTAACATGTGCCAGTTATGATTATATACTTTCCTTAGATGCTGATGAAGCATTATCAGAAGAATTAAAACAATCAATTCTTGAAGTAAAAACTAACTGGAACCATTACGACGGGTATTATTTCAATCGGTTTAATAACTATTGTGGACAATGGATATATCATTCAAACTGGTACCCGGATCAAAAATTACGGCTTTTTGACAGAAGAAAAGGTAAATGGGGTGGTACTAACCCACACGACATGTTTATTTTAGATCCGCAAAGTAAGAAAATGTACTTAAAAGGAGATTTGCTTCATTGGGTTTTATCTACTTACGATGCTCACATTGATAAGGCAAATAAATTTTCTACAATAGCCGCAAAAGAAGCATATAAACAGGGTAAAAAAGCATCAATTTTCACTATTTTATCGCATGCTGCATGGAGATTTTTTAAATCTTATTTTATGCGCCTTGGAGTTTTAGACGGGTACAATGGTTTTGTAATTAGCACTTTTTCGGCTTATACTGTTTTTTTAAAATATATTAAATTACGTCAACTATATTTGAAAAATAAAAGAAATAAAAAAAATAAACGTATATATTCACCACAAATCGCAAATTAATTAATATCATGAAAATTGTAATTTTAGCAGCCGGCATCGGATCAAGATTAGGAAACCCATTTCCAAAACCACTAACTCCACTAAAAAGTGGTGATACAATTATGAAACAGCAAATCAATAATTTAACTTCATATTTCAATTTTGAAGATATAAATATTGTTGTTGGATTTAAAAAAGATCTAATTATGGAAAGTATGCCTGATGCTACTTTCATCTACAATCCTGTTTTTGACCAGACAAATACTTCAAAAAGTCTTTTAAAAGCATTAAAAAAATACCATAGCGAATCTGTTCTATGGTTAAATGGTGATGTGGTTTTCGACAAAAAAGTATTTGACCTTTTAACTCCATACATTAATAAAAATGAGTCGTTTGTTTCTGTAAATAACGAAGAAGTTGGAGATGAAGAAGTAAAATATACACTGGATAATGATGGTTACATTAATGAAATATCGAAAACCGTTAAAGATGGTCTTGGCGAAGCAGTTGGTATAAACTTTATTTCATCAAAAGATGTCAATTTCTTTATTAAGAGACTAGAAGAATGTGGTGATAACGATTATTTTGAAAGAGGAATTGAATTAGCAATCCAAAAAGATCATATTAAGGTAAATGCTGTAGATATCTCTAAATTTAAATGCATGGAAGTTGATTTTCTTGAAGATTTAGAGAACGTGAACAAGATGTTCAAATAAAATGAAAACAAGCCTTTTTTGCAAAAATCCTTATGCTTTTGGAATATTAAAACCTGTACATGATGAATTAATAGCACGTAACCATCCTGTAAAATGGTATATTCCTGAAAACATTCTTGAAAAATTTCCATTTAAAGATGAGTGTTACTACACTTCTGATATTCAGGAAATTTATGATTTTGAGAGTGATGTTATTTATGTGCCAGGGAATGAAGTGCCACATTATTTAAGAGGCGTTAAGGTTCAAATTTTTCATGGTTTAGCCGGTGAAAAAAAAGGGCATTTCAGAATACGAAAATACTTTGATCTTTATTTAACTCAAGGACCATATTTTACAAAACGCTTTGAAAACTTAGCAAAAAAATACAAAGATTTTAAAGTTATCGAAACAGGATGGCCTAAGTTAGATAAGTTATTTCGACAAAAGGATTCTTACAATCAAGAAAAAAAAGAACTTCTTAATAAGTATAATGTAAAAAATATTTTGCTTTATGCTCCAACGTTTTCTCCGTCTTTAACATCTGCAGTTGATTTAAAGCATGAGATAATAAAATTAGCTGATAGTGAAAATCTTCTTTTAATTAAGTTTCATGATCTGATGAATAAAAAACTCATTGAAGAATATCAGATTATTTGCGAGAAAATGCCGAATATTGATATTTTAAGTGACAACAATGTTATTAAATATTTAATCTTAGCTGATTTAATGATAAGCGACACTTCTTCTGTTGTTTACGAATTTCTGTTATTAGACAAACCCGTGGTAACTTATAAATCAAACTCAAAAAACATTCAGTGGGAAGATTTTTCTGATCCATCTTTTCTAACAAGCCTGGTAAAAGAAAATTTAGCAATCGATAAATACAAAAAAGATCGAAATTGGATTATCAATAATTATCATCCATATAAAGATGGATTATCTTCAAAAAGAATGGTTGATGTAATGGAAAAATATATTTCTGCAAATCCAATCCCTTTAAAAAGAAAAATCCCCTGGGGACGAAAACGTAAAATGATAAAAATGTTTGGTAAGGTAAAATAAAATTCCATGAAAAAAGATATTGATAAGTGTTTAGAAGTTCTCAACAATGGTGGTGTTATTTTGTACCCCACAGATACAATATGGGGTCTGGGTTGTGATGCTACGAACCAGAAAGCTGTTCAACGAATCTATGAAATCAAACAAAGAAGCGACCAAAAAAGCTTATTAGTCTTATTAGATCACCCAGGTAAAATATCTTCTTTTGTTAATGAAGTGCCTGAAATTGCCTGGGATTTAATTGATTTGTCAGAAAAACCTTTAACGATTATTTATTCTGATGCTAAAAACCTGGCTAAAAACTTAATTGCAGAAGATGGCAGCATCGGAATCAGAATTAGCTCCGATCCATTTAATCAAAGATTGATTCAAAGATTTAAAAAACCATTAGTCTCTACATCGGCAAATATTAGTGGAGAAATGGCTCCGGGAAACTTTTCAGAAATATCTGAGGAAATATTATCGGCAGTTGATTATGTGGTTGAATGGCGACAAGATGATTATCAAAAAGCACAAGCTTCGAGTATAATAAAATTAAAACCCAATGGTGAAGTTGAAATAATTAGAGAATAATTAAAAGCAGACCAATAAGGTCATGGATGTCATCCCCGACTTGATTGGGGATCTCATTATATATTTAACAACTTTTTAGAGATTCCCTTTTTCAAGGGAATGACAGTTGATTACTTTTTGGACTACTCCTTCTATTTTTAATTTTCATTTTTAATCTTTCCGCTACCGGTAATATTTGCATCTATAATAGGTTTCCCTTTATAATAGATCTTACCACTACCAGTTATATTAGCATCTAAATCTTCTGTTACAAGCGCTCTTATAGTACCTGATCCGGTAATTGTTAAATTTGCATTACCAAATTCCAGATTGTTAGAATCAAAATCACCTGATCCGGTAACTGTAGCTTTTAATTCGTTCGCTTTACTTTTTCCTTCTACTTTAATATCGCCAGAACCAGATATAACTGCCTTTAGTTCTTTAGTTATTAAATCATCAATAAGAATCTTTCCACTTCCAGTAATTATTAAACCTAACTGATCACTATTAATAGCAGATTTTGCGATAATATCTCCTGAACCAGCTAAAACAAGTTTATTTATTTCTTTTACAGTAATATAAACATTAATTTGACCTGTACCACGATAATTGTACCATTTTTCAAAACCAATGTTTAATGCCGTTCCTCTAACTTCAGTTTCAATTTTTGCTAAAATATCTTCATCAGCTTCTATAATAACTTCGTTTTTTGAGCCTTGAGTTAAATATAAGTTGCCAGGCAATGATAAAGCTACTTGATTAAAATCTTCTACGTTTCTTGTTTCTTTTTTCACGTCATAAAGTTTCTTTGCAGAAACCCCATAACTTCCACATATAAAAAGTACTGCTAACACTATGGTTGCTAGTCTTTGGATTTTTGTTTTCATAATTTCAGATTTTTGTTTCTTTTGATAAAAGACGGACAATAATTTCTATTGATGCATTAATTTTATTTAATTTGAAATTCTTATCAAAATAAGGAAACCATGAAAAATAATTTTCAGCATAGAACTCCGGTTCAAATTAGATTTAATGATATTGATATTATGGCACATGTAAACAATTCTGTTTACCAGAATTTTTTTGATCTTGCCAGGAAAACTTATTTTGAAGAAGTTTTTGAAGAAAAAGTGAATTGGAAAGATCAGGCCTTAGTTCTTGCAAAAATCACAATTGAATATTTTAAGCCTATTTTACTTGATGAAAAAGTAGAAGTTCATACAAGAGTACATACTTTAGGTAATAAAAGCTTACAAATGATACAAAAAATTGTGTGTACACAAACTCAGGAAGTAAAAGCAATAAATGATGCAGTGCTTGTTTTTTACGATGTAAATAAAAACGAATCGGCTCCCTTATCAGAAAAATGGAGAAATAAAATAATTGCTTTTGAAAAAGAAGTTGTACTTAGTTAATATCCAGTAAACCTTTAGGAATTTCCATAAAGATTACCTGATTTTCATCATCAATTTTAATGATAAAATCTTCATTTGCAGGAATTAAAACTTCTCCTGTTTCAGTATCTACACTTATAAGTGGGTTTTGTGCTATTTCTATTATTTGAGATAATATTCCAATAAATTTATTGTTCTGATCTTTAATTTTATATCCTTTAAGCTCGATATATTCATTATAATCATCAATAAGAAGCTTACCTTTTTCTTTATCAATGTAAAAACTACTCCCAATAAATTCCTTTGATTTCTCTTCAGATGTAAGTCCTTCTATCTGAATAACGGCAGTCTGTGTTGACTTGATTTTGATTTTTTCAATAAAAAAAGGAACCAATTTCCCATCGACTTCGACTAAAATTGATTCCAATTTTAAGATTTCTTCAGATAATTCATTATCAAACTTAAGAATTATTTCACCTTTAACTCCAGTTGTTTTTAAAAGCGATCCTAACAGATAATGATCATCTTTTTTCATGCAAGAAAATAATATCTTAAGCTTCAGGTGCTTCTTCCTTATTTTCTGCTTCAGGAGCTTGCTCTTCTGTAGCAGCAGCTTCTGGTGCATCTTCAGCAGGAGTTTCCTCTGCTGTTTCAGCTTCTACTTCAGCTTTTGCTTCTTCAGCAGCAGCTTCAGCATTCTTCTTAGCTAATTCTTCAGCTCTAGCTTCGCGAACTTGAGTTTCAGCGTCTAAGCGCTTCTTAGCTTCAGCATCAACACCTTTTTTAAGCATATCAACTTTAGCTTGAATTTTGCTTTCTTTTTCTTTTAACCAGCTTTGGAATTTCTCCTCAGCTTGTTCTT
>CAZPMA010000144.1:0-5829 GCA_964587535.1 uncultured Bacteroidales bacterium
GGTTTCATCCATTAAATGGATCAACAGCCGAAAAACATGATGCATTTTTTGAACCGGCAGATGGTGGTGGCGTAATTGAAAATTTTCAAGGTGAAATGTTGGTTCAGCAAGAGCCCGATGCATCAAGTTTCCCAAGCGGAGGTATACGAAACACATTTGAAGCTCGTGGTTATACTGCCTGGGATCCTTCGTCGCCAGCATTTGTTTATGGAAACACGCTTTGTATTCCAACAATTTTTGTTGCATACACTGGCGAAGCACTCGATTATAAAACACCTTTAATTAAATCCTTAAATTATTTAGATAAAGCTGCTGTAGATGTTTGTCAGTTTTTTGATAAAGATGTAACAAAGGTTAATGTTACATTGGGTTGGGAACAAGAGTATTTTTTAATTGATGATGCCCTATATAATGCCCGACCAGACTTGTATTTAACAGGGCGTACTTTAATAGGGCATGCTTCAGCAAAAGACCAGCAGTTAAGCGATCACTATTTTGGCTCATTATCTGATCGTGTGAAAAATTATATGGTCGATTTTGAAATTGAAGCATACAAACTTGGTATACCAGTTAAGACGCGCCATAACGAAGTGGCACCAAACCAGTTTGAATGTGCTCCAATATTTGAAGAAGCAAATTTAGCTGTTGATCATAACCAGATTTTAATGACTTTAATGGATAAAGTTGCCCGTCGCCATAACTTTAGAGTGCTATTTCATGAAAAACCATTTAAAGGAATTAATGGATCCGGTAAGCATAACAACTGGTCGATGATGACCAACTTAGGAAAAAATTTGTTATCGCCCGGTAAAACACCTAAAAATAACATGCAGTTTTTAACATTCTTAATAAATACTATAAAAGCTGTCCATGACTATGCAGATATCTTGAGAGCGAGTGTTGCTGTTGCAGGAAATGAACATAGGTTAGGTGCCCATGAAGCTCCACCTGCTATAATGTCTGTGTTTATTGGTTCGCAGTTAACAAATATGCTCGATCAGTTAGAGAAGAGAGTGACAACTAAGAAAATGACTCCCGATGAAAAAACTGAATTAAAACTGGATATCGGTAAAATACCTGAAATTTTACTGGATAATACTGATAGAAACAGAACATCGCCATTTGCATTTACAGGAAATCGTTTTGAGTTCAGGGCTGTAGGTTCTTCGGCAAATGTAGCTTCTCCAATGATTACGCTAAATACAGTAGTTGCAAATCAACTGGTTGATTTTAAAAAGGAAGTTGATGCTTTAATTGAGAGTGATGTTAAAAAAGATGAAGCAATTTTTCAGGTCTTAAAAAAGTATATTATCGCATCTAAGAAAATTCGTTTTGAAGGAAATGGCTATTGTCAGGATTGGATTGAAGAAGCTGCAAAACGTGGTTTATCTAATATTGCAGATGTGCCTGATGCTTTAAAAGCATTTATTTCTAAAAAAACGAAAGAAGTATTTGAGAAAGCGCAGGTGTTAACCGATAGGGAACTGGAAGCTCGATATGATATTAGATTAGAAATTTATACAAAAAAACTGCAGATTGAAGCTCGAGTGCTTGGAGATCTTATTAGAAATCATGTTATTCCTACTTTAATAAAATATCAAAATGTATTGATTACTAATGTGAAAGGTATTAAAGATTTATTTGAAGAGAAGGAATTTGCTAAAATGGCTGCCCCTCAGTTAAAAACAATAGCAGAAATTTCAGAAAGAATATCAATTATTAAAATATCGGTTGATGAAATGATTGAAGAACGAAAAAATGCAAATGTAATTGAAAATATTAGAGAAAAATCAAGAGCATACTCTGATAAAGTATTGCCATATTTTGAAAAAATACGTTATCATGTTGATAAATTAGAGCTTTTAGTTGATGATGAATTATGGCCTTTCCCTAAATATCGCGAAATGTTATTCACCAGATAAATTTAACAAACACTTAATTTTTGGTAAATAGGGCAGTGTTAGATTTGTGAAAAAATAATGAAAGGAAAGAAAATGAATAAACAATTAAGAAAAAAAACAGAAGAGAATCAGTTGTTAAAAACAAAGGAAAGGGCTGCAAAGTTAAAGAATTCAATAAATGAAATTAACACAAGGGGACTAACAGTATATTGTAATGAACCAATTGATGGAAAATGAATTGGTAAAATATACTAAATTGCTTTAAAATGCCCGACTATTTTTTTTGGTCAGGCATTTTACAATAAATAAATGTTTATAACGTAATAAAATTGTTAATTATCAAAATTTATCATCTTTTTATTTTATTTAAAAAGTCTTACTTTTACAAAGTACAACATTGTAATTATAGGTAATATGAAAATAAAAACTGTATTTCTTATTAGCATCATAATACTAAGTATACCGAGTTATACTTTTGCTCAAACTAGTTTATATGTAAAGGCTAATGATTTTTACCAAAATGGTCAGTATTATCAGGCTGTTGATAAGTTAAGAGACACTTATGGAAAAGTAACTGATAAGGATATTAAAAATGAAATAGTTTGGCAGGTTGCTGAGTGTTATAGGTTATTAAATGAACCTAGAAAAGCAGAAATGTGGTATAAAAAAACGATTCAAAAAAAATATAATAATCCATTAATATACTTGTATTATGCGAATGCGCTTAAAATGAACGAGAAATTTGAAGAAGCAATTGAAAATTATAAGGAATATAAAAAGCTTGTCCCACAAGATCCTCGTGGCGATAATGGTATAAAATCTTGCGAAATGGCTATTAAGTGGATAGAAAATCCAAATGGGTATAAAGTAGCAAACATGAAATTTTTTAATTCGCGTGGCAGTGAATATAGTCCTGCATTTGCAAAAGCTGAATATGATGAAGTATATTTTACTTCGTCTCGCGAAGGATCCACTGGTGATGAAACGCATGGTGGAACCGGATTTAATTTTTCAGATATTTTTACTTCAAAAAAGGATAATAAAGGAAATTGGAGCACTCCAGTTCCACTAGGTGAAAATATAAATACCGAATTTGAAGAAGGTGCAGTATCGATGAGTAAAGATTATAATACAATCTTTTTTACGAGGTGCGAACGTCACAAGAAAGATGCTATTGGTTGTATGGTTTATCAGGCCGAACGAAGAAATGAAGCATGGGGAAAGGCTGAGCCAATACTAATGTTAGCTGATAGTATTGTCGTGGCTCATCCGTCTTTGTCGGAAGATGAACTGGAATTGTATTTTGTTTCAGATATGAATGGTGGGATGGGTAAAAAAGATATATGGATGGTAAAGCGTACAAGTTCCGACGGAAAATGGGGAGTGCCCGAAAATTTAGGAGCAGCAATTAATACTCCGGGTGATGAAATGTTCCCTTTTATTCATAATGATGGTATCTTGTATTTTTCATCTGATTATCATATTGGAATGGGAGGATTAGACATCTTCAAAGCAACTTCAGAGAATGGAACATGGAGAGTTGAGAATATGAGATACCCCGTAAATTCAACAAAAGATGACTTTGGAATCGTAATTGAAAAAGAAGAAGAAAGAGGATATTTTAGTACATCCCGTGATGGTGACGACGAGATCTACTCGTTTGTGTTACCACCATTAAAGTTTGATATCGAAGGTGTTGTTCTTAATGATAAAAACGAATCTCCTATTGCTCAGGCAACTGTTAAATTAGTGGGTAGTGATGGTATGACTTTAACCAATGAAACTGCCGATGATGGAACATTTAAATTTATGTTACGACCAAACACAGATTACGTTTTTGTTGCTTCTAAAAAAGGATTTTTAACAGGTAAAGGTAAAGAAACAACAAAAGGAGTAACTGAAAGCGAATCATTTACTTCTGAAATCCGATTATCATCAATTGCAGAACCAATTGAGTTGCCAAATATATTATATGACTTTGCAAAATGGGATTTACGCCCAGAGTCAATGGTAGCTTTAGATAAGTTGGTTGAAACACTAAATGATAATCCAAATGTTGTAATCGAATTAAGATCTCATACTGATGCTCGAGGTAGTGCAACTTCAAATGTCGAACTTTCACAAAAAAGAGCTCAATCTGTTGTTAATTATTTAATTGAGAAGGGAATTGAACCTGCACGTTTAAGAGCAAAAGGTTATGCTGCAACAATGCCTAAAGTGGTTGACATGAAAACTACAGCACAATATCCATTCTTGAATGAAGGAACAACACTTACAGAAGACTTTATTGAAACCCTGGAAAATGAAGAGCAACAGGAAATGGCTCATCAGATAAATCGTAGAACAGAATTCCAGGTTATTTCAACGGATTATAAAACACAGAATTAGCTTAAATAAAATATTTTATTAGAATTCCCGATATTTCGGGAATTCTTTTTTTGTTTTATAATCTAATTAGGAATTGTTAATTTTGCATTTTCAAAATAATATTAAAAAATGTCACAAGATTCGAGATATAATTTAAGAGGGGTTTCTGCATCCAAAGAAGATGTGCATAATGCCATTAAAAACATTGATAAAGGCTTGTATCCTAAAGCGTTCTGTAAAATAATTCCTGATATAATTGGAGGAAATAATGAGTATTGCAATATTATGCATGCCGATGGGGCAGGCACAAAATCTTCATTAGCTTATTTATATTGGAAAGAAACGGGTGATTTATCGGTTTGGAAAGGTATTGCACAAGATGCAATTGTTATGAATCTTGACGATCTACTTTGTGTTGGTGCATCAGATAATATTTTATTATCATCAACAATAGGAAGAAATAAAAATTTAATACCCGGTGATGTAATTGCTGCAATTATTAATGGAACAGAAGAATTATTAGCAGAATTGAGAGAAATGGGTGTTTCTATATTTTCAACAGGTGGCGAAACGGCCGATGTGGGCGATCTGGTCCGTACAATTATTGTCGATTCTACCGTTACCTGCCGCATGAAACGATCGGATGTGATTGATAATGGTAACATTCAGGATGGTGATGTGATTGTTGGTTTATCATCTTTCGGACAAGCAACTTACGAAAAAGAATATAATGGTGGGATGGGAAGTAATGGATTAACTTCTGCCCGTCACGATGTTTTTAATAAATATTTGGCTGAGAAATATCCTGAGAGTTTCGATCCATCTGTTCCAAAAGAGGTGGTTTATACTGGTAATTATAAACTTACTGATGCAATTGAGAATTTGAAAATAGATGCAGGAAAATTGGTATTATCTCCAACTAGAACATATGCTCCAATAATGATCGAAATATTTAAAAAATTAAGGTCAAAAATACACGGGATGGTCCATTGTTCAGGTGGAGCACAAACCAAAGTAATGCATTTTGTAGATAATTTACACGTAATAAAAGATAATTTATTTGAGATTTCTGAATTATTCAGGATTATTCAAAAAGAGTCAGGAACTTCATGGGAAGAGATGTATAAGGTGTTTAACATGGGACATAGAATGGAAATTTATGTTTCTCCTGAATATGCAGAAGAAATTATTCAAATTTCTAAAAGTTTTAAGGTTGATGCAAAGATTGTTGGTAGATGCGAGAAATCTGAAAATAAGAAGCTTACATTAAAAAGTGAGTTTGGAGAATTCCAATACAAATAATCTGAATCTTAAATCAAATAAATTCTTAATTTTGCACAGGTTTTTATAAAGGAGTTAGCGATGAGTAAAAATATGTTATTAGATAGGTTAGAAGGAATTAAACTTCGTTTCGAAGAAGTTGGACAGTTAATAACTGATCCGGATGTAATCTCTGATATGAAGCGATATGTGAAGTTGAACAAAGAGTATAAGGATCTTGAGCCTCTTGTAGAAACTTACAAAGAGTTTAAAAATCTTTTAAGTAATATAGAATCAGCCA
>CAZPMA010000145.1:0-5827 GCA_964587535.1 uncultured Bacteroidales bacterium
TTAAAGCTCTTTCGATATTTTCACCTTCTTTTAATGGTACTACTATCATAATTTAAATTCTTTAATTTTAATGAGCCGCAAAAATATTAATTTCTAATTCACTTTTCAAAATAATTTGCAAATTTTTTAAAAAAATATTGTTTTTTCTTTGAAAATTATTTTTTAAAAGTGTAAGTGTTTGTTAATGTGCTTAATACAAATACAATCTTATACTAAATAAATATACAATATTTTTATTCATTTGTCAAACATGTGTCTGTAATTATATATGGTTTCAGTTTTTTAAGCTCTTCTTTACTTAAAACATTGAACTCTACAAGTTGTTCAAGATTCTTGAATTTCCCTGAAAGTTCTCTATACTTCATTATTGCATTAGTTTGATACTTATTTAAATAAGGATGACGTAACATGGTTTTATATTGTGCTTTATTAATATTAATCGGGTCGATAAAATTAGTATCAACAAAAACAAGGTCTTTTATTTTTAGATACTTTAAAGAATCAAAACCATATACTTCCAATAGTTGTGTTTTATTATAATATCCCTTTAATATTTTTCTATAACTAATAATTCTATTAGCATAAGATTCTCCAATGCCTGGTAAGCTAATTAATTCCTTAAGCGTCGATGAGTTTAATTCTACTAATTTGATTATTTCTTTATTATCCTTTTTTATAGTTGTCTCTGATTGAACAGAATCAATTTTTATATAAGGTTCAAGCAATTTATATTGATATTCATTTAATCCATAAACCTTAAGCAAGTCTTCTTTTTTATAAAACACTCCACCTTTTTCTCGATAATTGATAAGAGTTGATATTTGCTTTTTATTTAATCCTAACTTTCTTAAATCTTTTTTCCCAACTTTATTAGGATCAAAATCAAAAAGTTCCACTTGCTTATTTTTTAAATTTTCCTTTTTATCAGCAATTTCTTCATCGTGTATAATTGGAACTAATGCTTCTTCAAACTGATCAATTTCATTTTGAAATTCTTCAGACATTAATACTACATTACCATAAGTTTGTTTTTTGATATATTGATTAATCCCAATAAGTATAACTAATATAGAAAGGAGCACAATTATTCCGTTGCGCTCCTTTTTTGTAAAATTGAAATATTCTTTAAATCGTCTTTTCAGCATTTATGTTAATCACTAAATTTTCAACAATCCGATGCTATTAAAAAACACTAGAGCAATTGCAATAGGTGCAATAAATTTAATAATAAAAACAAAAACACCCAAGAATTTCATTTTTAAGTTTCCGTTATTCGATAATTCATCGGCGATGACTTTTTTCCCCAAATACCAACCCAGGAATATAACAATCGCCAGTGCACCAATCGGCAATAAAATATTTGCCGACACATAATCCAACACATCAAATATAGTTAAATCAAAGATTTTAAAATTACTCAAGTTGCTAAATGATAAGGTGGCTATTATACCCACTAACCATATTGCCAGAGATCCTATTATGGTTGCTTTTGTGCGTGACATGTTGAGTTCTTCTGACGCATATGCCACAACCACTTCTAACAAAGAGACAGTGGATGTTAAAGCGGCAACAGCTAGTAAGATAAAAAAGATGATTGAAAAGAAATATCCTCCCGGCATCTTCATGAATAATTCTGGTAAAACCTGAAAAACCAAACCAGGACCTGCTTGTGGATCCATTCCTAATGCAAAAACAGCTGGAAAGATCATAACCCCAGCTAAAATTGCTATAACCGTATCCGCTATTGAAACTTCGATGGCAGTTTTGGGTAAGTTATTATCATTATTGATGTAACTACCATAGGTAATTAAAGCACCCATTCCAATACTTAGCGAAAAAGCTGCCTGTCCTAAGGCTTCCAACACCACACTCCAGGTAATTTTCGAAAAATCGGGTTTAAAAAGAAACTCTATGCCGGCAAATGCACCGGGTAAAGTAATAGCCCTTATACACATTACAATAATCAGGAAAAAAAGTAAAGGCATTAATATTTTAGTATATCGCTCGATACCATTTTTAACCCCGGAAAATACAATCCAGGCAGTAAGGCCCATAAAGATGAATTGCCAAAGCAGTGGCTTAAAAGTAGAAGTTTTAAAACTTTCAAAAATGAGAGTGGTATCCTGATTTTTAAATCCATTGGAAACTGCTTTTACAATATATTCTAAGGTCCATCCTGCAATGGTACTGTAAAATGCCAATATAAAAAATGCAGCCACTAAGCCCATAATACCAATAATGTACCATGGTTTTCCGGGAGCTAATTTTTTGAATGCTCCGAAGGTATTTAGTTTGGCTCTGCGCCCGATGGTAAACTCGGAAAGCATAACAGGAACCCCAATAAAAAAGATAAATCCCAGGTAAATAAGTACAAATGCACCACCACCACTTTCGCCTGCCACATAGGGGAATCGCCAAATATTACCTAAACCAACTGCTGATCCGGCAGCTGCTGCTATTACTCCGAACTTACTTCCGAAGCTGTCTCTATTCGAGAAATCTGTATTTGCCATTTTATCTTAGTGTATTAATTTCAAAAAGCAACAATTTTACGAAAATTGGGTTGATTTGCAAAATAAGAAATCATAAAAAAAAGAAACCGTCATAAAATAAGTCACAACGGTTTTAAAAGATTTATATAGCATCAATTTTTATTAATTTCTATTAACAGCATTAAGATCTTTATAAGCTTCAAACAATCTTTTTACAAAACTTTTTTCGGATTCGCGCAACCAAACTCTAGGATCATAAAACTTTTTATTTGGACCATCCGGATCGTTAGGGTTTCCAATCTGACTTTGAAGAAATCCTTGCTTTTCATTATAATAATCCAGAATACCTTTCCATGAAGCCCATTGTAAATCAGTATCAATATTCATTTTTATAGCCCCATAACTAATTGCTTCTGCAATTTTCTCTTTTTCTGATCCAGACCCCCCATGAAAAACAAAATTGACTGGTTTTTCTTTGGTTCCATATTTCTGTTGAATAAGTTCTTGTGAATTTTTAAGTATCACCGGGCTTAAAACCACATTACCTGGTTTGTATACTCCATGTACATTCCCAAATGATGCAGCGATTGTAAAATTAGGGCTAAGCTTCATTAAATTTTCGTACGCATAAGCAACTTCTTCAGGTTGAGTATATAATTTAGAAGCATCAACATTTGTATTATCCACTCCGTCTTCTTCGCCACCTGTAACTCCTAGTTCAATTTCTAATGTCATCCCTAAATTATTCATTTTGTTAAGGAAAGATGAAGAAATCTCAATATTTTCTTCCAGTGACTCTTCACTTAAATCTAGCATATGAGAACTAAAAAGTGGTTGTTTATTTTTCTCGAAATATTCTTCTCCAGCTTTAATTAAACCTTCAATCCAGGGAATCAATTTCTTAGCACAATGATCTGTATGAAGAATAACAGGTACATCATAGTATTTTGCTAAATTATGAACGTGGTGTGCACCAGAAATTGCACCTGCAATACTAGCCAATTGATTTTCATTTGACAAGCCCTTGCCTGCGACAAAGGCTGCACCGCTATTAGAAAATTGAATAATAACCGGTGAATTTATATCACGTGCAGTTTCTAAAACAGCATTTATTGAGTTTGTACCTATAACATTTACTGCTGGGAGAGCAAATTGATTTTCTTTAGCATATTCAAAAAGATTTGAAACTTCTTCGCCAAATAAAACTCCTGACCTAAATTTTTTTGCCATAATTATTTATTATTAATTTCAAAACCAGACAATTTTAATAAAACTACATTGATTTACAAAATAAAGTATCGATATAAAATTAAAAAAGCAGCCTAAACTTTTAGACTGCTTATAGTTATATTTTGCAATTATTAAGCAATAATAATTTCCTTTGCGAGATAAACATCCTGAATAGCATTTAACAATTCTACGCCTTCTTTCATTGGTCTTTGGAATGCCTTACGACCCGAAATTAAACCCATACCTCCTGCTCGTTTGTTTACAACAGCTGTAAACACTGCTTCGGCTAAATCAGACGCACCAGATGAAGCACCTCCTGAATTAATTAAACCAAAACGGCCCATATAATTATTAACTACCTGGTATCTGGTTAAATCAATTGGATGATCTGTAGTAAGCTCGGCATATACTTTATCGTTTGTTTTTGCAAAGCTCAGTTCTTTAAACCCACCATTACAATCAGGCAATTTTTGTTTGATAATATCTGCCTGAATAGTTACGCCAAGATGATTTGCCTGACCCGTTAAATCGGCTGCAGTATGATAATCAACACCATCCTTTTTAAAGCTTGAGTTACGATTGTAGCACCACAGCACAGTTACCATACCCAGCTCATGAGCTCTTTCGAAAGCCTCAGCAACTTCAATAATTTGCCTGTTAGATTCCTGAGAGCCAAAATATATTGTAGCACCTACAGCTTTAGCTCCAAGATTCCATGCTTCTTCTACAGTACCAAACATGATTTGGTCAAATTTATTTGGGTATGTCATTAGCTCATTGTGATTTAACTTTACAATAAATGGAATCTTATGTGCATATTTTCTAGACACTGATGCAAGTACACCAAATGTTGAAGCTACTGCATTACATCCGCCTTCAATTGCCAACTTAACAATATTTTCAGGATCAAAATATAAAGGATTTGGTGCAAAAGATGCTCCAGCTGTATGCTCTATACCCTGATCAACCGGGAGAACTGAAAAATACCCTGTACCTGCTAAACGACCATGATTAACCATTTGCTGCATTGATCCCATAACTTTAGGGTTACGATTTGTCTGACTAAAAATATCGTCAACGTATGAAGGGCCAGGTAAATGCAAGAGATCTTTACTTACAGTATTTGACTTATGATTTAGAAGATAATCTGCTTTATCTCCTAAAAGTTTTAAAATTTTATTATATGACATATGCTTATAATTTAAATGAGTGATCTTACACAAATTTAATAAATAAATTAAAAATATGTTTTATAGTGTGCTTATGAAAACACTTCAACAACCCTCTTTAAAAAGTAAATTGTGATTAGAATGGATATCCAATACCAATATTTACTGTAAAGTCATCATTCCAGTTTAATCTTCGACTTCCAATTATCCATCTTTGTCCGCTAGGCAGGGCCGGATCTCTTAACTTAACACCAAGATCAAGTCTAAAAATAAAGAATGAAAAATTAAATCGGGTACCAAATCCAGATCCAACAGCAAATTCCTTATAAAATTCATTTTTATCAAATAATCCGCCTTCGAACTCATCAAGTTGTAGATTCCAGACATTACCAGCATCAAGGAAGAATGCTCCTTCGAGCACCCAGAATAATTTAAAGCGATATTCGAGGTTTGCTTCCAGTTTAATATCTCCGGTTTGATTTGGGAAACGTGTTAAAGATCCTCCGGAATATGATCCCGGACCTAAATCACGAACATTCCATGCACGAATACTATTTGCACCCCCTGAGAAATACATTTTCTCAAAAGGTAAAGATTGTGAATTCCCGTAAGGCATTCCCACTCCGGCAAACAAACGATAAGCTATTGTATTTGTTTTATCAACAATATCATAAAACCTGAAATCAAAATCTACCTTAAAATATTGAGAAAATGGTATCTCAAATATTTCATAAATACCATTCACTTTTTCAGCTTTAACAGCCTGACTATATGCATATAATAAATTTCCTGACAATTCTGTATTTAACTTAAAAAAGAAAAAATCTCTTGATTTACGAATATCTTGATTATTAAAAATCAGCGAATAGTTTGTTACAGAAACAATATGATTATCGTAACTACTTTTAAGATATGTTGAATCAATATAATCTTTAA
>CAZPMA010000146.1:0-5816 GCA_964587535.1 uncultured Bacteroidales bacterium
ACGTTTTATTTAAAGCAAAAAAATATGATGAATCATTAACAGTTTGTAATCAGGCTTTAGGTATTGACTCTAATTGTAAAGAAGCCCTTTGGACAAGAAGTAAAATCTATAAAGAGAAAATAGACTATCCTAGTGCAATTAACGATTTATCTAAAATGATTATTTTCTCTTCTGATGATGCTGAAGCATTTTTTGCAAGAGGAATCTATTACCAGGAATTTAACCAACATCAGAGTGCAATAAACGATTTTAGTAAAGTTATTTCATTAGATTCAAAGAATGCTTCAGCTTATTATCACAGAGCAAGATCATATGAAGAAATTACAAATTATGAGAAAGCGATAGCAGATTATAAAACATATGCAAAAATGAGCGACAAGAGCAGTGATGCTAATGCTCGTTTAAAAGTAGTTGAAGAAAGATTATTTGAATTAAACAGAGAAAACAACAAACCAAATTTAACTTTTATTGAACCTGCGCAGCATGGTGCAAATGTATTAAATATAGTTGAAGATGCTACAGAGGTAGTTTTAAAAGGTAAGATTGCTGATGAAAGTAAAATTCAATATGCAAAAGTAGACGGAGCAGATGTTAAATTTGTTGAAGGAACCAATGATAATGAGTTTACTGTAAAAGTAAGTGTGGTGGATAAGAGTACTATCTCAGTTGCTATTGCTGATGTTTATAATAACGTTTTAGCATCAACTTATACGCTTAACCGAACAGAGATTAATGCTCCTGAAATTGCTTTAATAGCTCCTTATGCTTCATCAACTGGTGAAATATATATGGATGTTGATAACAGGAAACTGTATGTTGAAGGAAAAATAACTGATGAAAATAAGATTCAAAGTATTTTAGTTGATGATATGACTGCTAGTTATTCTATTGACGCAAATAACCCTGAATTTTTCGCTACCATTGATATTGCCAATAAAAACAAATTTATTGTTAAAGCAACAGATATTTATGGTAATGTCGGAGAACAAGAGTTTACAATAAATAGGGAAGGATTAGAAATTTCTCAGGAAAACCCAATGGGAAAAACTTGGGTGGTTTTTATTGAAAATTCAGATTATGAAACATTTGCTAGTCTGGAAGGACCTGTTAAAGACGTAAGTATGATGAAAGCTGCATTAGCTAATTATAAAATTCATAACATCTTACATAAGCAAAACATGTCGAAAGCAGATATGGAAAGATTTTTTGCCATTGAATTAAGAGATTTAGTGAGAAGTAACCAGGTGAATTCTTTACTTGTGTGGTATGCAGGTCATGGTAAGTTTATAAACGATATTGGATATTGGGTTCCTACAGATGCAACTCGTGATGATGAGTTTACATATTTTAATATAAGCACATTGAAAGCTGCATTACAATCATATGCAACATTTGTAAAACATACACTTGTAATTACAGATGCATGCGAATCAGGACCTACTTTTTACCAGGCAATGCGTTCCGGACTTAAAGAAAGAGACTGTGGTGATTGGGAAGCAACAAAATTTAGATCATCACAAGTATTCTCGTCTGCAGGTTATGAACTTGCAGTTGATAATTCACAGTTTACAAGAACATTTGCAAATACTTTACGAAACAATCCAAATGCTTGTTTACCAATTGAAAATGTTGTTTCTAAAGTAACTGTAGCTGTGGCAAAAGGGGGTATGCAAAAACCACAATTTGGTAAAATTGAAGGATTAGAAGATGAAGGAGGGACATTCTTTTTTATTGCAAAAGAGAGAAAATAAAAATAATACTATATGATATTTTTAAATAACTCGAACATTAAAAAAGTTATTCGCACTTTTCTGCGAATAACTTTTTTTTATGCAGTTACACTGCTTAGCACATCTACTTTATTAGCTCAAACATATTTTTTTGATTATTACAGTGTACAGGAAGGTCTTCCATCAAAAGTTTATGATATAATACAAGATAATGAAGGGTATTTATGGGTGGCTTCTGAAGGAGGAGTTTCACGTTTCGATGGAGTAAATATTCAAAATTATACTGCAGAAAACGGTTTAGCAGAAAGTGGAATTAAAACTATGCTAAAAGATAAAAATGGCAATATTTGGATGGGTCACAAGTCGGGTGGAATTAGTTTTTATGATGGAAAAGAAATCAGAATACATCCTGTTAGTGAACTTTTAACAGTTGAGGTAACTTCAATATTAATGGATAAAGATGAAGTTTTATGGATTACAACACTTGGGAATGGATTATTTAAAATTGATAACCCATATGAATTTAATGTTGATTTAATAAAATACGAACAATATAAAGGCAGTAAATTAAGTGATAGGGTTTTTTCCGGTGCAATTGCCAAAGGCGATTCTTTGTTTTTTATAACTGATGTTGGAATAAAGAAATATGATAAGGGGAAAAATGAATTTGAAGGATTTACTCCCAAAGGCTTAACTAAATATTTCCAAATTACTGATATGCACGAAGACAAAAAGGGTAATATTTGGTTTGGTACATTTCATGGAGGATTATTTAAATACATAAAAGAAAAGGAAGAATTTAAAATTTACGATGCGAGAGATGGTTTAGCTAATAATTGGATTAGTAATATAGCAGAAGATTCTCAAGGAAACATATGGGTTGGAACCTGGGGAGGTGGAATTACAAAGTTTACCGATAACGGATATATTTCATTTGATAGCTCAAATGGCTTATCTGACCTTAAGATATGGAAAATAATAGAGGATGTTGAAGGGAATATATTAATAGGAACAAATGAGCATGGTTTGTCAATTTTTAAAGGCGAGAAATTTACTTCATATGGCGTAAAGGATGGACTTAGTGATCAAAATGTTTGGGCTGTTACTCAGGACAAAAATGGCAAATATTGGTTTGGAACAAACAAGGGAATAACAGTATATAATCCTAAGGCAGGAGATGGAGGCATTAAGTTTGCATATTTTAATCAGGAATCACATGGCATTGGAAATCAGATCCGATATTTAAAGAATGATAAAAATGGAAATATCTGGATCGGAACTGCTGATAACAATGTTACAATGTATAACTATTCATCAGGAAGATTTGAATCAAATCCGGTAATCGGAAGATTTTTTAGTTTCAATCAATTAGTTACGGCAATGGATATTGACGGGAATAATTTATTATATATTGGAACTCTGCAAGGACTGATTTATTATGATATCGACCAACAGAAAACACAATTTTTATCTCAAATGTATGGATTAAATGGATCAGATATATCTGCAGTTTATGCCGATTCTAAAAACAGAGTTTGGGTAGGTATAAATGATGGAAAAGGTTTAAATGTTATTGTTGGGGATAGTATTCAAAAAATTGAGTTGGAAGGTTTAATTACGCCAAAATCGATTACTGAGGATAAGGAAGGAAATATATGGATTGGGACTTTAACAAAAGGAATTATTGTTTTGAAGGATAAAAATGTTATTAGAAGGATAACTACAAACGATGGATTACTTTCTGATTTAATTGCTCAGTTAAATGTTGATGAAGATAACAATATTTATGTTGGAACAAGCAGGGGATTAAATAAAATTGATAAAAATGGCAATGTTCATGTCTATACAGAAAAAAGTGGATTTACAGGTATAGAAGCTAAGGAAAATGCTACATATAAAGATGCACAAGGTAATTTATGGTTTGGAACAATAAAAGGAGTATCAAAATATCAGCCAAATTTAGATAAGAGATTAATTCCTGAACCATTAACACATGTTGCAGGGTTGCAGGTAAACAGGAAAGATCGCGAGATGATTCCGGATCAAAGATTTAATTATTTGGAGAATGATTTTATTTTTGAATATAACAGTATTTGTTTAACCAATCCGGATGCAATCCAGTATCAAATTATGCTTGAGCCTGCCGATAGAGACTGGAGACCAGTGACTGAGCAAACCGTTGTTTCATATCCTTCTTTAGCTCCCAATAAGTATACATTTAAGGTAAAAGCTAGAAATAGCGCTGGAATTTGGAATACAGAGCCTGTAATATATAGTTTTACAATTCGTCCACCGTTTTATAAAACCTGGTGGTTTATATTATCGGTGATATTAATTGGTGTAATTGCTATTGTATCTTATATTAAAGTGCGTGAGAAAAATTTAATAAAAGAAAAGAAAATACTGGAAGAAAAAGTTGCAGAACGTACAGCTGAAGTAGTTCAGAAAAGTATGGAGCTTGAAAAGAAAAACAAAGACATTACAGATAGTATTAAGTATGCCAAACGTATACAAACAGCTGTTTTACCGCCTGAACTTCCTTTTGATGATACGTTTATTTTCTTTAGACCAAAGGATATTGTAAGTGGGGACTTTTACTGGCTGGAAACAAGTAATGATCGAGAAATGATTGCTGCAGTTGACTGCACCGGACATGGTGTTCCGGGGGCTTTCTTATCCATCTTGGGTCATAGTATGCTTACAAAAATTGTACGGGAATACGGAATTCTCGAACCGGCAAAGATTCTGGATCAATTGGATGTGGAGATTATAAAAGCATTACATCAGAAAAATGTTGAAGGTGAAAGAATAGTAAATGATGGAATGGATTTGGCGCTTATTTCGTATAACAGGAAAACGAATGTATTAGAATATGCAGGTGGATATAATCCATTAGTGTTGATTAGAAATGGTGAAATTGAAGAAATTAAAGCTGATCGTTTCCCAATAGGAATGACCAGTGTGCACGATTCTAAAAAATTCACAAATAATGAAATAAAAGTTCAAAAAGGAGATTCGTTTTATATATTCTCTGATGGTTACGCTGATCAGTTTGGCGGACCAGAAGGTAAGAAGTTTAGAAAGAAAAATATGAAGGATATGTTATTAGAGATGCAAGCTCTTACTATGAAAGAACAAGGTGAAAAAATTGAAAAGCATATCTTAGAATGGATGGAAGGCTACGATCAAATTGATGATATGGTGTTAATAGGGAGAAGGTTTTAGTATATTTTTCAAATAAAACAAAAGCGGGAATATTTTTATTCCCGCTTTTGTTTATTTAATAATTAAACTGCTGCGATATTTATGGCGGATTCATCCCAACTTGGTGCTGATTTTATTGCTGTGATAATTTCATTGGGTGAATCAATAGATGTCCATATGTTTCTATGCTCTTCTCGCATAAATTTTTCTTGAATCATTTTTTCAAATAACTGAAATAAACCATCATAGAAACCATCTGTATTAACAAAAATGATTGGCTTTGTAAATTTACCCAGTCGTTTTAACGTAATTACTTCCATCACTTCTTCGAGAGTTCCTGATCCTCCCGGCAGAACAACAATGGCATCCACGTTTTCAATCAGTTTCTTTTTTCGTTCGTGCATATCTTTAACCAAATGGAGTTCGGAAATATTCTTATGCCCCCACTCAACATCCATCATAAATTTTGGAATATATCCAACAACATTTCCTCCATTTTCCATAGCAACATCAGCCAGTCGACCCATTAGTCCAACTGCACCACCACCATATATGGTGGTTACATTATCATTAACTAAAGCTTTTGCAGTTTCTTCTGCAACTTGAAAATATTTTTCATCAACTTTATGACTTGATGCACAGAATACACAAACTCTTTCAATCATAATTTTAAAATTTGGGGCTAAAGGTAAGAAAAGAATTAAAACAAAAAAGCCTTTCTTCATTTGAAGAAAGGCTTTGATTTGTATATAAGCTTTTTTATAACTTGTTCACGTGTAATGTTAAGCTCGATTTTAAGTTAGCTGCTTTATTTGCATGAATAATATTTTTCTTTGCTAATTTATCAAGCATTGCAGAAACTTTTGGTAACATTTCAGTTGC
>CAZPMA010000147.1:0-5814 GCA_964587535.1 uncultured Bacteroidales bacterium
TTTGTTCATAACCTGTTTAAAGAATACATTTCTTATCTCACTTTTTTTTTACTAATTTAACGGTCTTTCAAAGTAAAATTTACTTTAAAGAACTGTATAAAATCTATTATTTACTATGAAGAAAAATAAATCCCCAGAAACAACTGAATTTAATCCCCAACAAAATTATGAACAAACCCGACAAGAAATTGGATACGTTACCAGAAAGGAAGCAAAAAAAGCTGACTATGAACGTATCGGGTTTATGTCAGGATTAGAAGTTCATCAACAATTAAAAACTAAGGAGAAATTATTTTGTCATTGCCCTGCAGGAATTTACCATAGTCATGATGATTATGATGCTGAAGTTATCAGACATATGCGTCCAACGTTAAGTGAGCTTGGAGAATATGACGGAACAGCATTGATGGAATATAAAACCAGAAAAGAGATTGTTTACCGAATTAATAATAAAACAGCATGCACATACGAAGTTGACGATACTCCTCCCTTTAAAATAGACAACGAAGCTTTGGAATATGCTTTAGAAATTTCGTTACTGTGTAAATTAAATATTGTTGGTGAAGTTCATATTACTCGTAAACAATATTTAGATGGAAGTATACCTACAGGATTCCAAAGAACTGCCATACTTGGCGTGGAAGGTGAGATTCCATTAAAAAATAAAAATGTTCGTTTAATTCAGTTAAGTATTGAAGAAGATTCTTGTCGCGAAATTTCGGACATTAGACATACACGTGTTTATAAAACAGACCGTTTAGGAATGCCATTAATTGAAACGGTTACTTACCCAGAGATGTATACTCCAGATGAATTAAAAGAAGCTGCTGAATATATTCGTTTCTTAAACAGAAGTACAGGAAAAGTTCGCACAGGCAGCGGTGCAGGAAGAGAAGATGTAAATGTAAGTTGTAAAGGTGGAACGCGAGTTGAAATAAAAGGGGTTTCATATAATAAAATGATTCCAGAATTATCGCACAACGAAGCATTCCGCCAATGGGCCTTATTAAATGTTAGAACTAAATTAAATAAACGTGTTACTGATGCTGCAAAATGGAAGATTACTCATAAAGAAATAGATTATCGCGATTATGACCTAAAATATGAACCTATTACAAACGGATTAATTGATAAGTATAGAATTATTGCTGTTAATTTACCAGAATTCAAGGGAATCTTATCACATTTTACTCAACCGGGTAAAATATTTGCAAATGAAATAGCAGACAGGTTAAAAGTTATTGCATGCCTAGAAAAACCAAACATGGTTCATTCTGAAGAACTAGAACCTAAAGTAGTTGAAGATAATTTTTTCAAGATTAAAGAACTTTTAAAATCAAGTGAAAATGATGCTCAAATAATTTTTTGGTCACCTTATGAAGATGTACCAACGGCACTGGAAACCATTGAAGAACGATGCAAGATGGCATTTGAAGGAGTTCCTCCGGAAACTCGAAAATCATTCCTTGATGGCACTACAATATTTGAGCGTGTTTTACCTGGAGCAGATAGAATGTATCCTGATACAGACTCAGCTCCAATCCCTTTGGAAAACAAATACATTGATAAATTAAGTAAAAATTTACCCACTGATGTTATTGAAAGGTATAATCAGTTAAAAAAGTGGAATGTTCCAAGCGATACTTACACTTTTATTTTTAGAAATAATCTATATCCAGTGATTGAAAAGATTATAAAAAATCTGAAAATAGACCCAAAATTTATAGGAACTTTTGTGGGACATAAGTTAAAATTTGTTGAAGGACATTACACATCGTCAGATAATTTTAGTTATGAGAGAATTTATGATCTTTTCAAATATTTAATTGATAATAATCTGGAAATCCAGTTAAGTAAAAAAATGCTTCCTGTTGTTTATCAATATCCAAAAATGGACTTTGATTCAATTCTAACAAGTATCAATTTTAAAAATGTTCCTAAGGAAGAGATATTATCTAAAATCCCTTTCTTAAAACAAAAATTCACTGAAATTAAGATTTCAAAAAATGATCATGTAGCAAAACATTGGATTATGGGCGAACTGCAAAAAACTGCAGTTGGCAATATTGCTCCTAATGATTTAGTAAAAGCAATTGATCAAAATTAAATTCAGTGTTTAATTATTAAAATTCAAAAAAATGAGCGAAGATATTTTTCAAGGATATAAAGGCAAAGCTTTAGAAGTATTAAAAAAATATAATGTAAGAGTTTGGGGACAAACCACTATAGAAACAACACGTGGAAATTTTGAAGGAACAGTTCTACCTAGAGCTGAAAACGATGACGATAAACACATTGTTTTAAAAATTATTACAGGATATAATATTGGAATTGATATTGAAACGATCAAATCAATGAAAGAAACCGGATACAAAAAAGCGAATTATAAAATTCCGGAAAAAGAATTTCCCACAACCAAAGGATTACCTAATGTAAAATTATTTGGTACGGGTGGTACAATTGCTTCTCGATTAGATTATCGAACCGGAGCAGTAATCCCGGCATTTTCACCTGGTGAACTTTATGGCGCTGTACCCGAACTAGCTGATATCTGTAATCTTACAACTGAAAAGGTATTTGCAGTTTTTAGCGAAAACATGGGGCCAAAACAATATATAGCTCTTGCAAAAGCTATCGGAGAAGAAATTAAAAATGGAGTAGATGGAATTGTAATAGGCCATGGAACAGATACATTACATCATACGGGAGCAGCCTTAACTTTTATGGTTCAAAACTCACCAATACCTATCGTTTTAGTAGGATCCCAACGTTCATCTGATCGTCCGAGTTCAGATGCAGCATTAAATTTAATGCATGCAATGAAAACAGCAGGACATTCAGATATAGCTGAAGTAATGGTTTGTATGTTTGGACCGACATCAGATGAATATGGCTTACTGCATAAAGGAACAAGAGTGCGAAAAATGCATTCATCATATAGATCAACCTTCAGAACCATTGGAGACACTCCTTTGGCTACAGTTAACAGAAATAAAATCACTCCAATTAAAACAAACTACAATAAAAGACGAAATGATAGAAAAGTAGATATACTCCCTTATTTCTCGGATAAAGTAACAATGTTATATTATTACCCGGGAATGAAACCTGATACTATTGATGCATTGGTAGATAATGGTTATAAAGGAATTGTAATTGTAGGAACCGGATTAGGTCATGTTAATAAGGAATTGTACCCTGCAATTGAGAGAGCAAATAAAAAAGGAGTTGTAATGTACATGACTCTGCAAACTCTATGGGGCTACGTTCACATGTTTGTTTATGATACCGGTAGAGATATGATGGCAAAAGGAATTATTCCAGCTGGAAATATGTTACCTGAAGTAGCATTTATTAAATTAGGTTGGGCTTTAGGTCAAACAGAAGATCCTGAAGAAATAAGAAAGATAATGCTAACACCAATAAACGACGAAATCACATCACGTGAACCATATAATGGTTACTTAATTTACCAAGGTGGGGTTCCTGAAGTTGAAGATTTCATAAAAAAATTCCATAAATAATTCTTAAACAGAATGGACTGATGTCATTATATCAGTCCTTCTTTAATCAAGTAAGTATGTTTTCTGATTTTTTTAATAATCTTATTGATGAACTTAGTAAAGAACTCCCGGGAGAAAAAGCACAATTAAAAATGGCTCCCGCAATTCGCGATTATTTTAAGCCAAATATTAAAAGCCGCGATGCTGGAGTATTAATATTACTTTATCCCCGGAATGAAAATATACATGTTGCTTTTATCCAACGCACAGAATATGATGGCCCCCATAGCGGACAGATATCATTTCCAGGAGGAAAATCTGAAAAATCTGATAGAGATATTATTGAAACAGCATTAAGAGAAAGCCACGAAGAAATAGGTATCCAACCCTTAAAAGTAAAAGTAATTGGACAATTAACGCCTCTACATATTCCAGTTAGTAATTTTATGGTTTATCCTATAATAGGAATTTATGAAGAAACACCTGAATTTAAAGCCGATCCTAATGAAGTTAAAAAAGTACTGGAAATTAAACTTATTGATTTACTAAATCCGAAAAATTGCACAACTAAAAGTTTTAATTATGGGGATATTTCTTTCTCAGCACCCATTTATTGTCCTTATAATTTAACAATTTGGGGTGCAACTGCAATGATCTTATCCGAATTTCTGGAAATAGTAATAAAAAATCCTTCTAAGTTTCAGGTATGATGTTTTTATAATGTTCATACCTATCTAAAATCTGAGTAACATAATTATATGTTTCAGATCCCCTGCAATAACCATACTTAACAACCGGATCTTTATAATATTTTGGATTTGATTTTTTTAAGATATACTCATCTACATTGTTTTCCCATATATCAGGATCTTTACCTTCTTTCTCTGCTAATCTTCTTGCATCTAAAATATGCCCTAATCCAACATTATAAGATGCTAAAATAAATTTTATTTTTTCATCTTCATCAGTTATTCCTCTATTCTCAAACCTTTTATCAAGCCACTTTATAAAATCTACACCAGCCTTTATTTGTTTTTCTGGAGCAGAATTTTTTGTTACACCAAATCTTTTAGCAGTTGTAGGCATCAATTGCATTAATCCATATGCTCCTGCCCAAGATTTTACTGTTGGATTAAACCGTGATTCCTGATAAATAAGAGATGCCAATAATCTCCAATCCCAGTCTATATCTTCACTATATTTTTTAATATAATCATCATATCTCGAAACTTTTCCACTAACATTCGAGTAGTAATCACTTCCTACGATTCTAACTGATCTTGGATTCTTAAAATATTTATTATAAATCGCACTATATAGTGTTGATTTTGTAAATTGTTTTAGCCACGTATCTATTTCTTGTTTTAATAATTGGTCTCCCTTTTTCACTCCCCATGCTATGTTTTGTGGGAAGCTTACAGCAGTTTTAATATCAAGTATAGGGTAGTAAATTTGATTTACTAAAGCAACATTTTCATCAGCTACAGTGTAATCTATTTCACCGGTTGCAACCAATTCTATAAGTTCTTCAACTTCCAAATTTCCTTTTTCAATTAATATTATGCTATCTCCAATTTCATCAGATAAGTTTTTCATCCTATCTGCATATGAGGTACCCTTCTGTACATATACAACTTTACCTGCCAGATCCAATTGATTCCTAATTAAGGTATCTTCCAATTCATCCTTTCTTAGTCTTTTCCAATTATATGGTTTTCGTTGCACTAAGACTTGATGAGTCTGACTATGCGGATAAGTAAAATCGATTATTCTTGCTCTTTCTTTTGTTACTGTCAGGTTAATTGCAATAATATCGCATTCTCCCGATTGTAACATTTCAAAGTTTTTGTCAACATCATTCTCAACCTTAACTTCTAATTTAACTCCCAGATGATCAGCCAACAGCTTAAGCAATTCATACTGATAGCCCATCGGCTCACCTCTATAAATAAAGTAATTAGTAGAGTTAAAGTCCATTACAGCAATTAATTTCCCTCTTTTATGAATTTTTTCCAATGAATTTAAATTCACAAAAGATTTCTTTTCTTTTTCCTTACATGTATTAAGGGTAATAATTAAGAAAATAATTAATACTGAATTCTTTAGAATCTTAAAAAATTCTTTCAAATTATATTGTTTTGGTTAAACTTATAAATTTACGTGAAGATTTACATTTTGTTACAATAATTTTGTCATCAGCTTGTGTAACAATTAATTAGAAGTATTTATTCAGTTTGTATAATGATTTTTATAAAAAATAAAAAAAGCCTCAATCTAAAAGATTGAGGCTATAAAGTCGGCGACGACCTAC
>CAZPMA010000148.1:0-5783 GCA_964587535.1 uncultured Bacteroidales bacterium
AAACTGACAATTGAAATGATACGAAAGTTAACTACGAGATTGAATTTATCTCCAGAGCTATTGATTCGTGACTATCATTTAACTCTTTAAAACGTACGGTTGGAAACATGCCATCACAGGCCATGCAGGGTTTGGTGGTTTTGTGACTTTTACATATCTTAGTAAAAGTTTTAACGATTGACTGATAACCAAGCAGGGAAAATCCTGCACAGCATAGTATGGTGGGATTGTTATGCCCCATAGTTATCGAGAAATTCTGGTAAATTCTTTGAAGTATGAAGAAATGATTTTATCTTTGATAGTATCAAATGATAGTATCATGAAATCACCATATGACATTTCACCTGTAATTTTGAAACTTATTACTTCAATTTCTGAAAAAGTTGGAGAAATTAATGCTAACTTGATGAATAAGCCTTCTCCTCAATTAAGAAAGCAGAATAGAATTAAAACAATTCATTCATCATTAAGCATTGAAGGAAATACATTAACCCAGGAACAAGTTACAGCTATAATTGAAAATAAGAGAATAATTGGACCTAAGAAAGATGTACTAGAAGTATTAAATGCTGTTAAGGTTTATGACAACCTGACTATGCTTAATCCAGTTTCATCCAGTTCCTTTTTGAAAGCTCATAAATTATTAATGGAAGGAATTATTGATAATCCTGGAAATTACAGAAATCAGGGAATTGTAATTTATCAAGGTTCTCAAGTTGCCCATATTGCACCACCATTTGAAAATGTTCCTGCATTAATGAAGGATTTATTTTCTTATCTTAAAAATAAAGATGAATTAACTCTAATAAAAAGTTGTGTTTTTCACTATGAAATGGAATTTATACATCCTTTTTTAGATGGAAACGGTAGAATGGGAAGACTTTGGCAAACATTAATTTTAATGAATGAATATCCTGTATTTGAATTTTTACCATTTGAAACATTGATAAGTCAAACACAAAATGAATATTATGAAGCACTTGGACATAGCGACAAGCTTGGAAAATCAACTCCTTTTATAGAATATATGTTAGGTGTCATTGAAAAATCATTAATTGAACTTTTAGATTTTAATAATAGAATCTTGACAGACAATCACAGATTGGAATATTTCATTTCATTGGGAAAAAAAGAATTGACCAGAAAAGATTATATGAATGTTTTCAAAGATATTTCAACAGCTACTGCTAGCAGAGATTTAAAAAAAGGTGTTGAGCTTAATCTTTTTGAAAAAACGGGAGAAATGAATAAAACTATTTACATAGTTAAGGAATAACTACGGGGCATAATTTACGGGCACACGCCACCAACAGCCAGGGAAAGGCCTACCGTAACACCCTTATTTTTGAAACATTATTTAATACGTTTACCGACACTCGCGGTGGCAATATTTGCAAAATAGTTAGCATTGGCGACCAGGTATGGATGGCCGAAAACCTACACTACTTACCCGACGTGGTAGGCCCCAGCACAGGTTCGAAAACAACACCGTATTATTATGTATACGGCCTTCGATGGCACCGATGTAAGTGCACTTGAAGCAGTAATCAAGCCATCTAAAACATACATAGCCAACGGAACCAAAGGAAACTTTTAGAATGCCATAGAAAAACGAAATAACCCCTAACCATAAACTTACAAAAGAAGAACAGCAAGCTTTCCAAAGCAGTATGAACTTGTATAAAGAATAATGAAACATTACAAAAGTGACAAGCTAAGGAAAGCAATGTTTAATAATAACTTCAGTGGTTGGTGGTGGAATTATGTATATTTGTTGGGTGGGAATGCTAAATTTGATATGAAAACAAAAACAGTGAAATAATAACCAACGAAACGACAAGTTTGAGTCGTATTAGTGCTTTTTTTTAACAACCTACTCGCCTTTAGCACTCATACAAAAAGCTTTTAAGAAAGTGATTTGTTAAATGCTTGTAAACTATCACCATCAAAGGTTTAGTTTTCTAAATTCAATAAAAAAAAGGTTTGTGAACAAGCACAAACCTTTCTTTATATAGGTATTTTTTAATTTACTTTGTATTTTCTTTAATACCAAACATTATAGCAACACATCCACTTAATAATTCTTCTTCTTCACCTTCACTACTTTTAACTCTTAATGAAATTATTAATTGTTGGCTGGACTCCAGTTTAAAATCCCAAACTCTTGCCAGGTTATTCTTTCTATTATCATACAATACATTTCTATTTACATCTAAAACCTGAAATTCAATATCAGGTAATGCATCAGAAGCACAAATATGAATTCTATAGTTTTGTCCTGCATAAAAGGTTTTATATAACTCTGCATCTTCACCTTCTGTTAATATAGCTGCATTAAAGTTCCCATCATGAATATAAGGCATTAACTCTGATTTACAAACTTTTTTAGCAAAGTTTTTACACTGTGAATTTCCGTTAAAAGGAATTAGAGCTAGAACTGCAAGTACAATAATTATCTGGTATATTCTTTTCATAACAGAAGTATATTTATAATGTAAAATTATTTCGTATTATCTTAACTTTTTCTTTTAACTCGTTATAAGTCTCAGGACTCATAGAGATTGTTGTTTTAGATTTAAGTGTTGTTACTTTTGTATCTTCGTCTGTTACAGGTTCAATTTTTGATGTTTTAATTTCTATTTTCTCAAATATTGCTTTTAATTCATTGATATTAGTAATTATAGTTTGAACATCTTCATTTTCATTATTCTCTTCTAACAAACTAAACACAGTACTTAAAGTTAATTTCTGATCAATTATACGATTTACAAGCTCATTATTATTTAAGTCTGTATCCGGTCCAACAAGGTTTGTAGCAATATATAATCCTTCTACCCAACCTCCAACTAAAACAATTGAAGACATTGCCTGTCTGTCATTCTCTTCAAAGAAAGAGCTAGAGTTCATAATTGTTTCAGAAATAATATCCATTATTATGTCTCTATTATTAATATTTGCTTCTAACCTTTCTATTACATCTTCATCAATCGCATTTAATATACCCAAGCCTTCGGCCATTTTTTTAGCGGCATTCATATAATTAATTGTTGCCTGTGTTTGATCAAATAAACTTGCATAACTTAAATCTGTAGTGTAAATACCCAAATTTAATGCCATACTTTTATTGGTAACATAATTGGAAGTATTTTCAGTAGGATTCATGAGTTCTTCGTTATACTTTGCACCTGCCTGTTTCAGTATCATAGCTGTTTCAAGCGGGGAAGGTAAAGAATAAAATATTTCTTTAACTGCTTTTACATCCTGGATTAATTGTTCATCAATTTCAAGAGAATCAATTGTAACAAGATTATCCGAATCACTTGCACTGTCTTTACCAGAGCCACATCCTATTAACAATGTTATTGCAAAAACAACTGTTAAAAAATATAGCACCTTACGATTAAATAATTTTATGTTCATAATTTGCTGTCTTATTAATTGTTACCAATTTAAAACAATTTGTAGTAAAATTAACACTTTTTTTTAAAAAACAAAATTAACATTTAGCTGCAAACATTGATTTAAAAAGAAATCTGCAATAATGTTTCAAAATTTTGTTTATTTTAATTTACACTAATATATAAATAAAAATTTTGAATAGCCAATCAATCTGCGGAATTATTATATTTTTGCAAGCAATTATAGAGATATGTATTGAAAATAAAGTAATGGAAAACAAAGAAATAATAAAAAATCTTAACTCAAATAATCAAAATAAAATAATAGAAACGCTTAAGTATATATCAAGTAATGGAAATACTGAAGTTTTAGTCCATGCCATTAACTTATTGAAATCAACAAAAGAAGCAATAATTAAAGATGAAATTGTAAAAATTCTGGAAAATCTAAAAAATCAAGATTGTTCAGAAATTATTGTAAAAACAATTAATGATCCTGGCTTTAAAACAGAGCTTTCAGTTATTGTTCCTGCTTGTTGGAAGAATGGATTGAATTATGAAAAATATATTGATGTTTTTGTGGATATTTTTATTAAATCTGATTTCCAGTTAGCTTTTGATGCTTTTACAGTAATCGATAACTTTGAAAAAGTAAATATTCAGGATGCTGATAAATGTATAATTAAGCTCAACAACGCTATTGAAGATGTAAAAGAAGATAAAATACAGTTATTAAACGAGTTGATAAAAATAATAAATGATTTAAAAGAAAATCCCGCTGCATAGCGGGATTTTTATTATTGTATATTTGAGAAATATTTCATAAACTGGGATCTTTCGTATACTAATGGGTCTTCGATTTTGCTATAGCTCATTTTTCCTTTAAATTCGCTTATATTATTGTATCCATGTTTATTCATCCACTCTTCAACTTCTTTAATTATTATCTCTAGATGTTCTATTCCATTTTTATATAAAGCAGAACATACCTGCACAGCACTGGCGCCAGCTAATAATTGCTTTATAACGGCTTTACCATCATGAACACCTGTTGATGCTGCGATATCTAATTTTGATATTTTTGATGAAATAATTCCTACCCAACGTAAAGAATTTCTGATATCTGCAGGACTACTAAATACATCAGCAGCTTTAAAATTAAAATTATCAATATCAATATCAGGAGCATAAAAACGATTAAACAATACGACACCTGGCACATTTAATTTTTGTATGAATCCTACCAGATTAGAAAAATGTGATCCTAGCTTAAATGCAAAAGGAATATTAACAGTTTTCTTTAATTTTTCTGCTAAATCAAAGTAAATATTTTCATATTTATCTCCTGATGCATTTCTATCATTTGGAAAAACAAAAACATTCACTTCAAGCGCATCAGCACCAGCTTCTTCTATACTTTTAGCAAAACCTACCCATTCTTTTGCTGAAACACAATTAATGCTGGCTATCACCGGTATTTTAATTTCTTCCTTGACTTTTTTAATTAAATTAAGGTACTCCTGCAATGTATTTTGCTTAACATAATGATTCACATAATCCCATGCTTCTGGCGAACCTGAGCCATTAGCCATAGTTCCGGCTTCGAATTTTATTTGTTCTTCGAAAATTGATTTTAAAACAACAGCCCCTGCCCCTGCTTTTTCTATTTCCTTGATTTTATCAACTGAACTTGTTAATCCTGAGCTTCCTACTATTACAGGATTTTTTAGTTTTAAGCCTAAATAAGTGGTTTCTAACTTACTCATAATTAATATTAATTTATTTTATCTACTTATTATAATTTCTTTCTCCAAATAACAAACTTCCAATTCGAACCATAGTTGCACCTTCTTCCATTGCAATTTTATAATCGCCAGACATTCCCATACTTATTTCCCTAAAATTATCCTTAGAAAAATAGTTAGATTTTAACTGATTAAATATATGAACTAATTCTTTAAATTCATTACGAATTTGATCTTCATTTTGTGTATATGTGGCCATTCCCATTACCCCACAAATACTTACATAGTTTAATTCTTTAAAATCAACACTTTCCAGAAAGTCTTTGGCTTCGGATAAATCCAATCCAAATTTTGTTTCTTCCTTTGCGATATGAAATTGTAAAAGACAATTAATTTTACGCTTATTCTTTTCTCCTTCTTTATTAATTACTTTAAGTAATTTAAAGCTATCAACACCATGAATTAAAGCAACAAAAGGAGCTATGTATTTAACCTTATTGCTCTGCATATGACCTATCATATGCCACTCTATATCTTTAGGTAATGCTTCATATTTGTCAACCAACTCCTGCACTTTATTTTCTCCAAATAATCTATGTCCAGATTGGTATGCTTCTAATATTGTTTCTGTGGGTTTGGT
>CAZPMA010000149.1:0-5673 GCA_964587535.1 uncultured Bacteroidales bacterium
TTTTCTTTGCTAATTTATCAAGCATTGCAGAAACTTTTGGTAACATTTCAGTTGCTTCAGCTTTATCAGTAGTACTTCGTAAATCCTTAATTGCATTACGAGTAGTTCTTGCATAATACTTGTTGTGAAGTCTTAACATTTCACTTTGTCTTGCTCTTTTCTCTGCTGACTTATGGTTTGCCATAATTTCTCCGTATAACTTTTTTAAAAAATTTAGTAGTCCGTAGGGGAATCGAACCCCTGTTACCAGGATGAAAACCTGGCGTCCTAACCCCTAGACGAACGGACCATTGTTCAAGTCTGAAACTTGGTGGTGCAAAAGTAAATGATTTTTTTATTTCAGCAAATTTTTTTTAAAAAATTATGCATTTTTTTTGGATATTTTTTAAAAACCCTTGAAATTGAGTTTTTTTAGATCTAAAAGAATAAATGATAATCATTTACGCACAGTTTTTCAAAGATCATTTTCATAAAAAATGAGCAGCAAAAAAAGGAAAAGATTTTGTAATTACCAAATGAAATTAAACTTTTAATAGTTCTTCAGCAAACTTTTTTAAATCAACACCCGAAAAGTTGCCACTACTCATTAAAAGCAGATTCTTCTCTGAAAGATCCACATCTTTTATAAATTGGATTAGCTTTTTTTGATCCGTTATTACAATTAAGTTTTCATCTCCAAAAGCATCTTTAACCTGATCTTTTGTGATCGGTTCAAGCTTTTTGTGCTCTATTACCTGTGGATTGAAATATACAACACCAATGTCAGCGCAGTCCATAGTTCCTTTATATTCATCCAAAAAGGCAGAATTCAGACTGCTAAATGTATGTAACTCCATTACTGCAAAAAGTTCTCTATCCCTATATTGTTCCTTTACTGCCTTTACTGTTGCTTTAAGTTTTGATGGAGAGTGTGCAAAATCCCTAAAAATTGTAGTCTTTTTATTTTCTAAAAGTATTTCCAGTCTTTTTGAAGCTCCTTTAAATTGCGAAATAGCTTCGTAAAACTCTTCATCGGTGATTCCTAATCTATTACATACCAGTTTGGCTCCATTGATATTCTGTAAGTTATGATCACCAAAAATTTGCAATGGGATTTCTTTTTCGACATCAATTAAGAAAGTTTGGTTATCATGCCTAGTATATGAGTGAATATCATACCCTGTCTTTTCTACATTTTTATTTGATCCTTTTACTATTTCCTGCAATATGGGATCATATTTGAAATAGAATAAGCAGCCATTGTCTTCTATTTGTTCAATAAATATTTTGAATTGCTCTTTGTAAATATCAAAAGTTGGGAAAACATTAATATGATCCCATGCAATTCCACTAATTAATGCAATGTTGGGCTTATACAAATGAAATTTTGGCCGTTTATCAACAGGTGATGATAAATATTCGTCTCCTTCGAACACTGCAATGGGAGCATCTTCAGTTAAACTTACCATTGTTTCAAATCCTTCCAGTTGCGCCCCAACCATATAATCGAATTTTTTATCATGATATTTAAGTACATGCATTATCATTGATGTAATAGTTGTTTTTCCATGACTACCACCTATGACAACTCTGGTTTTATTTTTGGTTTGTTCGTATAAATATTCCGGATATGAAAATATTTTTAAGTTTAGTTCTTTAGCTTTAATAAGTTCAGGATTGTCTTCACGTGCATGCATTCCTAAAATTATTGCATCTAAATCTGATGTTATTTGATCTGGATTCCATCCCAATTGATTAGGTAAAATGCCATATTTATCCAGACGACTTTTTGAAGGTTCAAAAATTTCATCATCGGATCCACTTACCTTATAACCTTTTTTACAAAGACTGATGGCTAAATTATGCATGGCACTTCCGCCTATTGCTATAAAATGAACTTTCATTGTGTATATTTGTAATTTAAAATGTGAAGATAAAAAAGAATCATTAAAATAGTTAGATTATGAAGCTATTTCCAATACATATAACAAATTTTAAAATAGATGGTGGTGCAATGTTTGGTGTAGTGCCAAAAATATTATGGGAACAAAAATATCCAGCCGATGAAAACAATCTTTGCAATTGGGCTTTACGCTCACTTTTGATTGACACTGGAGAAAGAGTTATATTAATTGACAATGGTTATGGTGATAAACAAAGTGAGAAATTCTTTAAGCATGTTTATTTAAATGGTGGTGATGGTTTAGAAGGAGCATTGAAAAAACATGGATATACTTTTGATGATGTTACAGATATGATAATTACGCATCTGCATACTGATCATTGTGGTGGTGGAGTTAAATATAATAGTGAAAGAACAGCATTTGAAATGACTTTTAAAAATGCAACGTACTGGGTGAGTAAACCACATTGGGATTGGGCAATGAATCCAAATAAACAAGAAGCAGCTGCATTTTTAGAAGAAAACTTAATCCCTATGAAAGAAAGCGGACAGTTAAAATTTATTGAAAATAATGCAGAATTATTCCCTGGTATAAGTCTACGATTATACAATGGTCATACGATAGGACAAATAATACCATTTATAAATACCGGCGAACAAACTTACGTTTTTATGGCTGATTTAATTCCTTCCACTGCGCATATTCCATTGGTTTGGAATATGGCTTATGATGTTTATCCTATGGAAATGTTGAAAGAAAAGGAAGAATTCCTGAATGAAGCAGCAGAAAATGATTACATACTGTTCTTCCAGCACGATCTGTACAATGAGTGTGTGAAAGTACAAAAAACAGAAAAAGGTGTGCGAATGAAGGAATCATTTAAATTAACAGAAAATTAATATTAACTATTGCAATGGAAAGGGTACTTTTATAAGTATCCTTTTTTATTTTATTATAGTATCCCTATCTTCAAGAAAATTTAAAAAACAAACTATGTGTGCAAAAGCATATAAATTTATATCCACAAAAGATGTATCACGACAAACAGCTATTTTAAATAAACCTTTTAGTTCAGATTGGTTAGAAGTAGAAGCAAATGGACTAATTACCGTTAAGGGTTCATTTGAGAATGGCTATGCCTGGGATGGTTGTACGCCAAAATTTAATTTTCTTCAGTTTACTTTTGGAACACCCGATGGAATGATGATAATGGAAACAGGAAAACCCATTACTTATTTTGCTTCTATGTTTCATGATGCAATTTATCAGTATAAAAAAGAAGTGGATATAAGTCGAAAAGAAACCGATGTTTTATTTAAAAATTTATTAAAAGAAGCCGGGTTTATATGGTGGTGGTTGTATTATTTTGCTGTTCGTACTTTTGGTTGGGTTAGGGGTAGCTGGAAAAATTAGAACTTATATTAACCGTAAAATTTAAACAAATGAAAAAAATTATTCTTTATGCATTTTTACTTTCGATTATTGCATGTAATAGGCAGCCTAAAGGTTTTATTATTCAAGGAAAAGTAACAGGTTTTGAAGATAGTACGATGCTTTATTTGCAAGATGCAGACTTACAAGAAGATGTGGACTCAATATTTATTATTGATGGCAAATTTAGTTTTAAAGGAAAGGTTGATGAACCCAAAAGATTATATATACATACTAAATATGAACAAGGTAAAGAGTATAAATACAATTCATTATTTGTTGAAAACAAAGTGATACAATTGAATGCCAGCTACAACAATTTCTTATATCCTAAAATAATTGGATCAAGAAATCAAGATATTGAAAATAAGCTTGTTGATAAGATTAAAAGCAATGACATTAAAAGAGACAGTTTAACTCAAATTTACATTAATAATGGTAATAATCTAAATGATGATCAGGTGAATGAAATCTGGAAAAAGATTGGTGTTCTCGATAGCTTAAGTGATATTGAACGTGTAAAATTTATAAAAGAAAATATTAACTCATATCCGGCACTAGAAAAACTTAAATGGAGAATGCCTGAGATGAATAGAGATACTTTAAGATTATTATTTGAACAGTTAACTCCCTTCTTTAAAGAATCAAAAAATGGTAGTTTGGTTAATGTTTATTTAAATAGTCGAACTGTGGAGATTGGAAAAGATTTTATTGATTTTGAAGCTACAACAATAAATGGCGAGCCATTTAAATTATCAGATATTAAAAAGGATTTTATTCTTTTGGATTTTTGGTCGGCGGGTTGTGGGCCTTGTCGAATGGCAAACGAACAAATGTCAAACCATTATAATGAATTAAATGAAAATTTGGAGATTGTTAGTTTTTCAGTAGATATAAAAAAAGAATGGATGCAGAAGGCTTCAAAAGAAGATGGTATAATCTGGACAAATGTTACAGATTATGAAGGCACGAACAGTATAGTTGCCATTCAATATCAAATTTCAGGAATACCCTGCTCTTATTTAATTAATAAGGATCGAAAAGTAATTAAAAAATACCTGGGGTATGATCCTGAATTTATTGATAAACTTAAAACTGACATTGTGAAATGAGTATTATAAAAGAGATTCCCGGTTGAATATTATTCAACCGGTTTTTTTATTTGATTATCTTTATACAAATCGGAAGTTCAATGTATGAATATTTGCTAACTGGGATTACATTAGGTATAATTGCTGGGATTTCTCCTGGCCCATTATTAACTTTGGTTATAACCGAAACGATAAAGCATAATAAAAAAGAAGGTTTTAAAGTTGCATTAAGCCCATTGTTTTCAGACCTGCCAATTGTCTTTTTAACAATCTTTATTATTAATAGGCTTAGTTCGTATGATTTAATTTTGGGGATAATATCCTTCCTGGGAGCAATCTTTATTATTTATCTTGCCTGGGATAATATAAAAATTAAAAGCATTGAAATAAATATTAGAAACGTAAAAGCTCATAATTTTAGCAAAGGAATTCTTGCAAATTTCTTTAGTCCTCACCCTTATTTATTTTGGTTACTGGTTGGGGCTCCATTTACCATTAAAGCTTATAACGAAAATCTAATTTCTGCAATCTTATTTATTATGGGATTTTATATTTTTATTATTGGCACAAAACTTTTTGTTGCCTTCATAACTCAAAAATCCAAAAGATTTATTTCAACTAACAAATATTTAATTATTGTTAAGCTTTTAGGATTTGTATTACTTATTTTTTCACTAATTTTAATCAAAGATGGTTTACAATTTATAGGGATCTGGGGATGAAGATTTTAAAACCTTTATTAAAATTATTCGTAATTAATGGTGTAAATTTTTAATAAAACAAACTAATCTGAATCAATATGGAGAGTAAAATTATCAATGATAAAATTGAGCTAATAAAAAGAGAAGATCAAATTTATATTTATAAAGCAATTAATAAATGTTCTCTTGATTTAGATACAGTAAAAGCAATGACCCAGGCCGGGGATGAATGGAATGGGACAGAGTTGTGCGCTAACCTGCTTGATATACGAGATATGATTTTTACTGATTCAAAGGCCAGAGAATATGGAGCTAAACAGTATAGAGAACATGTCGCCGGGATGGCAATTTTAACTGATTCAAGAATATCAAACTCCTTTGCTAATTTATATCTAAAGTTTAGTAAACCAAAAGTGCCTACAAGATTATTTACAGTTGAAGATGAAGCAATTTCCTGGTTAAAGTCACAAATGGAAAAAAAGAAATAAAGTGTAAAGTTAAATTACTTAAATATAATTCATATATTTGCAGCAGATTATATTTCAAGTTGCTGAAATTTAATTAAGA
>CAZPMA010000150.1:0-5577 GCA_964587535.1 uncultured Bacteroidales bacterium
GCTTTTAGAACTAATTCGTTTGCTTTTAAATCTACTACCATGATTTTTGAATATTTACATTAATAATTTATGTTTAATTATCACTTATTGTGCCAAATGACATAAAGTGCATTATATTAGCACGATAGTCTTTTTATGGTTTTTATAATATTAATTTTAATTGTACGAATACGAAACATTATGTGTACGTTTTTATACTATTTCATTTAAAAGACGATTAAAAAATGAGATTGTTGCAAAAAAAAGAAGTGATATTAAAAATAATATCACTTCATGGCCAGTTTAATATTTTTTCAATTAAGAAATATCATCCGAATTAAACTTAAATCCTAATCGTTTTCCTGTTTTCATTTTAGCATATTCCATTTTTTCATTTAATTGAGCAACAGATGCAATTTTTACATTATCATAAGGAGGTACTAATAAGTCAAAATCTATTGCATAAATGATAACTTTTAAAATAATATCTTTAATTATTTCCTTAGTTAAAACAGATTTTCCAAAATTGTTATATAAATATTCTTGTTGTCGCTTACCTTCAACAAAAAAATGTTTATCCACGTTAACAAACATCCTTGTTACAAGGTAACCAAGGTCATCAAGTCTGTTATATTTAAATGAGTCTGCTAAAAAGTTATAAATATTAATAATTCCGCAAAAACTATAAATAGCATTTTCTTTAATATAATTTAATTTCCAAACATTATGATCTCTATCAAATTCAAAAATATTTGAATGCATGGTGAAAATTAGAATATCACCAGCCACTTTAAGTTGAGCTTCAAATTCGCCTCTTTCTTTATATTCAAAATTTATACGAGAATCTTTAATATTTAAACTAGCATTATATTCATCAACTATATCTTGAAGAACAATTTTTACAGTATTAAATATCTCAAAAGTTTGATCGTAAACTTTTTGTTTAATTAGCGATTTCATTTCAAGGGCAGTTAAAATTTGCTCTTTTTTATCTTGTTCAGTCATATTCTATATTTAAATTAAATGCTAATTTAATAAGCTTTTGCAAATAAAGCTCTTTTTTTAGATGGTTTTCCTGTATAAATACATTTACCATCTTCTTCCGGAGCATCAAAAGGAATGCATCTAATGGTAGCCTTTGTTTCATCTTTAATTTTTTGTTCGGTTTCAGAAGTACCGTCCCAATGAGCTAAAACAAAACCACCTTTTTGTTCAATAATATTTTTAAAATCATCATAAGTATCAACTTTGTGAGTATTTTCTTCTCTGAATTTTAATGCTTTATTGTAAATATTTTCTTGAATTTTATTTAAAAGATCTTCAATAAAATTTTCTATGCCTTCTTGAGATTTAATTTCTTTTTCCAGTGTATCGCGCCTTGCAATTTCAAGAGTATTATTTTCGATATCTCTTGGGCCTATTGCAATTCTAACTGGTACACCTTTTAATTCATATTCAGCAAATTTGAATCCAGGTTTATGTGTATCTCTATTGTCATATTTAACAGAAATTCCTTTGTCTTCTAGTTTCTTCTTAATAATAGCAACTTTTTCAGAAATTAAATTCAATTGATCAATGCCTTTGTAAATAGGAACAATAACAACTTGAATTGGAGCTAATTTTGGAGGAAGAACTAATCCTTGATCATCTGAATGAGCCATTACTAATGCCCCCATTAAGCGAGTTGAAACACCCCATGATGTAGCCCAGACATAATCTAGTTTTCCATCTTTATCAGTAAATTTAACATCAAAAGCTTTTGCGAAATTCTGACCTAAGAAATGAGATGTACCTGCTTGTAAAGCCTTTCCATCTTGCATAAGTGCTTCAATGGCATATGTATCTAATGCTCCTGCAAATCTTTCATTTTCAGATTTATATCCTTTAATTACTGGCACTGCAATCCAATTTTCTGCAAAATCAGCATAAACATTAATCATACGTTCTGTTTCTTCAATAGCTTCCTGTTTTGTTGCGTGAGCTGTGTGTCCTTCTTGCCATAAAAATTCGGCTGTCCTTAGAAATAGTCTTGTTCTCATTTCCCATCGAACAACATTTGCCCATTGATTAACTAATATTGGAAGATCACGGTATGATTGAATCCAATTTTTATATGTGTGCCAAATAATTGTTTCAGAAGTTGGTCTTACAATTAATTCTTCATCTAATTTAGCTTCAGGATCAACAATAATGTTGTTATTTCCGTCATTTTTTAAACGATAATGTGTCACAACAGCACATTCTTTAGCAAACCCATCAACATGGCTTGCTTCTTTTGAAAAGAATGACTTAGGAATAAATAATGGGAAATATGCATTTGAATGTCCTGTATCTTTAAACATTTTATCTAATGCTGCTTGCATTTTTTCCCAAATTGAAAAACCATACGGTTTAATAACCATTGACCCACGTACTGCAGAGTTTTCTGCCAAATCAGCCTTAACAACTAATTCGTTATACCATTGCGAATAATTTTCTTCTCTTTTTGTTAGTCCTTTTGCCATGTTTTGGTATAATTTTTGCTTAATCTTTAATAAATAAATTATAAATTTGAGTTGCAAAAATAAGGAATAAAATTATAAAATATAACTAAACAGGAGGTACATTATGAAAACAAAACTATACATAGCATTAAGCATATTGATAATATCTACCTCATGTACTAGTTTACAACAAACTTCGGTAAATGATGATATATATTATAATCCAAATGATGAAGTAACTTCTGTAAGAGATCAGGAGTATTATGTTCCTGCAAAAAATACTATCAATAATGATTATGAAGCTAGAATAGCTGAAATATTAGAAAATGAAAAAGTAGAAAATATTGATACAACTATTTATACTGATGATGATGATTATTTTGTTGATAATTATAATGAAGCAAAAGAGCTAAGAAGAGAAGCTATTTATAACTCATCATCTGGTTTAAATGATATTTCAATTTATAATTCGGATGCTTATTGGATGGCATCTGTTTACATGAATGATCCTTATTATAATGTAGTGGTTGTTGGTGATAAGGTTTGGATTGAACCATGGAATATAACCGCTAGCTTCGGATTTTGGCCAAGTTATACATATAATAGCCTATGGTATAATTCGTACTATAGTTTTTGGTATAATCCTTATTATCCATTTTATTATGATTACTGGCATTTTGGTTACTATAATCCATATTCTTATTACTCCTATTATTATGGAGGATATGCAGGCTATTATGACCATTATTTAATCGCATCAAATAGTAAGTATGGAAGCAGAAGTTTAGCAACGGGTGGACAGGTTAAATTAGTATCAAGCAGGGGTTCAAGAGAATTACCTGAAAATTATATTGCCAAGGGGACAAGAAGTTCAAGCACTGTAAAAGCTCGAATGGACAGACAAGCTGTAAGCACAAGAACATCAAGAGATATCTCTGCAACCAGATTGGCTAATAGTAGAAATGGAAGATCAACAACTGATGTAAATACGCGAACAAGAACTTCTACAAGCCGAACAACTCAATCCAGTAACAGTAGAACATATACAAGGCCAGCAAGCAATGCAAGGTCAACATATGATAGATCTGGCAGAAGTACAACAACAACTCGTTATAATAGACCTACCAGTACAAGTAGGTCATCGAATACAAGTACTGGAACCTCATATTCTTCAGGCAGATCAAGCAGTTCATATACAACAAGGGGATCAGGCAGTACTTCGCGAAGTTCAAGTGTAAGAAGTTCATCAAGTAAAAGTTCATCTTCAGGAAGAAGTTCGTCAGGAGGATCATCTTCTGGAAGATCTTCAAGCAGTTCGTCTAGCAGTTCATCAAGATCTTCAAGAAGCGGAGGCAAATAGCATTTTAAAGCGAATTCTTAAAGTAAATATGTTATGAAAAAGATAATTATTATACTATTTAGTTTGTTTATTTTTAACTATGCTGCAAACTCACAATATATTGATCAGGCTATTAAATTTTCCACTTATAACAATACGGGTTCAGCGCGCTTTTTATCTATGGGCGGGGCATTTGGTGCCTTAGGTGGTGATATATCTTCAATCTCAATTAACCCGGCTGGTCTTGGAGTTTTTAGAAGTTCAGAATTAATGTTTACACCTGGCTTGACATATGACAATACAAGTAGTACCTTCCTTAAAAATACAAGTAATGATAATCTGTATAAGTTTGGATTTTCTAATATGGGTTTTGTAGCTTCTTATAACCTGGAAAATACAGATTCGAGATGGGTAAATTCGAATTTTGCAGTTACTTATAATAAAGTTAGTGACTTAAATACGAATATATTAATGAGCGGAGTAAATATATTTTCAATCATTGAAGAATATGTTTACAGAGCTAACGAATTGAATGAATGGGACCTAAATTATGAAGAGCTTTTCTGGCAAACATGGTTGTTTGATGAGGATACTGCAACGAATTTAATTACCAGTGATATAACAGATACAATCAATGCGGGTTTTGGTAACTTTAGTATAAATCAACAAAAAACCGTTAGAAATGAAGGTTCTATCGGAGAATTTAATTTTGCATTTGGAGCAAACTATGCACATAAATTATATCTTGGAGCAAGTATTGGAATTTATAGAATTAACTATAGAGAACTCATTTCACATTACGAATATGAGAGTGAAAATACAATTGATATTAATAATTTTAATTATTTAATCTTAGATGAAGTTATAAAAACCACAGGTACAGGTTTTTCTTTTAAGGCCGGACTAATATATAAGCCAATAGATTATTTGAGAGTAGGCTTTTCATTCCACCTTCCAACTTTTTATGAGATACAGGAAGAATATTATAACACTGTCGAAGGATCTACCGATGAACAAGGGGTTGTTACTGCTGAATCTGAAACAGGGATTTATGAATATACCCTTGTAACTCCATACAGAATAAATGCAAGTTTGGGGTTTCAGATTAAGAAAGTTGCATTAATAGATATTGATTATGAATTTGTTGATTATTCTACAATGAAATTAGGTGATAATGAAAATGGCCAGGGTAGAATTGATGATAATAAATACATGGATATTTTATTCAAGAGTAATCACACTTTTCGTGGAGGTGCTGAAGTTAGATATGGACCAATATATTTTAGAGGTGGAGCGTCATACAGCACCTGTCAGTTTACCGAAGAAAGTTTGAATAGTAATACGGATTCGTATTCAATCTCAGGAGGAATAGGGTATCGTTTAAGCACGTTTTATATAGATTTTGGAATGAGACATTACAGAAAAAAATACTATTATGGTGTTTTAAGTGGAAATCCAGACCTTGATATTGCGACGATTGATCAAGCGAAAAATAATTTTGCATTAACTGTTGGGTTTAAATTATAGGGTTCTATCATTATTTAATTAGATTATAGCTGTTTGAATAACAATTTTGAACAGCTATTTTTTATTTATAAATTGTATATTTAACTATTAAATTAATTATTGCCATATTTTTTTTGAGTATTAGTGGTTAATTAGTTATTTTCGTATCCTGTAAAAAACAGGACTTTAATTAAAGTTCTAAAAGTAATATTTGATATGGACACTAAAGATTTGAAAAACTCTGATTCTGCTCAAAATGAGCAGCAAAAT
>CAZPMA010000151.1:0-2093 GCA_964587535.1 uncultured Bacteroidales bacterium
ATGTAGATGAAGTGCATTTTACCAATATTATTTTTAACTTGCTTGATAATGCAGTAAAGTATAGTAAAGAAGAACCTGAAGTTTTTGTTTCAACAAGGAATGATAAGAAAGGCATTTATATATCTGTAACCGATAAAGGAATAGGTATTAAAAAACAAGATCAAAAAAGAATATTTGACCAGTTTTACAGAGTTTCAACAGGAAATATTCATAATGTGAAGGGATTTGGCCTGGGATTAAGCTATGTAAAGAAAATTGTAGATGCGCACAACGGAACAATTAAACTCTTGTCAGAATATAGAAAAGGAACAACATTTGAAATATTTATCCCATATAATAATTTAGAAAATGGAAGAAAATAATGTAAAAATACTATTAGCAGAGGACGATGAGAATTTAGGTTCTCTGTTAAGGGAATACCTTGTAGCTAAAGGATTAAAAACTGACCTTTATGTAAATGGTGTACTGGCATTAGAAGGATTCAAAAAAAATCCTTATGATATATGTATATTAGATGTTATGATGCCTAAAATGGATGGTTTTACATTAGCCAGGGAAATAAAAAGAATAAATGGAAATATTCCGTTTATCTTTTTAACAGCAAAATCATTAAAAGATGATGTTATTGAAGGGTTTAGTGTAGGAGCTGATGATTATATGACTAAACCTTTTAGTATGGAAGAGTTGTTGTTTAGAATTAAAGCCATATTGCGCAGAACAAGCTCTAACTCAACTTCTGATGGTAATGAAAAATTTACAATCGGTGAGTATGAATTTGATGCTCAGAAACAAATTTTATCTCATGAAAATAATGAGCAAAAATTAACAACTAAAGAATCAGAATTATTGCGTTTATTATGTAATAACATGAATAATGTTTTAGAACGAAACTTTGCTTTGAAAACAATTTGGCAGGAAGATAGCTATTTTAATGCACGCAGCATGGATGTTTATATTACAAAGCTTAGAAAATACCTTAAAGAAGACAGCACAATTCAAATATTAAACATACACGGAAAAGGGTACAAATTAATTGTATAATTTATGATTGATAATCAGAAAAAGGAAATAAGAATAAGAATACACCAGGAGAAGAAAAGATTTACTTTAAAACAAAAGAAAAAGAAGTCGGAAAAAATTTTCGAAAAACTTGAAAATCTTCAAATCTTTGAGAATTCTGAAATTGTTATGGCATACTGGTCAATGGATGACGAAGTAGAGACTCATGAATTTGTTCAGAAACATTCTAAGAAAAAGAAAATAATTCTGCCTGTTGTAAATGGTGACAAACTTGTTTTGAAAGAATTTTCGGGTATTAACAATATGAAAACAGGAGAATCATACGGTATTGGTGAACCAACCGGAGAATTATTTAACGATATTGAAAAAATAGACTTGATTATTATACCTGGCGTTGCTTTTGATAAATCAGGCAATAGATTAGGAAGAGGAAAAGCGTATTATGATAAATTATTAAAAACATCAAGTGCCCATAAAATAGGAGTGTGTTTTGACTTCCAGTTAATAGAAAATATTCCTACTGAAGAGCATGATGAAAGAATGGATTTAGTAATTACTGATAAATAAAATGGGAGAAAGAACAATACACTCAAAATATTTATTTAAAGACTTACAAGTGCCTGATGATTATTTCCCGCCCATAATTATTGCAGATAGTATAAAAACTCCTGAAAATCTTGGAAATATATTAAGATTAGCAGATAATACAAGATGTAAAAAAGTTTTTTTTGTAGAAACTGACCCGAATATTAGATTATCAAAAATTAAGAAAACAGCTTCATCAAGTTTCAATTCAGTTGATTGGAAATTTTGTACTATGGATGAATTAATTGCAGAAATTCCACCAGAATATTCTTTAACAGCTATAGAAACAGCAAGCGATTCAGTAAATGTTTATAATACTACTTTGCCTAAGAAAGTAGCTTTCATTGTTGGAAACGAAATTTCTGGGATAAGAGATGAATTTTTGGATAAGAGTGATAAAATTGTTCATATTCCAGTTCTAGGAAATAATACATCTTTAAACGTATCTCATGCTTTGGCAGTTGTTTTGTTTGAATGGCAAAGAAAAA
>CAZPMA010000151.1:2193-5557 GCA_964587535.1 uncultured Bacteroidales bacterium
CTTTGGCAGTTGTTTTGTTTGAATGGCAAAGAAAAAATAGCTGGAGTGATATATAGTTTTATCATATTATCAGCTTCAAACAAAAGAATTATTAATTTAAAACCTTGTATTATGAATGATGAAAAAATAAAGTGATCAATTGAAGAAATGTCAGTTGTTAAAGGAGGTAATGACCCAGAGCCAATGGGTTACGCGAATGTAACAGGAACAACTGGATCGGCTAATGGGGAGCTGGAATAATAAAAGAAACTTTATCTATAAATCAATTAAAGCAGGCAGATGAAAAGTATTTGCCTGCTTGATTTTTTCATACAGATTAAGTTTTTTTTGAGGATATTAAAATTTGTTTTAGAATCTCTAAAATTACTAGTATTTTTATATTAACTTTAAATACAGATTATTAACTTTTTAAAAAAAATAGAATGAAACCTTTTTATCCTTATTTTAATTTATTTTACCGCGCAGGTACAACAAATTATAGATTAGATGTTCTTGTTAAGATGCCTGGTAATTGTTACAAAGAGTCAATTGAACAAAAATATGTTGATGATTACTGGGAAGTTCGGATTAAGTTAAATGAGAAGAAAGAGATTGATGCATTCAACGAGAAAGTTGAAGAGTATAAAATTGATTTGAAACCACAAGACATTAAACAAATAGATAAAATAAAAATTATTGTTAAGAATTATGATAATTTACTTCGTAATGGAGATCCGGATGGTGAAGGAGATACAGGAAGAGGAAATGGTGAACAGGAATAACTAATGAAACAACTTATAAGATATAGTATAATAGGCTTATTATTGTTTGGTTCTTTGAACTCTAAAGCGTCTAATTACCTAGATAGCCTTAGGGTTGTAATTTTAAATATGCCAAATGATACTAATAAAGTTATTGCATTAAATGATTTATCTTATAAGTATTTAAAATATAATCTGGATACTGCAACTAGTTTATGTTCTAAATCAATAAAACTCGCCAAAGACTTAAATTATACTTATGGATACGCTTCTGCAATGAATCAGATGGGGCTGGTTTATAAGTATAAAACAGAGTACGATTCTGCTTTAAAATATTATAAAAGTTCATTGGAATTATTTAATGAATTAAATGCTAAACAAGAAAGTGCCAGTGTTTTAAATAGATTAGGAAACGTTTATAAGCGATATGGTAAGTTTGATACTTCAATAGAATGTTTTATTAATAGCTTAAATATCTACAAAGAATTAGAAGACTCTTCGTGGATGTCATCTGTTTTAAACAATATTGGAGTATTATATCATGATATTGGCGAATATGAAAAAGCCTTAGAGTATCAGTTAAGTTGTTTAAGTATTCAAAAAAAATTGGAAATGTGGAATCGGATTCCAGTAACTATAATGAATATCGGAAATTCATATTCAGATTTAGGTGAACATGATAATGCTTTAATTTCTTATAAAGAAGCATTGGATTATTTGGGTCAGAATGGAAATAAATATGATCGGGCACAACTTATTCATAATATAGCAGCAATTTATGAAGATACAAGGGATTTCTCAAATGCAATAAAATATTATCAAAAAGCTTTAGTGCTTGAAGATGAAATAAATCTTAAAGAATTAAAGATTTTTTCTCTTCAAGGGGTAGGTAATTCATTAATTAAAAGTGGAAATTTTAAAGAAGGTGAAAATTACTTAATAGAAAGTTATAATCTGGCATCTGAAGTTAATGACATTAGAAAATTACATAGACTCTCCAAAAGATTATATGAAGTTTATTTCATGAAAGGTGATTATAAAAACAGTTTAGAATACCTTAAAAAATATGTTGCTATAGAGGATAGTATCTATAGTCTTGAAAAGAAAGCCCAGATAACTGAGCTTGAACAAAAATTTGAAGCTCAAAAACGAGAACAACAAATAGCTTTTCTTGAAAAGGAAAGGGAAATACAAGAGTTGGAATTACAAAAGACCATAGCTGAAACTAAGCAAAAAGCTTGGCAGCGAAATGCATTAATTATTGCTATTGTTCTGGCAATTGGTTTAATAGTTTATTTCTATCTTGAGAATAAAAAACGAAAAAGAATAAACAAATTGTTAGTCGATCAAAATACTAAGATAACTGATCAAAGAAAAGAGATTGAAAAACAGAATGTTAGATTAAAAGAATCAAATAGCACAAAAGATAAATTATTTCAGATTATTGCTCATGATCTTCGCAGTCCAATAGTATCAATGGAAAGTATTACCCAATTAATACCTTATTGGATCGAAGAACAGGATTATGATTCATTGCAAAAATTATCAAAAACACTTGAGGTTTCTGTTAATAATGTACTTTCATTAATTGATAATTTGCTTAATTGGGCACTTAGTCAGCAAGGAAAGTTCCCATATACCCCAGAGAATATTAAATTAGATGAAAATATTAAGGAAACTATTGATGTTTATGAGCCTATTGCTAAAATTAAAAAAATACAATTGATATATAAACCTATAAAGAACATTAATGTTTTTGCCGATAGAAATATGCTTTTTACTGTTATGAGAAATCTCTTAAATAATGCAGTGAAATTTACTCCTGAATATGGTAAGATAATTGTCGGTATAGAGAGTAATCAGCAGTTTGCTAAAGTGTGGGTTAAAGACTCCGGAGTTGGAATCCCCGATGACAAAAAAGAAATGGTTTTTGAATTAGCTAATGGAAATACTACAGGAACAAAAGGTGAAACAGGAAAAGGTTTAGGATTATTCTTTTGTAAAGAGTTTGTCAACATCAATAATGGAGATATATTTATTGATAGTGCACCAAATAATGGCACTAAGATTACTTTCACACTTCCTGTTTTCAATATGTTAGAAAATTAGTTTTATCATTTTATTTCACATTTTTCATTTTTTGTATCTTTAACATATAAATAAAAAATTATAATATATGGCTAAAAGAGATAATGCAATTAAAGATATTATTGAGCTCGACCAATTAGAAGTGATAGTAAAAAAATGCAAAATTTGCAGAGTTGGCATGGTTGATGGTGATGAGCCCTATGTTTTAGCAATGAACTTTGGTTATGAAGACCAAACAGTTTGGTTACATTGTGCTAAAGAAGGGAAAAAGGTTGAAATATTAAAAAGAAACAATAAGGTTTGTTTAGAATTTGATACGGATCATAAATTATTTGCCCGACATGAGCATGTAGCCTGTTCGTGGAGATTTGCCTACCGAAGTGTTTTAATTCATGGACATGCAATTTTTGTTGATGATTACGATGAAAAAGTAAAAGGCTTAAATATTTTTATGAGAAATTATTCTGATAAGCAATTTGATTATTCAAAACCATCAGTTGATAATATTTTAATAATTAAAATACCTGTAGAATCTA
>CAZPMA010000152.1:0-5545 GCA_964587535.1 uncultured Bacteroidales bacterium
TGAATTAGAGTGAAAAGATATAAAAACTAATGATAGGTTTTTCATGAAACTTCACTAATTTTGACAACTAATTTAATTGAAAGTATTGTTATGAGTTCGACGCGACAAAATAAGATAGAAAGATTACTTCAGCGAGATTTGGGAGATATCTTTCAGAAGGGTACAAGTACTTTGTTTAAAGGAAAAATGGTTACTGTAACAAAGGTAAGGGTTTCTCCAGACTTATCAGTGGCCAGAATATATTTAAGTTTATTTCCGGTTGATGATAAAAAAGAATTTATTGACTATATAAATGGTATGGAAGGTCAAATCCGTTTCGACCTTGGTAAAAGAGTAAGACATCAGCTACGTAAAGTGCCAGAATTGGCTTTCTTTGTTGATGATTCCTTAGACTATATTGAGAATATTGATAATTTATTGAAATAAATATTGACCGCTAAGTCACAAAGACGCAAATGACTGAAGACCAATTTGAAATAGTAGCAAAAAAGATAGTTAATGCATCTTTTATTGTGCATAAGGAAATGGGTCCTGGGTTATTGGAATCTGTTTATGAGTTATGTTTAATTGAAGAGCTTAAAAGAAATGATTTCTTATTTAAAATTAGCAGATAAAAAACTGGGCTTTTTAATTAATTTTAATGTTTCTTTAATAAAGCAGGAAATACAAAGATTTGTTAATAATTATTAAAAGTATAGCGCCGTAGCGTCCTGGCGGTGAAAAAAAAGAAAAATGAAATACGATCCAATAAAAAGAAGTTTAGGTAAAGTTTTTAATAAGAAACCATTTTTAAGAAAAATATTTTATTGCTTATTAGATTTATTGCTTTTAAGAACATGGCATATTAAGAAAGCTATCAAAGCATGGACAAAAGAAGTGGGTAATGAAGTAAGTATTTTAGATGCAGGTTCAGGATTTGGTCAGTATTCTTATTATTTATCAAAACAATCAAAAAATTGGGAAATTTTAGGTGTTGATGTAAAAACAGAACAAATTGAAGATTGTAATAACTTCTTTCAGAAAATAAACAAATCAGACCAGGTTAAATTTGAATTTGCTGATCTAACCAAATTTTCAAAACCCGGTACATTTGATTTAATTCTGAGTGTTGATGTCATGGAACACATTTTGGAAGATGTGGATGTGTTTAAAAACTTTCATCAATCATTAAAAGATGGCGGAATGGTATTAATCTCAACGCCTTCAGATCAGGGAGGCTCAGATGTACATGATGAGGACGACCATTCTTTCATTGATGAACACGTTCGGGATGGTTATAACATAGTTGAAATAGAAGAGAAGCTAAAAACTGCCGGATTTAATAAGGTCGTTGCAAAATACACCTATGGTTGGCCAGGGAAAATATCCTGGAAATTGTCTATGAAGTATCCAATTTTAATGTTAAATGTTTCAAAACTATTCTTCATATTTTTACCGTTTTATTATTTAGTTGCATATACAATTTCGTTTATTCTTAATATTGTTGATGTTAATATAAAGCATAAAACAGGAACAGGATTAATGGTTAAAGCATATAAATAAAGAATAATAAATTAAACAGATAAAATTGAATTTTCCATTTTACATATCAAAAAGATATTTAGTATCAAAAAAATCACGGAATGCTGTTAATATAATTACTATGATATCAGTAGTCGGTGTTTTGGTTGGTACCGCAGGCTTAATTATTGTTTTATCTGTATTTAATGGTCTTGATAATTTGCTCCGATCAATGAACGATTCTTTTGATCCGGATATGAAAATTATACCAACAACTGGAAAGGTGTTTAATTCAGAAGATCCCAGATTGAAAAGTGTCAGGGAGCATGAGTCGGTTTTTGCAATTGCCGAATCTTTAGAAGAGTACGCTCTGTTAAAATACGATGATCAGCAATATGTGGCAAAAGTGAAAGGGGTAAGTGAAAATTTTGCTGATATTTCGGGTGTTGATACAATGTTAATGGTTGGAGATTTTATACTGGAATATAATAATCAACCTTATGCAATAGTTGGACAGGGGGTAGCATACTTTTTGTCATTAAATATTAATTATATTGACCCAATCGTGATTTATGCCTTAAACAGAAATGCAAAAAGTACAAATCCTGCTACTGCATTAAGTAGAAACTATATTTTTCCATCAGCTGTTTTTGCCATACAACAAGAATTTGATACTAAGTATATATTAGTCCCATTGAAGTATGCCCAGGAATTATTTAAATATCAAAATGAGTTAAGTGCCCTGGAAATAAAAATAAAAGAAGATTATAATATAGATAAAATACAAGAAGAGTTTATTCAATTATTAGGTGACGATTATCAGGTTAAAAACCGTTATCAGTTGCACGAAGCTTTTTATAAGATAATGAAATCAGAAAAATTATATATTTTCCTGATACTCACGTTTATATTAATAATAGCTTCATTTAATATAATAGGTTCTCTAACAATGTTAATCATAGATAAAAAAGAAGATATTGCAACTTTTAGAAGTTTGGGCGCCAATTTAAAAATGATTAGAAATATCTTTTTATTGGAAAGCTGGTTGATAACAGTTATAGGAGCAATATCCGGATTGCTTTTTGGTGCATTAATATGTTGGTTGCAAATAAAATTTGGTTTTGTTCGATTACAAGGTGCTTCTTCTTTTATTGTCGATGCTTATCCGGTGAAATTATTATGGGCAGACTTTTTATTGATATTTATAACGGTAAGTAGCATTGGCTATTTAGCTTCTTGGTATCCAGTTAGATATATAACAAAAAAGTTTGTCTTGCAAGAAATTGAACCTGTTTAGATTCCTATAAAAATTACATAAAAATTGTTAAGTTATTAACAATTAGCCGATTTCAAAAAAACATAAAAATACGGGATGTTGATAAAAAAACACACATAAAACGCCCTAACACTAATATTTTTGAAACATAAAGCCAATCTAACCGTAAAAATTTATTAACATTGTAATTACTTTATTAACAATTGGCCAAAAAATTTAAGCTCATGTCAAACAGTATGAGATATATTATTATTATAATCGCTGCATTGATTTCATCAATGTCAATTAATAATGCTTTTGCACAAGAAAAATATTGGGTTAATGGTAGTGGTTCATGGAATGACCCTAACCATTGGTCGTTAGTTTCAGGCGGAGTGCCCGGAGCATCAATTCCCACATCACAAGATAATGTGTATTTTGATGATAATTCGTTTACTTCAAATGAGCAAGTTGTTCTAATTGATGGTAAGGCAATTTGTAAAGACTTTAATTGGGATATTGAAAAGTTTAAACCTTCCATAAAAAGCAAATCCTTCTTACTTAAATCAGTTACAAAAGCAGAACTAACTGTTAAGGGCTCTTTATTTATTAATGAAAATCTTTCAAATGATTTTTATGGTAAAATTGAACTTATAGCAAATTCAACAGAAGAGATTAATGTTAAGTCAAAATTGAATGCCGATTTAATTTTAAACTCGAAAGAGGGTTCATATAATTTAAATGAAGATCTAATAACAAATGGAAATATCATAATAAAGGCCGGAAACTTTGATGCAAAAAAATATAGTATCAATTGTGTTGAGTTTACAAGTGTTGGCAACAATAATAAAAATGTAAACATTGAAAACTCAAAGGTGTATTCTGAAGTATTGGATTTAAGAAATGATAAAAATTTGATTCTGAAAAAATCTGATGAATCGTTTGTGTTAAAAAACCCGATATCTAAGAAAAATGTGCATACAGGAAGCATTCCTTTTAATCGCATAATGTATGCCGCAGGGTCTACAAAAGCAGTAAACTTTAGTGTTGATATTACTGATGTTACTTGTAATGGATTAACAAATGGTAGTATCAGGGTATATAATGTTACGGGGACTGCAGATTTTATATATCAATTATTAGACGGTCCTCCTTGGATAGGATCTAATGTGTTACAAGAGTACGGACCAGTTTCTGACGTGGAATACACATTTTCTGGATTAGATGCAACGAGTTACTATGTGCAAGTTATAGATGCGAGTCCTGCAGCTTCTTCTCAATTAACTAATGTTGATGAACCTGCTTTACTAGAACCTGGTAATATTTCTGTTACAAAAGATTTAACTTGTTATGATGGTAGTGATGCTGAATTAACTGCTAATCCAACAGGAGGAACAACACCTTATATATACAACTGGAAAATATACAATTTTGGAACTTCAACATGGGTTAATTTAGGACAAACCAGTCAGACGGCAACAGGACTTACGCAAGGTAGATATATGGTTGAAATTGACGATGATAATGGTTGTGGGCTCGTTTCAAAATCAATAGATTATTACTCGGGATTACCTTTAGGAGCAGGTATTCCAGACGAAATTGTAATTGATCCGGATCCTGTTGATTATACTGATGCATGTCAAGGACAAAATAATGGTACGATAACAATTGTGGCTTATGGTGGAACAGGTGATCTTGACTATTCAATAACGAATAATGGAAATGCAGGTTACCTGGAAGATGGTTATTTTACAGGATTAAACCAAGGCACAAGAGAAATTTGGGTGAGAGACAATGTGGGATGTAAGAAACAAGGACAGGATGTTACAATTGGACTAACAACTCCACCTTCTGCAAATGCTGGAGCCGCCGATGAAACATGCCTTACTAAAGCATATACCGTTTCTGATGCAACGGCAAGTGATTACAGTGGAATTAACTGGACCGTAAATGTCGGTGCAAATGGAGTTTTAACAAATCAAACAACACTAACTCCTACATATACTCCTGGTGCTGGAGATGAAGGTACAACAGTAACTTTAACTTTGCATGCATTAGGAATTGGAAATTGTAGTGAAGATACTGATACTAAAGACATAGACATTTATGATATTCCAACAGCTAATGCAGGTGGCGATGGCGAAGTTTGTGTTAACAAAGCATATACTGTAGGTGGTGCAGCCGCATCAAATAATACAAGTGTATACTGGACAGCAAACGTAGGAGCAAATGGAGTCTTAACAAATGAAACAACATTAACACCAACATACACACCCGGCGCAGGTGATGAAGGCACTACAGTGACATTAACATTACATTCTGTGGGATTTGCAAATTGTGATGAAGTTACTGATGATATGCTTATAGATATTTATGCAGCACCACTAGGAAGTGCAGGAGGAGATGATGAAACTTGCATCGATAAAGCTTATACGGTAAGTGGAGCAACTGCAAGTAATTATGGTAGCATCTTGTGGACAGCCAATGCCGGTGCAAATGGAATTTTAACTAATGCAACGACACTAACTCCTACTTATACTCCTGCAGCAGGTGATGAGGGTACAACTGTAACATTAACAATGTCTTTAATTGGTAATGCCAATTGTGATCCTTTTGCCGATGACATGTTACTGGATATTTATGCAGCACCAACAGCAAATGCAGGTGGAGATGGCGAAGTATGTGTCAATCTAGCCTATACTGTAAGTGGAGCAACAGCAACAAACAATGCAAGTGTATACTGGACAGCCAATGCAGGAGCCAATGGGGTTATCACAAATGGAACAACAT
>CAZPMA010000153.1:0-5410 GCA_964587535.1 uncultured Bacteroidales bacterium
TGAACGATTAGCGGCCGACTCGTTTTCGACTCTTTTCCTGCTAATTCATCCTGGTTAAATACTAATAATAAAATCTTGATTAAAAGATTATTTCATTGCTAAACACTGCTTAATATTATTCTCATCTGACTTATGTACCTGACCTATGGCAGTAAGATTTCTCTTTTGCTTTTTAGTCTTTTTAGTCAAAATGTGGCTTTTAAAAGCATGTTTTCTTTTAATCTTCCCTGAGCCTGTCAAGCTAAATCTTTTTTTAGCTCCGGCAACTGTCTTCATCTTTGGCATTTTTACTTTAATTTAAAATTTAGTTAATCTATTTTTTCTTAACTGTTTTTGGTGCTATAAACATAATCATTCTTTTACCTTCCAGTTTTGGCATTTGTTCAACCTTACCATATTCTTCAAGGTCTTGAGCCAATCGTAATAAAAGAATTTCTCCTTGCTCTTTAAATAAAATTGAGCGTCCTTTAAAAAACACAAATGCTTTCACTTTTGCTCCATCTTCAAGAAATTTCTGTGCATGCTTCAATTTAAATTGATAGTCATGTTCATCGGTTTGTGGGCCGAATCTAATTTCCTTCAAAACAACCTTTTGTGTTTTTGCTTTTAATTCTTTTTGTTTCTTTTTCTGTTGATAAAGAAACTTTTGATAATCAATTATTTTACATACGGGAGGATCAGCATTTGGCGAAATCTCAACCAAATCTAATTCTAATCCATCTGCTAATTTTAAAGCTTCTTGTAAAGAATAAACATCTGGTCTTTCGATATTGTCTCCAACGAGCCTAACTACTCTAGCACGAATATGATGATTAATTTTGTGCATTGGCTCTTCTTTTTTAAAAGATCCTCTGTGTCTTGGTCTTGGTCCAGCTATGACTTAGTCCTCCTTATTTAGTTACTAATTAATTTATTTTATAAGCTTCAGTTTGAGCTTTAACTTCATTATTTATAAATTCTGCAAATTCATCAAGTTTCATACTTCCCAAATCACCTTCACCCTGACGTCTTACAGAAACCGTCTCATTATCAGACTCTTTCTCGCCAATAATTAAAAGATAAGGTATTCTTTTCAACTCATTATCACGTATCTTTTTACCTATCTTCTCGTTACGGTCGTCAATTAAAGTGCGAATATCGTAATTATTTAGGAAATTCAAAACTTTTTTTGCATAATCATTAAATTTTTCACTAATTGGTAACACAACAACCTGATCAGGATTTAACCATAATGGGAATTTTCCTGCAGTATGCTCGATTAAAACTGCCACAAATCTTTCCATAGATCCAAATGGGGCTCGGTGAATCATTACTGGTCTGTGTTTTTGATTATCTGCACCAACGTATTCTAATTCGAATCTTTCAGGTAAGTTATAATCTACCTGAATTGTTCCGAGTTGCCATTGACGTCCAAGAGCATCTTTAACCATAAAGTCTAATTTTGGTCCATAAAATGCTGCTTCGCCATACTCAACAATGTAGTTTAATTCTTTTTCTTTTACAGCTTCTAATATTGCAGTTTCTGCCTTTTCCCAGTTTTCGTCTGTACCTATATATTTTGAATGATCTTCACGATCACGTAAAGATACCTGAGCTGTAAAGTTTTGAAAATCTAAAGCATTAAAAATTATAAATATAATATCCATTACTTTTTTAAACTCATCCTTTAACTGGTCGGGGCGACAGAAAATATGAGCATCATCCTGAGTAAACCCACGAACTCTTGTTAATCCATGTAATTCGCCACTTTGTTCGTAACGATAAACAGTTCCAAACTCTGCATAACGAACTGGTAAATCTTTATAAGAATGTGGCTTGTATTTATATATCTCACAGTGATGTGGGCAATTCATTGGTTTTAATAAAAACTCTTCACCTTCTGCCGGAGTGCTAATAGGCTGAAATGAATCGGCTCCATATTTTGCATAATGGCCTGATGTTTCCCAAAGTTCTTTCAATCCAATATGTGGAGAAATTACCTGTTCGTAACCATAACGCTTTTGTATTTTCTTTAAGAAATTTTCAAGTCTCTCTCTTAATTGCGCTCCTTTTGGTAACCACAATGGAAGCCCCAGTCCTACTCTTTGCGAGAATGTAAATAATTCAAGTTCTTTGCCTATTCTTCTATGATCTCTCTTTTTAGCTTCTTCTAGCATTACAAGATACTCTTCCAAAAGTTTTTGTTTGGGGAATGTTATTCCATAAACTCTTGTAAGCTGTTTGCGAGTTTCATCGCCTCGCCAGTATGCACCTGCAACACTTAATATTTTGATGGCTTTAATACCTTCTGTACTTGGCAAATGTGGGCCACGACATAAATCGGTGAAATTACCTTGTTCGTAGAAAGTAATTGTACCATCTTCTAAATCATTAATAAGCTCAAGTTTATATTCATCTCCCTTTTCGGTATAAAATTTCAACGCTTCATCTTTTGAAACTTCTTTTCTGATGTATGGGTTTTTCTGTTGAGCTAACTCCTTCATTTTAGCTTCAATTTTTGTGAAATCTGCATCAGAAATAACCTGTCCTTCTGGAAGATCTACATCATAATAGAAACCATTTTCAATGCTGGGCCCTATTCCTAATTTAATTCCTGGATATAACGCTTCTAAAGCTTCAGCCATTAAGTGCGCTGATGAATGCCAAAAAGCATGTTTTCCTTCTTCATCATCCCATTTATGAAGTTTTATTTTTGCATCCGATTCTATTTTACGTTGTAAGTCCCAAACTTCATCATTAACTGTAATAGATAAAACTTCTTTAGCTAATCGCGGACTTATATCTAAAGCTATTTCATAACCTGAAACAGGATCATTATATTCACGTGTAGAATTATCCGGTAATGTTATTTTTATCATCTATATTGTTTTTTCAAATTCAAGGTTGCAAAGATAATAATTCTTTAAAAAACTATTAAAGCATTTCTCGAATAAATATTTTATTTCTAATTAGTTTTTAATCAATGTCAAATCTTTAAAAATGCTTTTGTAATTTTAAACTCTAAAAGAATAAATTTGTTTACTAAAAAAATATTCCTATGAAAAACATCATCTTATTTTTTGCTTTTTCAGTATTTTATAGTCTCTTATTAAATGCTCAGAATGAATACAAAGAAATCAATCTTGCAGACATTGTAACAAATAAGCTTTTTAGTGAAAAAAGCATAAGTGGATTAAGGTCTATGGCCGATGGTAAACACTTTACTACTCTTGAAGATTCTAGAAAAATCGTAAAATATAGTTACGAAACGGGAGAAATTATTGAAATCTTGTTTAATACAATTGACGAAAATTTAGAGATTGAAGACTATGATTTTTCTTTAGATGAAAAGAAAATTCTTTTAGCAATAAATGCAGAATACATTTATAGAAGATCATATTGCGCTGATTATTATATTTATGATATAGAAAGCAAAGCACTTTCTAAGTTAAGTGAAAATGGGAAACAAAGAAATGCATATTTTTCTCCTAATGCATTAAAAGTTGCCTTTGCAAGAGATAACAATTTATTCATAAAAGATTTAGAATTAAACAAAGAAACTCAAATAACTGATGATGGTAAGTTTAATTATATCATTAATGGTTCAACCGATTGGGTATACGAAGAAGAATTTGGTTTTACGAAAGCATTCTTTTGGTCACCTGAAGGTGATAAGATTGCATTTTACAAATTTGACGAAAGTGAAGTGCCTGTTTTTAATATGACTAAATATAATGAAGATCTTTATCCTGAAAATTATGCATTCAAATATCCTAAAGCAGGTGAAAAGAATTCTATAGTAAGTATCCATGTTTATGACTTAGAAAGTAAGCAAACAAAAACTATGGATACTGGAAGTGAAATAGACCAATATGTTCCTAAAATTAAATGGACAAAAGATAACAACAAGCTTGCAGTTATTAGAGAAAATCGTTTACAAAACCACTTAGAAATATTAATTAATAATGCAAATTCAGGTAATTCTAAAGTTATATATGACGAAATAAATAAAAAATATATTGAGAGAATTGAAGATTGGTATATGACATTTACTGATAATGGTAAATATTTTGTAATCAATAGTGAAAAAGACGGTTGGAATCACCTGTATTTATACGACATTGAAGGAAAACTTATTAAACAACTTACTAAAGGAAAATGGGAAGTAACAGATTTTTATGGGATCGATTCTAAAAATAAAACAGTTTACTATCAATCAACTGAAGAATCATGTTTAAACAGAGCTGTTTATTCAGTTAAACTTGATGGCACAAAGAAAAAGAAACTATCAGAAAAAAAAGGGAATAACAGAGCAGATTTTAGTACTGGCTTTAATTATTACATCAACTATTTCACTAATTTAACAACTCCTAAATACATCACCTTGCATAATAACAAAGGAAAATTGATACGAGTTTTAGAAGATAATAATGAATTAAAGCATACAATTAAAGAATATGGTTTCTCACCTGTTGAACTAATGACCATAAAGACACCATCGAGCAAATGGGAATTAAATGCAGCTATGATTAAGCCAAGAAATTTTAATCCTGATAAAAAATATCCTTTATTAATTTTCTTGTATGGTGGTCCGGGCTCTCAAGTTGTACAAGACAGTTGGATTAGACGCCAGGCATGGCATCAGATGTTAGCTCAAAAAGGTTATATTGTAGTGTATATTGATAATCGTGGTACAGGTGGACGCGGTGAAGAATTTAAGAAACTTACCTATGGACAGCTTGGAAAATATGAAACCATAGACCAGATTGAAGCTGCTGAATATTTAAGTACACTACCATACATTGATGAAAAAAGAACGGGTATTTGGGGATGGAGTTATGGTGGTTTTATGTCTACATCATGTCTATTTCTTGGAAGTGATGTTTTTGAAATGGCAATTGCCGTTGCCCCAGTTACCAGCTGGAGATTTTACGATTCTATTTATACAGAAGTTTATATGGGATTACCACAAGCTAATCCTGATGGATATGATGATAACTCACCTTTAAATCATACAGATAAATTAAAAGGAAAATATCTTTTAATTCATGGAACTGCAGATGATAATGTTCATTTTCAGAATGCTATTCGTTTATCAGAAAAACTTGTTCAGGATAATAAGCAATTTGATATGCAATTTTATATGGATAAAACCCATGGAATACGCGGAGGCAACACTAGTCTCCACCTATATAAAAGAATGACAAATTACATACTTGAAAATTTATAATATATTTTTATTTTTGTAGTCCTTGCCCAGGTGGTGAAATTGTTCCGAAAAACCAGAAATTTCCAATTTCTTTGTTTTTCGAGAATCCACGAAAATTAACAAAATCAAAGATTTTGATATTTTCGGGAGTAGACACTTCTGGGATTACATACTAAAAAAGCCCAGGTGGTGAAATTGGTAGACACGCCAGCTTGAGGGGCT
>CAZPMA010000154.1:0-5350 GCA_964587535.1 uncultured Bacteroidales bacterium
ATAAACCCCAAAATGGCTTATCTGATATTTATTGGATAAAGACTGATTTTATTGAAGAACTTAGAAAAGAAGCTAAATTTTAAGGATTAACAATATTTATAGTTTATTATAGATGATGTCCGAAAATTAAATTAGATGTCATTACTCATTTCATTCGTGAGGAAAGTTCCCTTGAAAAAGGGAATCTCGTAAATGGCTCCAATATAGTAAATTCTGTCATCTACAATCAAGTTGGAGATGACAGAATTATACATTTCGGAAATCTTTTTTTAATTGTCGCAAAATTTTGCAATAACACTGTAAGCGCTTTGCAAGCCCAATTCACCTGAAACACTCATATCCATGCAACCGTTTTCTGATTCTTTTAAATAAATATATGTCAATCCACGATTGTAGAATGCTTCAGCAAAAATTGGTTCATAATGTATAATCTGGTTATACAATTCAATGGCTTTATTATAATTACGTGTACTTAAATAAGTATTGGCCAAATTATAAGTAGCAAAAATAAACTCTGGTGATAATTCTATGGATTTAGAATAATCATCGATTACATATTGATAATCAATAATATTTTCATTGGTTTTTAATGTATTAATATTATTATTATGTGAGGGGTCAATTAAAATAATCTCATTTTCCAGTTCCAACTGTTTAATATAATCAATCATTTCAGATCTTATATTTGCTCGACAAAAATATATGATAAAATTATCTGGTTCTTTTTTCTGAGCTAAATCTAAATCAGTTAGTGCACCGTTATAGTTTTTTATTAAACTTTTATATATACTACTTTGTATAAGATTATGAACTTTATTTTTTGATGTTGGATATTCATTATTTAATCTTTCGATCTCAGAGTTAATAAATTCACTATCAAACACTTTATCTACTTCTTTGTTAATTGTAAGACCCAGATTTAAATAATCAGATTTAAAACTGTGCAAGAAGTCGTGCAGTACCGCTAATCGATCAAGATATTTTGAATTCAAATCTCCAAAAACGAGTTTAAAGTTGTTTTCTGGTTCAATACGTTCATTAAAATCTGGATTATTATAAAATCTGTTACTTGATTTAAAAGTTATTAGACTTCTTAAGTTTTCAGATGTATCAGCATAACTTACATGTGAATCTTTTCTTTGTTGAACCGAAGCAATTATTTGATTTGCTTTTTCTCGATCGGCAAAAGCACCTTGGGCGTCATTTAATTTATGTCGGACAATTGACCTGTTAATATAAGCCTTAACAAAATCAGGATATATTTCAATAGCTTGGGTAAAATCGATAAAAGCTCCTTGTAAATCATTGATTTCAACTTTAATTAGTCCTCTATTAAAGTAGGTTAAAATATTTTGTGGATTTAAATAAATAACTTTGTCAAAGTCACTTATTGCTTCATTTTTTAATCCTTTCTCGTTTTTAATTAGAGCTCTGTTGAATAGAGCAAGAGAATTTTTAGGATTTATCTGAATTGCTGTATCAAGGTTTTGTATTGATTCATCAAGTTTATCTTGTTTATAGAAGGCTATTGATCGATTAATATAAGCTCCGGTATTTAATGGATCTAACTCTATTACTTTGGTGAAATTAATGATTGCAGTATCATAAATATTTCTTTCAGAATATACTATGCCAATATTCATATAGACATCATAAAATGCAGGATCAAGTTTAATGGCTTTTTTATAATCATCAAGTGCTCCTAAGGTATCTTCAGACATTACACGAGCGATTCCACGATAAAAGTAGGCACGTTTATTTTTTTTAGAAATATCGAGTGATCTATTCAGATCATTAATAGCTTGAGAATATTGATTTACATTTATCTTACATAAACCTCGAACATTATACAAATCAGGATCGGTTGCATCAAATCTGATCGCTAGCTCAAAGTCATTAATTGCCAGATAGTACTTTTTAAGATTATATCTTGTATGTCCTCTGTATTTTAATGCTTGGGTGTAATTAGGTTTAAATTCAATTGCTTTTGAGTAATCTTGCTCAGCACCAAGGTAATCCATTAAATTAAACTTTGCTATACCTCTTAAAAAATATGCTTCAGGTAATTCAGGTTTAACTCTAATTACAGTATTAAACGATTCAATAGCTTCAGAATATTTTTCATTATACAATTGTGATCTGCCTACGTTTAAATAATAATTAATATTTAATTGGGCAAAAGACGAATTAACAATTATAAAAAGTATTATTAAGCTAATATATCTTTTCATTTATAAATCTATTGAAAAATTAATTCAAGAATTTGAGTAAGGTATTTTTCATCAATCTCGTCGAATTGATTGTATTCATTACTATCAACATCCAAAACGCCAATTATATTGCCTTTATTATCTTTTAATGGAATTACTATTTCTGATTTTGATCTTGAATCGCATGCAATGTGCCCCGGAAACTTTTCTACATCGGGAACAATAATTGCTTTTTGTTGGTTTATCCCTGCCCAACAAACGCCTGTATCTTTTGCCAGTTCCTGGCATGCAACAGGTCCCTGGTATTGGCCAACAATTAGTTTACCATCTTTTAGAAAATAAAATCCAGTCCAGAAAAAATATTCCATTTTATGGTGTAGCACAGCAATAATAGATGACATACGAGCAAAAGGGTCATCTGTTTTTACTAATAATGCTTCCAGCTGTTTGTATATGCGTTGGTATCTGCCTTCTTTTTTCTTTTTATCCATATCATTTAATTTTGATCATCAAAGGTAATAATTTTAGATGATCTCAAGTGTTAAAAAGTTTAAACTAAACTTTAATTAAACTTAAATTATATTTGCAAGTCTATTAAGCATCAAAATACTCAAATGAAATTACGAATCATTAAAAATCTGGATGCAAAAGAATTAAGGACTTTCTACTTGCATATGACTTTCTCCATTATTGATGGAATGATTCGTGGTGCTCTATTATTAAATGAGTATGTTTTTATAAAAAGTTTAAATGGTTCGAGTTATCAATTAAGTTTTTTATTTCAATCGAGTGTTATTGTTTTATTATTTTCTGTGCTATTCAATGAAATGATACACAGAGCAAGAAAAAAGAGAAAGCTTTTAAGAAGAGTTGGTTTTTTTACTCATTTACCATTATTAATTTTACTATTTTTCCCACGAAATCCTGAGCTTTATGTTTTAAATTCTTTCTATCATTATATATTCTTATTTGTATTTTTTACATATTACCTGTCATATCCAATAGTGCTTCCTGCTGTTAATTTATTTTTAAAAAATGTTTACAGTAAAGATAATTTCGGTAAGATGTATGGAGTTACATCATCAATTCGACAAGTTGTGCTTATGTTAACTGTATTTGTTTTAGGACTTTTACTGGATGCTGATGAGTTTTCATTTACATACTTTTTCCCATTTCTTGGATTATTAGGATTCTTAAGTATTGTTCTTTTTTCACGAATAGAATATATCCCAAAAGTAATTCCTGAATTTACTGAAGGATTTATTGAGGCTATTGTTAGCTCTTTTAAAAAGATGGTAAATACTTTAAAAGTAAATAGAGCATATCTGGATTTTCAAATAGCATACATGTTTTATGGTTTTGCTTTTATGAGTACACGATCTGTGATTAATATTTTCTATGATGAAGCTTTATCACTCAATTATTCGAGCGTGGCTTTTTATCAGAATGCTTATAATATATTAGCTATAATTTTACTTCCTATCTTTGGCAAGATAATTGGCAATGTAGATCCTCGAAAATTTACAGTTATTCCTTTTATTTCAATGGGAGGTTATATTTTATTTATCGCATTTTCTGAATTTCTGCCTACACATATTGAGTTATGGAATATAGAAATTTATTGGATGTTATTGGTTGCAACCGTTTTTTACAGTTTTTTTACAGCTACCATGCTTTTATCATGGAACATAGGATCTTCTTATTTTGGGAAAAATGAAGAAGCCGGCGATTATCAGTCGATACATTTATTTGCTACAGGATTAAGGGGAGTGGTATCACCATTAATTGGGGTTATTTTATATGAATTATTCGGATTCACATTAACATTCGTTATTGCAATAATTGCTCTTTTAATAGGAATATTTATTTTGCGTTGGTCATCAAAGAATAGAATTATACAAGGTTCTTAAAAGCATATTTTGTATTTTTAGCAAATACTAAAAAAATATCTGATGATGAAAAATATAATGTTTGTATTTCTTCTGGCTCTAAGTATTAGCTCATGCACTAAAAAGCAAAAAGTTGATTTAATTGTAAAAAATACAATTGTATATACTGTAAATGAACATTTTGAAAAAACAGAAAGTTTTGCAGTTAAGGATGGAAAGTTTATTGATGTTGGATCAACAAAGGAAATCTTATCAAAATATAGCTCAAAGCAAATTATAGATTTAAATAATAAATATGTGTATCCGGGATTTATCGATGCGCATTGCCATTTTTATGGTTATTGTATGTCGCTTTTGCAAGCTGACTTGCGTGGAACGAAATCATTTGATGAGATATTGAATAAACTAAAAGAGCAGGATGATAAATATAATCCTGAATGGATTTTAGGTCGTGGATGGGATCAGAACGACTGGGAGGTAAAAGAATTTCCAACAAATGAAAAGCTGAACAAACTATTTCCTGATAAGCCGGTTTACATTCGACGTATTGACGGACATGCTGCTATTGTTAATGCTAAAGCATTGGAATTAGCTGGAATAGATGCAACAACCACTATTGAAGGTGGTAAGGTATTCGTTAAAAATGGGAAACCAACAGGCGTGTTAATCGATAATGCCATGTCATTTGTTTCAAAAATTGTCCCCGATGAAGATCAGGAAACTGCTATAAAGGCATTAATGCAGGGAGCTAAGAACTGCCATGCTGTGGGTTTAACTTCTGTTGCTGATGCTGGCTTAGATAAAAAACAAATACAATTAATTGATTCTTTGCAAAAAAATGATGCGCTAGAAATGCGCATATACGCTATGTTAGAACCTAATGATGAAAATATAAATCACTTTGTAAAGAATGGAATCTATAAAACAAATCGTTTAAATGTTAGATCAATAAAATTATATGCTGATGGTGCTTTGGGTTCACGTGGGGCTGCATTAATTAAACCATATTCAGATGATCCAGGTAATTATGGATTAATCGTAGAACCTTTAGAGTTTTATCATGAAATGTGCAAAATAGCCTATGATAATAATTATCAAATAAATACACATGCTATTGGAGATTCTGCCAATCGATTAATGTTAAACATTTATTCTGAATACTTAAAAGGTGAAAATGATCTTAGATGGAGAATAGAGCATGCACAGGTAATACACCCTGATGATTTAGATAAGTTTGGTAAATTTAATATC
>CAZPMA010000155.1:0-5054 GCA_964587535.1 uncultured Bacteroidales bacterium
ACATTGTCAAATGATAATATCTCAATTCCATTGTTCGATTCGTGTTTTAACATAGGTTCCAGATTTTGGTTTATATTAAATTATTTTCTTTTATATTGTTTAATTCTTTTACCGCAATATCACTAATTCTTACAAATTTAGCAATTATTTCCTTATATTCATCAATATTTTTTTCATCTTTTGTATAATCTTCCAATTTTTTTAACTCAGTTGCCAGATCTTTAATGCCTACAAGTAATACAGCTGATTTAGCTTTATGAGCTGCTCTTCCTAAATTATACCAATCCTTTTTTCTATATAAATCATTAAGTGTAATTTTGTATTCTGAAATTTGTTCAAAGAACATATCAATAAGTTCATTAATAAAATCTTTATTGCCATTACTAATTTCATTTAAGTATGATAAATCAATGAACTTATCTTTATTCATAATAAAACAAAAATATTAAATAAACTTTTGTAAATTTATTGCAATAAAATAAACTTTTATCAAATTCAAAAATATTAGAGTGTATATTTTGAATCTTACATTTTTATTTTTGAATTAGTTTTTATAAAATTAAACCTTTTTTAATGTAAATAGCTTACTATAATAAATACTCAATAATTATATGAAATATACAAAATTGATCTTTTTAGGTATCTTAATGATTTTTAGCGGTTTGGCACAAGGACAGACAGTTGAGCAAGAACAGTCACTTGAAAAGGAACAGTCGGCTACACAAGAACTGTCGATGGAAGAAGAAATCAAGCAATTAAAGAAACAAGCAAGGTTAAGTTATAATGAGGGCGTAAGATTAGTGATTAGCGGTAAAATGGAAGAAGCTCATATGAAGTTTGATTCTGCTATTCTAAGCTATCCTGATTTTGATTTACCATATCTTGAAAGAGGAAAAATTAAACTTTTAGTGAATGAAATCGATCTTGCTTTAAATGATATAGCTAAAGCAATAGAAATTAACAATATGTTAGGTGAAGCATTTTATGTTAGAGCTTACATAAAAATGTTAATGAAAGATTATCAGAATGCTTTAACTGATTTTACCCATGCAATACAAAAGGGATACATTGAAGCACAAGCATATTATTTTAGAGGGTTAATGGATTTTGAACTAAAAGATTACAATAGTGCTTTAATTGATTTTACACAGGCAATCGATAAAAAATATGATTTTGCATATGCTTATAATGAAAGAGGCAGTACAAAAAGGATGATGAGTGATTATCATGGGGCTATTCACGATTATAAGCAAGCTCTGTCATACGATTCAACAATTGTTATTGCTTATGATAATATGGCAAGTTGTAAAATAAAAACAGGTGATTTTGAAGGAGCAATAGAAGATTATACGAAGGCAATTCAAAAAGATCCTGAGTATTATTTAGCCCTTAATAATAGAGGAAATGCATATTATCAAATGGCAGATTATGAAAAAGCACTTAGCGATTTTGAAAAAGTAATTGAGATTAAAAAGGATTTTGCGATCGCTTATAATAATCTTGGGATTACTAAAATAAAACTACAGAATTATTTAGGTGCCGTAAAAGAGCTTGATATGGCAATCGAAATAAATCCTGAATATGGCGAAGCGTATTTGAACAGAGGTTATGCACGTGAGTTTTTAGGAAAATTCAGTGAGGCTTGTGCAGATTGGAAAAAGGCCATAGAATTAGGAATAACAGAAGCAGAGAAATATACAACTGAATGCGAATAATTTAATCAGTATTAAGATGAAAATATTTAAATCACTAATAATAGTAATATTAATTACAGTTTCTTATAATGTAATATTTGCCCAGGAAGATATTAAAATCAAAAAGAGTGATTTCCAGATAGATATAAAAGAAGTGGGCTTTAAAGAAGCCTGGAAAGACTTAAAAGAAGGAGAAAAATTATTTTCTGAAGGTTTAGGCACTTATCAAGATGCTTTAACTTATTATCTAAGAGCAAATAAATATAATTCCGATTGTGCTAAATTAAATTATAAAATTGGAGTTTGTTATTTAGCAACTGATAAATTCTATTATGCTACTGAATATCTAGAAAAAGCTTACTTAAAAGATAATAATGTTTCTGATGATATTTATTACATAATGGCAAGGGCTTACCATTTAAACCTTGATTTTGATAAAGCAATCGAGAATTATAAAGCTTATTACGATGCACTGTCTGCCAAAGAAAAAGAACTTATTGGAAACAAAATAGATAAGTTTGTTAAGGAATGCAGGTATGCTCAAGATATGGTAAATAATCCTGTAAGAGTGATTATTAATAATTTAGGAGAAAGGATTAACTCTAAGTATGATGATTATAATCCTGTTTTACATCCCAATCAGGATTTTCTCTATTTTACTTCAAGAAGAGAAACTGAGAAAAAAGATAAACGATACGAAGGCGATAATAAATATTTAGAAAATATTTTTGTTTCTGAGCAAGCTGGTGAACTTTGGCGTAAACCAAAAATGATTGAGAAAAGATTAGACTCAAAAGGGAACGAATCTGTTGTTGCCATATCATCAGATGGTAATAAAATATATTTATATAATGGAGACGTTAATGGAGGAGATATATTGGTAAGTGAATTGAAAAAAGGTGACTGGAAATCTCCAAAATCAATCTCAGGAAAAATATCATCTAAAAATAAAGAAACAACGATTACATTTAGTCCCGATGGAAAAGAAATGGTTTTTGTTTCAGACCAATATGGAACCATTGGAGGTATGGATATTTTTTATAGCAAACAAAATGAAAAAGGTAAGTGGACAGAGCCCACAAATATGGGTGCAGCAATAAACACTGAATATGATGAGGAAGGAGTTTATTGGCATCCTACCGAAGAAAAATTATACTTTAGTTCCAGGGGGCATAATTCAATAGGTGGATTTGATGTTTTTATTATTGAACGTGACGAAGATGGAATGTGGTCGGCTCCGGAAAATTTAGGTTATCCTATTAATACTCCAAATGATGATATCTTTTTTAAAATGGATGCTAATAATAAACAGGCTTATTATTCTTCAGTTAGAGACAATGGCTTTGGAGGGAAAGATTTATATAAAATAATATTCCTTGGTGAAGAAAAAGAAATGATCTTAGGATTCGAAGATATTATGATTGCATGGAACCATAAACCCATTAGTGATTTGTTTTATACAAACCCATCAGAAGTTAAAGTAGACACTGCCTTATATCTGGTTGGTTTAGTAACTGATTCTAAAACAGCAGAACCTATCAAGATGGCTAAAATAGAATTAATCGATTTAGAGATTAGTAAAGTGGTAGCCACTGGATTAACCGATACTGCTGGTGTTTATAAAATGAGAATTCCAAAGCAAAAAGATTATGGTGTTGAAGTTACTGCAAAGGATTATTTGTTTTTTGTTGAAATGGCTTATCTAACTCAAAAGCAAGTTAACGATAGTAAAATACAAGTCAACTTCCAGTTAAATAAAATTGATGTTGGTGCAAAAATGGTTCTTGATAATATTTTCTTTGAAACAAATAAAGCTACTATTAAACCGGAATCGGAACCAGAACTTGAACGTGTAGCACAATTGTTAATAGAAAATCCTACAATTCGATTAGAAATCTCTGGTCATACCGATAATGTTGGTTCATACAGAGCTAATCAAAAGTTATCAGAAGCTAGGGCAAAGAGTGTAGTTGATTATTTAATAACAAAAGGAGTAGAGGCAAGCAGGTTAGAGTATAAAGGTTATGCTTTTAATCAACCAATTGCTGATAATAAAACTGAAGAAGGTAGAGCTCAAAACCGCCGTGTAGAGTTTAAAGTGTTAAGTAAATAGAATTATTTTAAACAAAATATAAAATAGATGGTCTATATAAAAGATCATCTATTTTTTTATTCTGTATATGCATTTAAAACATGATTTTTATAATATATTTTTTATAGCTTTGTCGCACATTGAATAAAATTAATAAAACAAAATAATACAATGAAACCTTCATGATGTTATTGGTTTAATGTCACGTAAGAATCAAAATAAACCTATATTAACTGTATTATTTGACATAGGAGTAGGTTTTCATGAAGGTTCACGAGCGGCTTGTGTATGTGGTTTGTGGGAGCGAGTAACAAAAAATAGATTGAGAAAGGAAAGGTAAATAATAAATTCATAACAATAAATTTTAAAAAATATAAATAGATGAAAAATACAGCATTCACACAGTATCACATTGATTTAGGAGCCAAAATGTCTCCATTTTGTGGATATAATATGCCAATCGAGTATTCCGGAATTAACGATGAACACATCACTGTTAGAGAAAAAGTAGGTGTTTTTGATGTTTCACATATGGGTGAATTTTGGGTTAAAGGACCAAAAGCTTTTGAGCTTGTTCAAAAAGTAACTTCTAATAATGTTGCTGATCTTTTTAATGGTAAAGTACAATATTCTTGTTTCCCTAATGGCAAAGGTGGAATCGTTGACGATTTATTAGTTTATAAATTTGATGATGAAACGTATTTATTAGTTGTAAATGCAGCAAATATTGATAAAGACTGGGCTTGGGTTACAAAAAATGCTAAGGAAATGGGAATGGAAATTGGAAAGGAAGTATATAATGCTTCTGACGAGATTGCTCAGTTAGCTGTTCAAGGACCATTGGCTTTAAAAGCAATGCAAAAATTAACATCAGCAAATGTTGTAGATATGGAATACTATACATTCCAAAAGTGTGATTTTGCCGGAATTAAAGACGTTATTTTTTCTACAACGGGTTATACTGGATCAGGAGGATGTGAAATTTACGTAGCAAATCAGGATGCTGATAAATTATGGAAAGCTGTTTTCGAAGCGGGAGAAGAGTTTGGAATTAAACCAATTGGATTAGGAGCTCGCGATACCTTACGTTTAGAGTCAGGATTTTGTTTATATGGAAACGATATTAACGATGAAACTTCTGCAATTCAGGCAGGTTTAGGTTGGATTACTAAATTCGTTGAAGGTAATAACTTTATAGATCGCAGTATTTGGGAAAAACAAAAAGAAGAAGGTGTTTCTCCTCGTTTAAAAGGTTTTATTATGGAAGA
>CAZPMA010000156.1:0-5039 GCA_964587535.1 uncultured Bacteroidales bacterium
CAAGACCTTCAGAATTAAATTCTCTTGGAGAATTAGGAGATATGGACCTGGAAGAGGAAATTATTCCAATAACTCGTCAACAAAACGAGCCACCTCCACCACCTCCACCACCACAAACAACAGAAGTAATTAATATTGTTGAAGATGATGTGGAAATTGAAGATGAATTAGAGCTTTTTGATACTGAATCAGATCAAGATGATATTATTGAGATTGTAGAGTTTGAAGAAGAGGAAGAAGAAGTGAATGAAATGGAAGTATTCTTTGTTGTAGAAGATATGCCTACTTTCCAGGGGCAAAATAGTGATGCTTTCAGGATTTATATTCAGAAAAACCTAAAATACCCTACAATTGCTGCTGAAAATGGAATTAGCGGGCGTGTTTTCGTTCAATTTGATGTTGACCCAACAGGAAAAATAACAAATGTTATTGTAGTAAGGGGTGTTGATCCATCTCTTGATAAAGAAGCTGTTCGTGTTGTAAAATCTTCACCACAATGGACACCTGGTAAACAAAGAGGACGACCTGTTAGAGTACGATTTACTTTCCCAATTGTATTCCAATTACAGTAGAAAAAATAAAAGATATAAGAAAAGGAGCTCGTGTAAGCTCCTTTTTTTATATAATTTGTAAATTACTTTTTAACTCTTCCCGGATTTTTATTAATAAAATCTTTCCAACTATTAAATGCTTTATCTGATTTGATTGTATTTGACTGATAAAAATGACAAAGAGCTGCAGCTAAACCATCAGTTGCATCTAAATCTTTTGGGAGTTCTTTAATCTTAAGGGTTTTTTGCAATAAAATGGCAACTTGTTCTTTAGAAGCGTTTCCCTGCCCTGTGATTGACATCTTAATCTTTCGGGGAGCGTATTCAAATATCGGTAAGGATCTGGAAAGTGCAGCAGCAATGGCAACCCCCTGGGCTCTTCCTAATTTCAACATCGACTGCACATTTTTGCCGAAAAATGGTGCTTCAATAGCTAATTCGTCAGGATGAAATTCATCTATGATTGAAATTACCCTATCAAAAATCTTTTTTAATTTAATATAATGATCGTCAAATTTTTTTAGTTCAATTACACCAAGCGCAATTAGACTTGCATTATTCTGCTCAATTTTGATTAATCCATACCCCATAATAGTGGTCCCGGGGTCTATTCCTAATATGATTCTTTCTTCTGACAAATTAAATCGATCCTCTTATTTGTTCTAATGTCCTAATCGTTTTTACAGGAGCTCTATAAATTCCTTCTTTTGATTTAAATGTAGGAAATGATCCTGTTTCAATATGATCTAATACGCTTGCCAAAACATCTTCTTCGCTTCCAAAATCATGTAAAACATCATCTTCAACATAGTTATCTGCAGCCAAACCATTATAATAATCTCCATAAGCTTGAGAATTAATAAGCTTAAAACAAATTGGAACATAAAGTAAGTTACTAATTCTACTAGAAAATGAAAACATACCAACAGATTTTCCGTAAGTATCATCACCAACTATGTAGGTATCAATGTATGGAGCTAAACCGTTGATAACAGCTTCGCTGGCAGAAGCCGAACCTTTGCCCGCAATAAAATAAACTTTGTGTAATCCCAATGTGTTTGGACTTACGTCAAAGTTTATATCAGGATTTTCACTATAAATATTATTGTTAAACTCATAGCTTAAAAATCTACTGCCTTGCAAACTCGATGGAACAATTAGTCCTGCTAGTTGCTGTGCTATGGATAACATACCTCCACCGTTATATCTTAAATCAACAACTAATTCCTCTACTTGTTGTGTCTTAAAATCTTCGAATAAGGTATTTAATTCTTCAGCTGAAGGCCCAATAAAACTTTCAAATACAAAGTATCCTACTTTTTTACTATCAACATCAATAACTTCGCTATGAACAACCGTATTAATAGTTATTAGCTTTTTATCTATTGTTTCGGAAACAATAGTCCCGGTAGTAGATTCAAACTCGAATGAATTGCTGCTTGATGCCAATAAATCTGACAAATTGGAATCACCATTCACCGAACTGCCATTTATCTTATTAATTTTCCATCCACGTGTTATACCAAAGGTATTTAAATCTGAACTCTCATATAAATAGGTAATTCTTAAATTATTTTCTGAGTCTGGTGCATAACCAAAACCATATCCTTCATAAGTTCCTTCTTGATAATACTGTGCATCTTCCTCTATTGTTGTTATATAACTCCATTTATCGCGTGGTTCATATCTCATTGCTTCTAACAGTTCTTCCGGAGTACCATAATTATCCGTATTATATGTATCTATTGAATCGATCCATAAGTAATAATCTTCCATAATAGCATAAAACTCTTCAACTGTATTATCGTAAGGATATGGAAAAACTTTTTCCTTTTCACAAGAAACCAGAATTACCATTCCTAATAACAGAGATGTTATAATTGCTAATTTTACAGTTTTACTTTTCATACTCTTTTTCTTTTATATTGTTGTATTATTATTCCTGATATTATCAAAATTAATCCAAAAATAGTTGTTACTAATATTTTTTCTTTCAAAATAATACTGATAAAAATTAATGAACAAAATGGGGTTAAATAAATTAAGTTCCCAATTTTATCTGTTCTACCTGCCAACTTTAATGCTTTTATCCATAGTACAAAAGTTATGCCCATTTCGAATAAACCAATATAAATTCCTGAGAAAATACCTTTACTATCTGTTAAAATAAAAGATGAAAATATTGATGTTAATATTACAATATAGATTAGCGCAAAACTAAAATTCAAAAATAATTTAACTACTTCATCTTTATTATCTTTTATATTATAAATCCAATAAAGGGCCCATATGATTGAACTGCCCAGTGCTAATAAAACACCTGCCGGATTGGAAAAGTTCATATTGAATATGTTCCCTTCTGATGAAATAAAAACCACACCAAAAAAGCTTATCATTAATGCCAGTAAGCTCTTTAGTTTCAATTTCTGCTTTAAAATTACAACAGATAATAACACAAGTGCTATGGGCCAGACAAAGTTTAAAGGTTGTGCCACCTGAGCGGGTAATAATGAATACGCTTTAAATAAAACCGTATAGTATGCAAATGGATTTAAAAAGCCTAGAAGAGCCGAGTTGATAAAATCCTTGTAATTAAGGGTTTTTAGAATACTTAATTTATTTTGAAAAACAATGGCAAAAAAAAGAAAAAGTACAGAAGTTACCGTTGCAACCAGCAAAAGTTGAAAGTAATCCAGATGCTTTAATCCAATTTTAAATGCCGAGGCTGAAGTTGCCCAGAATAATATTGTTAATCCGGCAAAAAAATAAGCTTTCTTTTGTTTATTCATTATCTAATCGTGTCATTATAAATTAATAACTCCTTAGCAATAACATCAATTTCACTTGTATTTAAATTTACTAATTCTATTAAATAACTTATCATATTTTCTTGCGACTGCATTTGTAATTCGAATTGTATATCTGAAATTTGCTTCTTTGAGACATCTTCCTTTAATCCTTGAAGTTGATCTTGTGCAAATAATATTTCTTGCTTTGTGCGATAATTTAAACTCTCAAGTTCTGAGATTTTGTAACTTAAAAATTCATAAAACACAGTTGTGTCTGGCAATGCGACTATACCAGAAATTGAATCTGCCAATAAACTATCTTCAGATATCTTATAAATTCCTTTTAAAGTAAAATCGTAATGCATAAAAAGCTTATTGTTTAAACTATCCACTTTGGCAATTTGACAATCAAGCTCTGTCAGGTCGATTCTCTTGCCCTTGTCGCATGAAGCTGATAATGTGATTATTATGACTAAAAATAATACGCTCTTTTTCATAGATTTATTTATTATGAAACTCCTAATATTACAAAATAAATTGACATAAAAAAAGAGTGCTTTATTTAGCACTCTTTATCTATTTTAGAATTGTATTAATCTATAATATCGAATCCTGTATAAGGTATTAAAACTTTAGGCACAACAATACCCTTTTCAGTTTGATTATTTTCTAATAATGCAGCTAAGATTCTTGGCAAAGCTAATGCACTTCCATTAAGCGTATGTGCCAATTGAGCTTTTTTCTCTCCATCTTCTTTATATCTTAACTTTAACCTGTTCGATTGATATGATTCGAAATTAGAAACCGAACTTACTTCAAGCCATTTTTCCTGAGCTTTTGAATAAACTTCAAAATCATAAGTAAGAGCAGAAGTAAAACTCATATCACCACCACATAATTGAAGAATTCTGTAGGGTAAGTTTAATGATTTTACTAAACTTTCAACATGATTTACCATTTCATCTAATGAATCATATGATTTATCAGGATGTTGAACTTGTACTATCTCAACTTTATCGAACTGATGTAATCGATTTAATCCACGAACATCTTTACCATACGAACCTGCTTCGCGACGGAAGCAAGGAGTATATGCAGTCATCTTTACCGGAAAATCTTTAGCAGATAGAATTACATCTCTAAAAATATTAGTTACAGGAACTTCAGCAGTTGGAATAAGATACAGGTTGTCTATACCTACATGATACATTTGACCTTCTTTATCGGGCAGCTGACCTGTTCCAAAACCAGAATCTTCATTCACCATCAAAGGTGGCATAACTTCATTGTATCCAGCTTCTGTTGCTTTATCTAGGAAATAAGCAATTAAAGCACGTTGCAATTTTGCACCTTTACCTTTATAAACAGGAAATCCACTACCAGTTAATTTGTTTCCCAGTTCAAAATCAATAATATCGTATTTCTTAGCTAAATCCCAGTGTGCCATTGCTCCTTCTGGTAAGTTTGGCATTTCTCCGCCATCGCGAACAACTTTATTGTCATCTTCACCTTTGCCGCTTGGAACTGATGTGTGAGGAATATTTGGGATTTGAACTAACAAATCATTTAATTGCTTTTCGATGAATGCTAACTCATCATTCTGTAATTTTACAGTTTCTTTTAACTCTGTGTTTTTATCCTTTAGTTGATTTGCTTCATCAGCCTTTCCTGATTTAAATAACATACCAATTTCTTTCGA
>CAZPMA010000157.1:0-5014 GCA_964587535.1 uncultured Bacteroidales bacterium
CAAATAATCTATGTCCAGATTGGTATGCTTCTAATATTGTTTCTGTGGGTTTGGTTTTTGATACAGCAATCAATTTAACGTTAGATGGTATCTCGTTTTCTAGGAAGTGTTTAATATTTTCTGCAACGCTCATGTTGAGTATATTTTTTAAGATGTTTAAAAGCTATTCAAATTTACTAAAAAAGTTTTTGCCAAGGAAAGATAAATGTCAGGTTTAGCCATAAAAAAAGGGAGATTATAAAATCCCCCCAAATCCCCTTTAAAAAATGGGGAAATTATGTATAAGAATATGATTAATCTAATTTGTGAATTACTAATCCACTTCTTAGTTTTGGTTCAAACCAGGTAGTTTTTGGTGGCATGATATTACCTGTATCAGCAATATCAATTAATTGTTGTAATGAACAAGGATATAGTGCAAATGCAGCTTTCATTTCACCACTGTCAACACGTTTTGACAATTCTCCTAATCCACGGATTCCACCAACAAAATCGATACGTTTCGAAGTTCTTAAATCCTGAATATCAAATATTGGTTCAAGAACCTGTTTTGACAAAATTGTTACATCTAATACTCCAATAGGATCTTTATCATCATAAGTACCTTCTTTCGCGGTCATTTTATACCAATTACCACTTAAATACATACTGAATTCATGTAATTTAGAAGGTTTATAGATATCTGTTCCCATTTTTTGTATATCGAATGCATTGGATAGCTTTTCAATTAACTCGTCTTCTGTTAATCCGTTTAAATCCTTAAGAACACGGTTATAATCAATAATTTTCAATTGATTATCAGGGAAGTGAACTGCCATAAAGAAATTGTATTCTTCATTACCTGTATGATTAGGATTCTGTTCTTGTTTTTCAAGTCCAATACGAGCAGCTGCAGCTGTTCTATGATGTCCATCGGCAACATAAGTATAAGGTACTTTTGTTGCAAATAACTCTTCTAATTTCTTATTTGTTTCTACACTGTTAATTGCCCAAAAGTGATGACCAAAACCGTCTTCTGCAACAAAATCGTAATCAGCTTTCTGATTTTTAACAATATTTTCAACTATTGCATCAATCTCAGGAACTGCCTTATATGAAAAGAATACAGGTTCAATATTTGCATTTGTATAACGAGTTAATATCATTCTATCATCTTCCTTTTCAGGACGGGTTAACTCATGTTTTTTGATAATTCCATTGTGATAATCATCGCAAGCTGCTGCACCAACAATACCATATTGAGTTCGGCCGTCCATTGTTTGGGCATAAATGTAAAATCTAGCTTCATCATCCTGAACTAGCCACCCCTTATCCTGGAACATTTTAAAATTTTCAACCGCTTTGCTGTAAACTGTATCCGAATGAATATCAATACCTGGTTCACAATCTATTTCAGCTCTTGTAATATGTAATAGTGAGCAATCTTTACCTTTAGCCATTTCAGCTGCTTCATCACTATTCATAACATCGTAAGGTAAGGATGCTAAATCTTTCGAAATCTCCTTTGGAGGTCTTAATCCCTTAAATGGTTTAACTATTGCCATGTTTTATAAATTTAGATTTCAAGTTACAAATTCAATATGATGTAACTTTATAATTAATATTATTTATTAATGGTTTCATAGTTCAAATAATCTGAATACTGAATACTGAAACCTTGAATTAATTAATTTACTTTAAATGTTTCGTTTCCGTTTTGAATGAAATCAACTATTTGATTTGCAGCTGCAACACCTGCATTAATATTAGCTTCGGCAGTTTGCGCTCCCATTTTCTTAGGAGTAAAGAAAAATCTTCCTTCATATTTTTCTTCAATCTCCTCTTTGCAATCTGGAGCTATATCAGATACATATCTGAAATCTTCACGCTCAGCAAATAATTTAAGTAATTCTTCTTCGTTTATTACTTCTTTACGCGCTGTGTTTACTAAAGTAGCACCTTTTGGCATTTTATTCAATAAATCAAATCCAATTGATTTTTTTGTTTTTTCGTTTGCAGGAATATGTAAAGAAATATATTGACATGTCGAGTATAATTCTTCAACAGAACCAACCGGAGTTACTCCGTCTTTCTTAATTGTTTCGGCATCCACAAAAGGATCAAAAGCAAATACCTCCATTCCAAAACCTTTAGCTATCTTACCTACAAGGTGTCCAACATTTCCGTATGCATGAATTCCAATTTTTTTATCTTTAAGTTCAGTTCCTGCTTTTCCATTGTAGTTTCCGCGAGCAATCATAACCATCATACCTAATGCCAACTCAGCTACTGCATTTGAGTTTTGACCTGGAGTATTCATGGCAACAACATTTGCTGCTGTACAAGCATCTAAATCGAGATTATCATAGCCGGCGCCAGCTCTTACAACAATTTTTAGGTTTTTGGCTGCATTTATAACCTCTTTAGTAACTTTATCAGAACGAACGATTAAAGCATCAACATCTGCAACCGCTTTTAAAAATTCTGATATTTCTGTATATTTTTCCAATAAAACCAATTCATAGTTCGCTTTATCTAAAACTTCCTTAATTAGAGCAACTGCTGCAGGAGCAAAAGGTTTTTCTGTTGCAACAAGCACTTTTTTCATAATTTTCTGGTTTAATGATTTTATATTAAGTAAAAGACAAAAAAAGACCCGAGGCTTTAAAACCTGAGTCCTTTTTATAATTATTTTTTTTAAGCATTAGCTGCTTCGAAATCTTTCATTGCCTGCACTAAGGCTTGCACATCTTCCAATGTAGAAGCATTGTATGTTGAAGCTCTGAAACCACCAACTGAACGGTGCCCTTTAATTCCAACGCAATTTCTTTCGCCGGCAAACTTTACAAAATCAGCTTCTTTTTCTTTGTATTCATCTTTCATAACAAACACTATGTTCATTCTTGAGCGATCTTCTTTTACTACCGGTGAAATAAACATTTTACTTTCATCGATTGCTTTATAAAGTAAATCTGCACGATCTATAGCAATTTTTTCCATTGCCTTAACACCACCCATTGATTTTACCCACTTTAATGTTTCGCGAACAGCAAAAACATTTACAACTGGTGGAGTATTGTACATTGAACCATTATCAGCATGTGTTTTATACTGAAGCATAGTTGGAATCATACGGCCTTCAACCATTTTCTCCATAAAGCTATCTTTAATGATAACAAATGTTACACCGGCAGGACCTAAATTCTTTTGAGCACCACCATAAATCATGTCATATTTAGCAACATCAACAGGTCGACTTAAGAAATCAGACGACATATCAGCAATTAATGGAGCTTTTACATTTAAATCTTCAAAAATCTCAGTACCACGGATTGTATTATTTGTTGTAATATGAACGTAATCCACATCGTCTGGAATTTGATATCCTTTTGGATAGTATGTAAAGTTTTTATCAGCTGATGAAACTTCAATAACTTCACCCCACATTTTAGCTTCTTTTATTGCTTTAGATGACCAGGTTCCGGTATTTACATAAAATGCTTTTGATTTCATGAAATTGTAAGGAATCATGGCAAACTGCATACTGGCTCCACCACCTAAGAATAATACTGAATATCCTTCAGGAATACTAAGTACTTCTTTCATTAATTCAACAGTTTCATCCATAACTGCCTGAAATTCTTTACCTCTGTGAGATACTTCGAGGATAGATTGTCCCATACCATTCCAGTCAAGAATTGCTTCTGCTGTATTTTTTAATAATGAATCTGATAATTTACATGGACCAGCGTTAAAAATATGCTTTCTCATAAGATATTATTTTTATTTGTTAACTAATTCGCATTTCGGCTGCAAGTTGCAAAAAAATTTGAACATACTCGCTAATAACATATATGATGTTAAACACCTTTTAATAGTAAAAATGGAAGATAAAATTAAGAATAAACTAGCTAATATGAAACCCCTAATTATGTTATTTTCAATAAATCAGAAATATAATCATCCTTCAGTATTGGAATTGCCAGGGTAATATCTGTTTGAAAACAATATTCAACAATATCTTTAAATCCAAACTCAATCAACCTTTTATACTGAAAAATGTTCTTTATATATTCTTGCAAATTATTTTTTGCATTTTGCCACAATTCTATTGCTGTACTAACTGTATCTTCATTATATATAAAATTGCTTTGAATTAGTTTTTCTGATAAACAACCGGCAAATAAGGCATCTTCGCTACAATAATTCCCCTGCCATCCTGAACAAAGTATTAAAATATCTTTTTTCTGATTAACTAAATATTGTGAAACAGATGTTAAATTTAGAAATGAAGCTAAAATTACTATCTCAGCATTTTTTACAAGATTTATCGTGTTTGTACCATTAGTAGTACTATAAACTAATGTTTTTCCAGAAATTTTATTCCGTGTAAATGTAAATGGAGAGTTATCAAAATCTGCAAAATCAACTTTTTTGCCATTCCTTTCTGCAGCAACTAAAAAACCCTGATCTTTATACTTCCTGGCTTCATCTAATGATTTTACAGGAATTAACTTAGTTAAACCATTATGAAACATTGTGGTTATTATGGTTGTAGCTCTTAAAATATCAACCACTACAACTATTTTATTATCCAAATTAAACCGATCCAAGAGTTTTGGACTTAAACAAACTTCAATTTTATTCATTATAATTTCGTTTAGATAACAAAATTAATAAAAAACACCCCAAATGTTGTGTCCAACTTTTGGGGTGCAGTTCATTTTTAGCAGGGTTTTTTACATATATTAGCCCAATATTTATTTGCTTTCATGAAATGGTGGACGAGCTACAAGGGCTTTTAATCTTTTATTTCTTACTTCGATAAAAATTTCTGTTCCTTCTTTCCAGAATCCTTTATTTAAGTACGCCATTCCAACACCTTTTTTAATTATTGGCGACATTGTTCCTGATGTTACCTCTCCAATTTCGTTTCCTTCAGCATCGACAACCTTATAGTGTTGACGTGGAATTCCACGATCTTCCATAATAAAACCTTTTAAACGAGGAGAAACACCTTCTTCTTTTTGTTTTT
>CAZPMA010000158.1:0-4999 GCA_964587535.1 uncultured Bacteroidales bacterium
TGAGCAGAAGAATCATGGGAAGTGCTTCATTTGTTGAGTTACAAGATGATAAAGGCAAAATCCAGGTTTACTTTAAGCGCGATAATATTTGCCCTGATGAAGATAAAACAATGTACAATACTGTTTTCAAGAAATTATTAGATATTGGCGATATAATTGGAGTAAAGGGAAATGTATTTATTACACAAGTTGGTGAAACATCATTGAATGTTACTGAATTTACTGTGTTAAGTAAATCCATACGTCCACTGCCAATTGTTAAAGAAAAAGACGGAAAAACCTACGATGCATTTACAGATCCCGAGCAACGTTATCGTCAGCGATATGTTGATTTAATTGTAAACCCACAAGTGAAAAATGTTTTTGTACAACGTACAAAAATAATAAATACCATGCGCGAGATGTTTAACGAACGTGGTTATCTTGAAGTTGAAACACCAATTCTTCAGGCAATTCCTGGTGGAGCTGCAGCGCGTCCGTTTATTACGCATCATAATGCATTAAATATTCCTTTATACCTACGAATTGCTAACGAGCTTTATTTAAAAAGATTAATTGTTGGTGGTTTTGATGGAGTATACGAATTTTCTAAGGATTTCCGTAACGAAGGTATGGACAGAACCCATAATCCGGAATTTACCGTAATGGAAATTTATGTAGCCTACAAAGACTACATCTGGATGATGGAATTCGTTGAAGAAATGATTGAAAAAGTTGCTTTAGAATTACACGGAACAACCAAAGTGAAATTTGGAGATAAAGAAATCGATTTTAAAGCTCCATATCGTCGTATTTCAATGATAGATGCAATAAAAGAACATACCGGAGTTGACATAACTGGAATGAATGAAGATCAGTTACGCCAGGTGTGTAAAGATCTGGATGTTGAAATTGATGAAACATTCGGAAAAGGTAAAATCATTGATGAAATATTTGGAGAAAAATGTGAAGGACACATGATTCAACCAACATTCATTACTGATTACCCGGTTGAAATGTCACCTTTATGTAAAAAACACAGAGATAATCCTGAATTAACAGAACGTTTTGAGTTAATGGTTAATGGTAAGGAACTTTGTAATGCATATACTGAGTTAAATGACCCTATTGATCAGTTAGAAAGATTCCAGGATCAGTTAAAACTTTCAGAAAAAGGTGACGATGAAGCCATGTTTATTGATATGGATTTTGTTCGTGCATTAGAATATGGAATGCCACCAACATCAGGAATGGGAATTGGTATCGATCGTTTAACCATGTTTATGACAGGTCAGGATTCCATTCAGGATGTATTATTCTTTCCACAAATGAAACCGGAGAAAAAAGCTCAAAAAGATACAACAGAAGCTTATACGCAAATTGGAATCCCGGAAGAGTGGGTTACGGTTGTGCAAAAAGCAGGGTATTCAACAATTGCCAGCATGAAAGATGTTAGTGCAGGTGCTTTACACCAAAAAATTTGCGGATTAAATAAAAAACATAAACTTGGCTTACAAAATCCTTCTCAGGATGATGTTAAGACCTGGATCGCTAATTTAAACTAAAGGGCATGACAAAAAAACCAAAAGTTGCAATATTAGGTGGTGGTAGCTGGGCAACAGCTATCATGAAAATGCTTCTCGAAAATGTTGACGATATTAATTGGTACATGAGAAGTAAAGAAAAAATTAAGTTTATTAAGCAACATAAGCATAACAATTTCTACTTAAGTTCAGTTACGCTTGATACAGACAAAATAACTCTGTTTAGTGATGTTGAAAAAACCATTGAAGATACAGATATTGTAATTTTTGCTATCCCTTCAGCTTTTTTAAAAGATGCACTTAAAAAAGCTGATATTGATTTGACTGAAAAAATTGTTGTTTCAGCAATTAAAGGTATAATTCCCGAAGACAACCTGATTATAGCAGAGTTTTTTAATAAATATTACAATGTGCCCTTTGAGAATTTTGCTGTTATTTCAGGACCATGTCATGCAGAAGAAGTTGCACTGGAACGATTATCCTATTTAACCATTGCATCGCCCGACCTTAAGAAAGCCCGAACTGTAGCAAGTATTTTAAATACAAATTATATTAAAACAAGTATCTCTGAAGACATTTATGGAACCGAGTATTCGGCAGTATTAAAAAATGTTTTTGCTTTAGCAAGTGGGATTTGCCATGGTTTAAACTATGGTGATAATTTTAATGCTGTGTTAATTTCAAATGCAATTCAGGAAATTAAACGTTTTGTTGATGCTGTTCACCCTATAACCAGAGACATAAAAAGCTCTGCTTACTTAGGAGACTTGCTAGTTACAGCTTATTCCCAATTCAGCAGAAATAGAACTTTTGGAAATATGATTGGGAAAGGGTACTCTGTTAAGTCGGCTCAGTTAGAAATGAATATGGTAGCTGAAGGATATTATGCAGTAAAATCAATTTATGAGATTAATAAAAACTATCTGGTAAACATGCCTATTACTGAAGCTGTTTATAATATCCTTTATGAAAAGATTTCTCCTGCTATTGAAATAAAACTACTTTCAGAAAATCTAAGATAAAGGAGTCCTATGAGTACTATAAATATTGATTTGAAAAATGCTATTTCATTTATTGATAAAAATGAATTAGATCGTTTATCTAAGGAAATTATTAACAAGAATATTATTCTTAGAAATAAAACAGGACAAGGCAATGACTTTTTAGGATGGTTAGATCTCCCTAAAAATATTACTCAAGATGAATTAAATGATATTAAGAATACATCTGAAAAACTAAGAAAACAATCTGAAGTAATTATAGTAATCGGAATTGGAGGCTCTTACCTGGGTGCAAAAGCAGTTATTGAAGCTTTATCAGGTCAATTTGATCACTTAAAAAACAAAGGAGATAATCCATTAATACTATTTGCCGGACAAAACTTGTCAGAAGATTATCATTTCGAATTATTAGATTTCCTAAGTCATAAAGATTTCTCAATAATTGCAATATCAAAATCAGGAACAACCACCGAACCTGCAATTGCTTTCCGTCTTTTAAAAAATGAATTAGAGAAAAGATTTGGTAAAAAAGAAGCTGCAACACGAATTGTTGCTATTACAGATGCTTCAAAAGGAGCGTTGCGAAACATGGCAAATCAGGAAGCTTATAAATCTTATGTTATTGATGATGATATCGGTGGAAGATATTCTGTTTTTTCTCCTGTGGGATTATTACCTATTGCTTGTGCCGGTTTTAATATCGATGAATTAATTAATGGTGCAAAATCAATGTATCATTTATCGTCAAATGATCGGTTTGAAAATAATCCAGCCTTTCAATATGCCGCAATAAGAAATGTTTTATACAACCAAAATAAAACCATTGAAATCCTGGTAAATTACAATCCAAAATTGAATTATATCTCAGAATGGTGGAAACAGTTGTATGGAGAAAGCGAAGGGAAAGAAAGTAAAGGAATTTTTCCTGCAAGCGTAAGTTTTTCAACAGATCTTCATTCTTTAGGACAATATATCCAGGAAGGCAAAAGAAATTTATTTGAAACCGTAATCTCAGTAGAAAAAACAAAATACAGTTTAGCTATTCCATCAGATGAAGATAATTTTGACAAACTAAATTATCTTGAAGGAAAGTCGATCGATTATGTTAACAAAATGGCTGAATTAGGCACTGCTTTAGCTCATATCGATGGAAATGTTCCAAATATTAAAATTACAATCCCGGAAATTAATGAGCATTTTATTGGGCAGTTGCTTTATTTCTTTGAGGTATCATGTGCTTTGAGTGGCTATTTATTAGGGATTAATCCTTTTGACCAACCGGGAGTTGAAGCGTATAAAAAGAATATGTTTGCTTTGTTGGAAAAACCTGGATTTGAAAAGGAAACACAAGAAATAAAAAATAGAATCAAAGATTAAGATTCTATTTTTACATTTATTCTTGAAAGCTTTTCGTTTATAATAAGCATTTTATTCATATTCTTAAACGAAAAAAAATCCTGATCTTCATTCAGAAAATAATAAATCTTTAAAACATTCTTTAAAACCTTTCTACTGTTTTTAAGATCATTCTGTTCCAATAAAATATCCCCTTTTTCATTCAAAATTTCGGCAAGATATATCAATTGTTCTGAATCTAAACCCTTTTGCTCTTTTAAAGCATCTACTAAAAAATCTTCGGATAATGAATAAATAACTTCAACATCAAAATCAAAGTACTTTAATAAAGTTTCATCAATTTTATTTAGAGCTTCCCTGAATTTTCCCTTTTTCTTTAACTCAATTAAAATTGAAAGTACTTCCGATATTTCATCTATTAACTTAAGTAGTCGTTCTTTTTCCACTATCTAATTTCTTTTATATTATTAAATAGTAAGATGATTTTCTGATAGGTCAGATTAGGTTAATGTAAATATAAAAATCTTTACTTACAATCACATTGTTTATCTCCATTTTTTGATGAACAGTTTAAATCATTCCATAAGAAATAATTTTTTAAAATCAATGCTTAATAGAAAGTGTTTTTTATTTTTTAAAATCAATTGCTTATTTTTACCGCTTATCAATAAAAAGAAAAATGTTTGGACAATCTCTTGAAATGCTCGATTCCTTTCGGTTAAATTTTAACGAAGGAAGCTTGCTCTTTCTAAACCTTACCCTGGCTTTTGTGATGTTTGGCGTTGCTCTTGAATTAAAGCTTGAAAGATTTAAAAAAGTATTTTTAAAGCCAAAATCAGCAATTATTGGTGTAATATCTCAGTTTGTATTTATGCCGGCATTAACATTTACTTTAGTGTTAGTTTTAAACCCATCTCCAAGCATTGCTTTAGGTATGATTTTAGTGGCATCGTGCCCTGGGGGTAATATATCAAACTTTATGACTGCTCTTGGCAAAGGCAACACTGAACTTTCGGTAACATTAACAGCTATTGCAGATTTTTCATCACTCATAATGACCCCTTTTAATTTTGCATTTTGGGGTGGAATTTATGCATCAATCTATGCAAAAGGATCTGG
>CAZPMA010000159.1:0-4876 GCA_964587535.1 uncultured Bacteroidales bacterium
CAAATATATAAATATATTATTATAAAAAAGATGATAATAATCAGTAATTTTCATATTTAGATATGAATATGAGTTAATTATAAAAACAAACGATGAAATCTTTGATTATATGAACTATTCAGTTGGTTAACTGTTTAAATTATTTATTTTGAAATAAAATTTAGTACAAGATATAATTAGTATATTTGGACATCAATAAATTATATGGCTGCAGTAGATAAAATAAAAGCTCCAATAAAAAATGAAATGGAACGGTTTGAGCCGTTTTTTAAATCATCTATGGAGACAAAAGTTCCTTTGCTTAATGTAATAATGAATTACATTCTTCGAAGAAAAGGGAAACAAATGCGGCCTATGTTCGTTTTTTTAACTTCAAAGATGTTAAAAGAAGATATCGAACAATCAACTTATACTGCTGCATCTTTAATTGAACTTTTACATACAGCAACCTTAATTCATGATGATGTTGTTGATGAAGCTTATGAAAGAAGGGGTTTCTTCTCCATTAATGCATTGTGGAAATCAAAGATTAGTGTTTTAGTTGGTGATTTTCTGCTTTCTAAAGGATTACTTCTGGCTGTAGAAAAAAACGAGTATGAATTATTAAAGATCGTTTCAGTTGCAGTAAAAGAAATGAGCGAAGGAGAATTGCTTCAAATTCAGCAATCGCGTAAACTAACTATTACTGAAGAAATTTATTATGATATAATTCGTAAGAAAACAGCTGCATTAATTGCGGCTTGTACAGCCAGTGGGGCTAAAGCTTCGGGAGCTACTGACGAAATGGTTGAGAAAATGAGACTGTTTGGCGAACATGTGGGAATGGCATTTCAGATTAAAGATGATTTGCTGGATTATCAGAATAATGGAAGTATTGGTAAACCATCAGGGAATGACATTAAAGAGAAGAAACTTACCTTGCCAATTATCCATGTTTTAAATAATGCTACAAACGGTGAAAAAAAACGAATATTAGGTATTGTAAAGCGTCATAATAAAAACAAGAAAAAAGTTCAAGAGCTTATTGATTATGTAATTGATAAGGGAGGAGTAGATTATACTGCTCAAAAAATGCACAAATACACTGAGATGGCATTGGATTTACTCAAAGATATTCCGGAAAGTGAAGCAAAAGAATCGCTGGTTGAACTTGTTAATTATGTTATCATAAGAAAGAAATAAAAAAAAGACCTGAAATTAGCAGGTCTTTTTTTTATTAGAATATCGTTTGATTAAAAGTACTTAACTTCTTTTTGATAAATATCTGTAAGTAAATTGTTTGCCAATCGACTAGCACCAATTCTAAATAGTTCATTATTTAACCATTCATCACCAAGATTTTCTTTTACGATGGCAAAATAAGCTAATGCATCTTCTTGAGTGCTAATTCCACCTGCAGGTTTAATACCAATTTTTTTTCCTGTAACATCATAAAAAGCTTTAATGGCTTTTGTCATAACATAAACAGCATCGGTTGTTGCGGCAGGATTTTGTTTTCCGGTTGATGTCTTTATAAAATCAGCGCCCGCTTCCATTGAAAGAATACTTGCTTCCCAAATTTGTTGGTGTGATTTTAAAGTTCCTGATTCAAGTATAACTTTCAAATGGTTGTGTCCAATTGCTGATTTAATGTCTTTTATCTCATTATAACAAAATTCGTAATCACCTTCAAAGAATTTGCCAACAGAAAGAACAATGTCAATTTCGGTTGCCCCTGCTGCAATGGCTTGCTTGCATTCATCAATCTTGATATTTAAAAAAGTTTGTGAAGAAGGAAATCCTCCGCCTACAGCCGCAATACCGTGAAGCTTTGTTTTTAAGTTGCGTTTTACATATTCAACCATGCTTGGATATACGCAAATTGCTGCTACATTTGGCATTTCAGGAAAATGGGTATTAAAATCACTAACTTTGATGGCCATCGAAGAAATGTTTTTTGTATTATCTTCTGTATTTAAGCTGGTTAAATCAATTAAACCAAATATTTTTTTTAGATTGTCGGTATTGGCATATTGATGACTGTTATTGCTCAAAACGGCAACTTTATGACTGATATCTTCGTTTAGAAAACCAGCATTATATTTGTTAAACAGATCTTTCATTATTCTATATTGTTTAGGGTTGGATTTTGTAAATTATTATAAAATTATTAGGAATAACAAAAATAATCAATAAAAAACAAAGAAATATAAATAATTGTCCTGTAAGAGAAAATCAGAAGTAATTGAATACTTTTAAATAAAAAACAGAAAAATTTTTTATTAAGTTTAAAGCAATTATATGTTTTAATAGATGATTTTTATTTCTTTTATCAGTTTTTATACAAACAGGTACATTCAGAGAATAAATAATATCGTAACAATTAGAATATACCTGTAATAGATTTGTAAAGAATTAATTACTATCTCTCAATTTTTATATCACCGTGTCCTTTATAAGTAGTACTACCCGGGCGAACAAATTGATAATAAAATCGATATATTGTATTGTTTTGTAAATCAAGCTCTGATAAATCAACGTAAATCAAACTTTCTGTATAGTCCGCTGTGTAATAGTAGATTAGCTCAAAATCATTATTAACTAATGCTAATTGCAATAATGTTCCTGGTGAAAAAGAAAAAGTGATTATCACATAATTATCACATGGATTTGGATAAGCATAGTTAATTATTATATCATCTTCAAGATAAGAAGCATCTTGTTCTACCGTTTTATTGCTGGTTAAATTAAAAATAGCTTCTTCTTTTTCAGACCATTCATCATCCAGTTGCCAATCTGTATTGTCAATCTTACCTATAACATTACCCTGATTATCCGTTTCGGTAATGCCTGAAAAATCAGCACTAATAATTTCTTTATCTTCAGTTTTATCACAACTAAAAAGAACAACGAATAATACGACAGTAACTATTGCTGCAAGTCTTTTATTCATTTATTTTTTTATTTTTAATATGCCTGGTGGCATCACGCTTGGTTTTCTTTTCAAGATTTTTAGTTATGGCTTCTGTCAAATTTACACCAGTTTGGTTTGCTAAGCAAATTAACACAAAAAGTATATCGGCCATTTCTTCATCAAGGCTTTTTCCTTTATCACTTTCTTTAAAAGATTGTTCACCGTATTTTCTGGCTATTAAGCGAGCTAATTCACCTACTTCTTCAGTAAGTAAAACCATGTTGGTTAATTCATTAAAATAGCGAACACCATAGGTTTTAATCCATTGATCAATTTTATTTTGTGCTTCTTGTATTGTCATATCATTTTGATTTACCACGTGCCAAAGAAAAGAATATACCTATAAAACAAAGTACTGCAAAAATGAAGAAAGCAATTCTGATACTTAAGATGAATTCTGTAAAGTTTGTTGGATTAATTTCTGCTTTACCTATAAAAATTGAAAAAATCATCATAGCAATTCCCATACTCGACATCTGCCCCACCAAGCGCATTGTTCCTACTGTTCCAGAAGCTATTCCGTAATGTCTCTTTTCAACCGAACTCATTATGGAATTTGTATTGGGTGATGAAAACAGGGCATAACCAATTCCAAAAATAACAAGAACAGGAATTAAAAAGTGAACACTTGTGTTTTTGCCAATAAAAGAAATAATAAATAATCCGGCAGAAATTAGGGCCATACCAACTGATGCCACTTTCCCGGGATCTATTCTGTCTGAAAGTTTTCCTGTCATAGGCGAAAAAACTGCCATTAGTAAAGGTTGAATTACTAATATCTGACCAGCTTGCTGTGGATTAAAACCTTTGATATATTGAAGATACAGGCTTAATAAAAACCCGATGGCAAAGGTGGCGCTGTAATTAATTAATGCTGCATAATTCGAAAAGGCAAAAACACGATTTTTCTTAAATAGTTTGATTTCAATAACAGGAAATTCCTGATTTTTTTCAAAATAGATAAAAATGATAATCCCAAGAATTCCACTTAATGTAAAAACAACACCTTTTAAATTAGGTAGTTCACTAAAACCATACATAAGTGAAATAATAGCCAGTCCATATATAACTGAACCTTTCCAGTCAAATTTTTCTCCTTTTGCATCTGCCCAGTCTGTTTTGAAATAACGCAAACTTAGCAAAAGAGATATAATGCCTAAAGGGACAGTAAACCAGAAAATAGCTTCCCACCCCCATTTTTTTGTTAAAAGTCCTCCTATAAATGGGCCTAATGTCAATCCTGTGTAAACAGCTGCAACGGCAATGCCCAATGCCCGACCACGCTTTTCACGTGGAAACACAGATGTTATAATTGCCATTGCTGTTCCGAAAATTAAGGAGCCTCCTAAACCCTGAATTATTCTCCAAAAAATTAATATTTTAATATTTGGGGCAAATCCACAAATAAATGAGCCTATTGTGAAAATTATCAACCCCAGGTTGAATATTTTTCTTCGCCCAAAAATATCAGCTAATCTTCCAAAGGGAACAAGAAAAACTGCAGCAGACAATAAGAATGATGTTGCAACCCAGCTTAAAGAAATGGCATTTGCAGAAAACTCTTTACCAATATCTGGTAATGCAATATTTGTTGCAGAACCAATAAAGGGAGTTACAAAAGCTGCAAATGATGTTACAACTAATGTTGCTCTTTCAAGAGAAGTGTTTTTTGCGGATTTCATATTAAGCTTTATTTTTTGTGTCGATAATGATGGTTACCGGACCGTCATTTTCTAGATTGACCTTCATGTAAGCACCAAATTCGCCAGTTTTAACTTCTTTACCAAGATCTAAACCTAACTGATTTACAAATTGTTCATATAAAGGAATAGAGATTTCTGGCTTAGCCGCATGCTGGTACGAAGGGCGGTTACCCTTTTTAGTTTTAGCATGCAATGTAAACTGGCTAATAGTTAAAATTTC
>CAZPMA010000160.1:0-4657 GCA_964587535.1 uncultured Bacteroidales bacterium
TGTTATCTTCTTCTACAATAATACCCCCTGAGACAATAACACCATTATCTTCGATAATAACCGGGGCAACCTGCACAGGTTCTAAAACACCACCAATTCCAACTCCACCACTTAAATGTACATGTTTTCCAATTTGAGCACAAGAACCCACCGTAGCCCACGTGTCAACCATCGTGCCTGAATCAACGTAAGCACCAATGTTCACATACGATGGCATCATAATAACATCTTTGGCAACATACGAACCATACCTTGCTATTGCATGTGGAACAACACGAACACCAAACTCTTCATATCCGGTTTTTAAATCTATTTTATCATGAAATTCAAAAGGGCCCACTTTTGTTGTTTTCATTTTTTGAATGGGGAAATACAAAATTACAGCTTTCTTTATCCACTCATTTACTTTCCAGCCATTTTCAATCTGTTCGGCAACCCGTAACTTCCCCTTATCAAGCTGTTCAATTACTTGTTTAATAACTTTAATACTTTCTTCATTTCTTAATTGACTTCTATTATTCCAAATCTCTTCAATCGTTTCTTTCATATTAAAAAGTTATTGTTTTGATGGTTAAAAGTTGATACGAATATAAATAAATTTAAGCAATTATTAAGGAAACAAGGCATTAAGATAAGTAAAATCTAAAAGTTACTATTTTAAGTTAAAGTGTGTTAAAGTTTATTTCTTAGATATTTAGAAACTGTATCTTTGAGTATATAATATTTTAATAATTTGAAAGCAATTACGAAAATCAAAATAATACTCTTTTCAATTGGATGTTTGGCATTTTATAAGGTAAATGCCGAGAATTCAGATAGCCTTTTTATATATAAGGGTCAGATAATTAGCGAGTTGAACAAAGTGCCTATAGCAATGGCTCATGTTATTAATATTCAAAGGCAAAGGGGTATTGTTGCCGACACTATCGGGTATTTCGAAATTTGGGTCAGAATGGGAGATACGCTAAATATTTCTGCAATTGGATTCCAATATTATGAACACATGGTCCAGACTTTAAAAGATACAATTATAAAAATTTACCTTAAGAATAGAAGCTACGATATTCCTGAAGTTGCTATATCATATTTAGGAACTTACGATGAATTTAAACAGAAAGTACTAGATCTGGAGTTGCCCGAAATTAAATATAATCCTGCTTTAGAAAAATTATTTAAACATGTTGACAGGGCACCTTTGGTGGTAAAGATACCAGTCACAAGTCCTGCTTCTCTCATATATGTTATGTTTAGTAAAGATGCAAAAGAGATTAGGAAATACCTGGATGTGGAAAAAGAAGGTAAGATTAAAGAAAAAGTGTATGAGCGGTATAACGAATATATCATACGAAATATAACTGGGCTTGATTTATTAGAAGCTCGCAAATTTATTGAATTTTGCAATTTTCAGGACAAATATATTTTAAGTATTAATGATTATAATTTATACTCGGAAATAATGTTACGATTTAAAGCCTACCAAAAAAGCAAACAAGATTCTTTAATTATCGAATGATTTTATACTTTAGCAAAAAAGTAAAGATCATGGCTGAAAAAATTCCAAATTTCGAAGATATTAATCTGGCTCACAAAAGAATTAAAAATCTAATAAATTATACTCCGGTTTTAACTTCTACTTCGGTAAATAATTTACTTGGAATAAAGCTTTTTCTTAAGTGTGAAAATTTCCAAAAAGTGGGTGCGTTTAAATTCAGGGGTGCTACAAATGCAGTAAGATTGGTAAACAAAGAAAACTTGCAGAATGGAGTGGCAACGCATTCGTCCGGGAATCATGCTGCAGCATTAAGTTTAGCGGCAAAACAGATGGGTATTCCAGCCTATATTGTAATGCCTGAAAATGCTCCTGAAATAAAAAAGAAAGCAGTTGAAGGCTATGGAGCAAAAATTACTTTTTGCAAACCAACTTTGCAAGCTCGCGAAGAAACCTTAAAAAGGGTTCAGGAAGAAACAGGAGCTTCTTTTATTCATCCTTATGATAATTTCGATGTAATTTGCGGGCAGGGAACCGCTGCTAAAGAATTAATGGAAGAAATTAAGGATTTAGATATTATTTTGGCACCAATAGGAGGTGGAGGATTGATGAGTGGAACGGTGTTATCTGCTAAGGCCATTAAACCAAACATAAAAGTTTACGGAGCAGAACCTTTATTTGCTGACGACGCTTACGAATCCTTCAAAAAAGGGAAGTTGGTACTTGCTGGTCCACCAAAAACAATTGCAGATGGTTTATTAACTTCTTTAAGTCCATTAACCTTTGAGATTATAAAGTCAAATGTTGACGATATTTTTACGGTAACGGAAGAATCAATCATAAAAGCAATGCGAATGGTATGGGAGAGAATGAAAATTATTATTGAACCTTCATCGGCAGTTCCGTTGGCAGCTATTATGAATAATAAATCTATTTTTGAAAATAAAAAAGTAGGTGTAATTATTTCCGGTGGAAATGTTGATTTAAATAAGTTGCCTTTTTAACTAATCAATATAAAACTCGCCTAGAACCGGATAATGATCTGATAGTTTAATTTTCTTGATGTCAAATTCTTTACATTGAATTTTTTCGCTGTGCAGAATATAATCAATTCTGAATGAAGGAAATTTACCGATATATGTATTGCCAATTCCTTCACCTGCTTCCTTAAAGGAATCTTTTAAATCTTTACTAATAATATGATAGGTATATGAAACAGGAACATCATTAAAATCGCCACAAATAAAAACCGGGTAAGGTGAATTTTTAACATGATTAGAGACTATTTTAGCTTGCTCAGCTCTTTTAATAAATGCATCACGTAAACGAAACGAAATATCTTTTATTTCTTTAATTCTTTCATTATCGTCCATCGATTTACTGTTGCTAATAAATGAGTAGTTATTTTTATTAAATCGAATAGATTGCAAATGATTATTAAACACTCTTACAGTATCATCTTTTATAACTATATCAGTATAAATACATGTGTTTGTTGAATTTTCGAATTGTATTACACCTTTATTAATGATAGGGTATTTGCTGTAAGTAGCAATTCCATAATTATCAGTAGTGTTTTGTATCGTGTAATTAATGTGTGAAAAATATTTATATGCTAATGCATTCGATATATATATTTCGGTAAGACGATCATTTTTTTTCGTAAAATATTCTTGAAAACATATGATATCAGGGGTCTGAGAATTTATAAAATCAAATATTTCTCCTGTAGTGTTTTTACTTTCATTTCTCCAATCGTATAAATCAAATAAACGGACATTATAGGAAAGTACTTTAATTGAATTTTGGATTTCTGCTTTCGATTTTTTCAAACGAACAGGAATTTGTACTATTGATGACATAAAGTTCCATCCTAATAAAATAGCTAATAAAGGAATGATAAAAAACTTTTTTCTTTTCCATATCCAGAATATGATAAATAAAATATTTGCAAAAAGAATAAAAGGATATGCTAAACCAAAAAAAGCGAGCATCCATATCTTTCCCGGACTAATATAGACAGACAGGTATGCTAATAATAATCCTAAGATTAATATATAATTGAAATATCTAAGAAGTTTATAAATTATCCGTTTCAAAACAAATACACGAGTTTTAAATCTAATTTAATGCTATTGTACTTAAATTTCAAACTGTAAAGAGGAATTTTATTAAGAAAATTTCTTAATTACTATTTTTAAAGAGTGTTTCTTTTTCTTTCTTGGTTAAACTGTCGTATCCTGATTTTGCTATTTTATCAAGAATTGTATCAATTTCTTTTTGCTTTTCTGCTTTTGATTTATTGTATTGAATGTCTTTATCTAGATCATTCATTGGACGTTTATAGCTAACTCTTACCTTAGGGCGTGGCTTAAAAACAGAAAATAGCCTATCCATAAATCGATCAAAACCATGAGCTATGTTTTTCCCTTTTTTCATTTGTGATATATACAAATAACCAAATAGAGCTCCGCCAAGATGGGCAATATGACCACCGGAATTATCTGAAGCAATACTTAAAATATCAAGGACAATATAAAAGGCTGCGATATATTTTAATTTAACCGGACCAATAAACATAAGGTTTATGGTATAATTTGGAGCATTAACAGCTGTAACCATAACAATTGCCATAACTGAGGCTGATGCTCCTAACATTATTGCCTGACTTGCAAAATCCTGAAAAGCAGGAAAAACATTAAAAAAGATCATATATAATAATGCTCCGGCTATACCTCCTAATAAATAAACACTTAATAGTTTTTTATTGTCGAAGTATTGCAAAAAGATTTTCCCAAACCAATATAATATTAATAAATTGAATAAAATATGCAGGAAATCCTGGTGCAAGAACATGTAAGTAATTACTGTCCAGGGCTTAAACAATAAGTTATTTATATCTGCAGGAACAGCAAGCCAATTTACTATTGAAAAATTAGGGGGAATCGATAAAAGAAAAAAGAATACCCCAATTAGTTTTACTGTCAAAAAGACAGCTAAGTTGATATATATAAGTTTTGTTAAAGCACTTCCGCTTTTAAATGATTGCTTTATTTCGTCTACTATACTCATAATTTTAATATCTAATTATAACATATTCAGAAAGGTAATTCGTTCTAATAAAAATTAGAACGGTTCTTTTTCCAAATCTTTATAAGTATAAATCCA
>CAZPMA010000161.1:0-4649 GCA_964587535.1 uncultured Bacteroidales bacterium
CAATGTAACGTGCACCCATTAACCATGCCCCAACAATGTTTTGTGCCATTTGCGAGTGCGGACCAGCAGCAACCCCTAATGGGGAATCTATGGTTTGATTAAACTGTATTTGTTTAAGTTTATCTGATTTCGACGGATTAAAAAATAATTCTTCAGGAATACCAAAAATACTTTTAATTTGATCGTATTCTTTTAAAACAATATTTAATAATTGTTTTATTGATATAGGGAAAAACTTATCTGTCATAGTTTTTTAATTTATTTTTGAGTAACAAAACAAAGTTACATAAAAGGAGTGATATTCTTAAATATATCCTATATTTATACAGTATATTAAGAAAAATATTATGCAAAATATAGAAAGTGGAAAAGATTATTCTGTGATAATTCTTGCAGCAGGAAAATCTGAACGTTTAGGATTTCCTAAATTATCTTTAATGTTTAATAAAGAATTGAGTTTTATTGAGCATATAGTAAATGCTTATGATACATATGGCCGTAATGAGATTATAATTATTGTAAATGAAACAGGCGATAAATATATTACTGATAATAACTTAAAATTCCCAGCAAATACTGAGATAATGCTTAATGAGCATCCCGACTGGCATCGTTTTTATTCATTAAAGTTAGGCGCGAAACAAATTAAAAAAAATAGTTTTGTATTTATTCATAATGTTGATAATCCTTTTGTAAATCAAGAAGTTTTAGATCAGTTAATAATTAGCTCCTGTAAAGCAGATTATATCAGTCCTGAATTTGATGGGAAAGGGGGGCACCCGTTTTTAATTTCAAGTAAAATCATTCAAGATTTAAAAGCTTCTGAACCGGATCAAATTCATTTAAAAGAATTCTTAAATCAATACTCAAGATTAAGAGTTCCTGTTACTGATGATAGGATTTTAGTAAATATTAATACTTTGGAAGAATATAAAAGGTATTTTTAATTTCAAATTTCAAATTTTAAGTTAAATAATTTGAAACCTGAAACTCGTAACTCGTAACTCTCAACTCGTAACTACTTTTGATACAATCTCATTAAAACCTTTTCTGGAGTAAGTGGTGCATCAAAATCAATTTTATAATTTGAATTAAATGCTTTAATTGCATCAACCAAAGCAAAGTAAGCACCAATACCATACATAAATGGTGGCTCTCCAATCGCTTTTGATCTCAATAATGCTAACTCAGGACCTTCGGTTTTTAATGCTGTAATATTTATATTCTTAGGTGCTGCATAAATATCAGGAACCTTATAGGTTGATAAACTATTAGCCAATAAACGACCATCATTTGCATAAGTTAGCTCTTCCATTGTCACCCAACCAATTCCTTGAACAACAGCGCCTTCAACCTGTCCATTGTCGATAATTGTATTCATGCTGTTACCAAAATCATGAACAATATTTACATCATCGAATTCGTAGGTTCCGCGAATGCAATCTAATGTGACCGTAATAATTGCTGTTCCATATACATGATATGCAAAAGGATGTCCTTTTTCTTTGGTTTTATCGAAGTGAATTATAGGTGTAGCATAATGACCATTTTCTGTTAAAGCAATACGATCTAAAAATGCGGTAAGAATTAATTCTTCCCAAAGAATTTTTGATTTTTCACCAGCTTTAAGTACAACTTCATTTTCAATACTTATTTCGGAAGTATTACAATTAAGCATTTTAGCGGCAGTTTCTTTTAATCTTTTCAGTAAAGCTTCACAGGCAATACGTGTGGCATTTCCATTTAAATCTGCTCCGGAACTTGCTGCAGTAGGAGATGTGTTAGCAACGCGTGTTGTGTTGGTTGATTCAATTTTTACTCTATCGGGATTAATGGAAAATATTTTTGCAGCAACTTGAATAATTTTTGTATTAACACCCTGACCCATTTCAACAGCACCCGTGCTAATGCCAACGCTTCCATCCTGGTATATATGAACCAATGAACGAGCTTGATTCATAGGAGTTTTTGTAAACGAAATTCCAAAACAGATTGGCATAATAGCCATTCCTTTTTTGAAGTTTGTATTACTTTCGTTAAACTCTTTTATTTCTTGTTCTATTTTTTCAATGTTATACTCTTTATTAACCGTATCATAACATTTTTGAATATTCGCATTTTCAGCAATCTGACCATATTGAAATTCATTACCTTCACTTAAAAAGTTACGTTCCTGAATTAACCTTTTTGGAACATTCAACTGACAAGCAGCTTTAGAAATAGCCGATTCGATTAAAAACATTCCTTGTGGAGCACCAAATCCACGATAAGCTGTATTGGGTGCTAAATTAGTTTTACAACTGTAAACGGTAACTTCTGTATTTGGAATATAATATGCATTTGTAGAGTGAAATAATGTACGTTCCAAAATAGCAGGAGATAAGTCGTTTGCAGCTCCGCCGTTCTGGTACATTTTTGTTTGAAAGGCCAGTATTTTATATTCTTTTGATAGCCCAATTTTAAAATCAGAACTGTATGGATGTCGCTTTCCTGTCATTTTCATATCATCAAAACGATGCAAAATAACTTTTACAGGCTTTTGTAAAAGGAATGAAGCTAATCCAGCCATTGTGGCATAGGCAGTAGCCTGATCTTCTTTGCCACCAAAAGCTCCACCTAATCGGGCTACATCTATTTCAACACGATGCATTGGAACTCCTAAGACCTGTGCTGTAATTTTTTGCACCAATGTAGCTCCTTGTGTTGATGAATGTATTTTAATGCTATTGTTATCAATAGGATAAGCGTATGATCCTTGTGTTTCGATATAAAGGTGCTCCTGGCCACCATTTTCAACTTTACCTTCGAAAATGTAATCGCACTTAGTCCATTGACTATCCACATCGCCCATTTTAAAAGTGCGTGGTGGTAAAAGTAGTTTTCCTTTTTGCTGTGCTTCGCGCGGATCAATAATTACTTCCCATTCTTCAATATCTATTTCGATTAATTTAACTGCTTTTCTGGCAATTATTTCACTTTCTGCAACAACTAAAGCAATAGGCTGACCAATAAAATGAACTTCATCTTCAGCAAATAATGGTTCATCTTCAATAATTCCACCAATCTGATTTTTACCGGGAATATCTTGGTAAGTAAAAATTTTTTCAACGCCTTGTAACTCTTCTGCTTTCGAAAAATCAATGTTTAATATTTTTCCATGTGCTTTAGGCGAGCCAAAAACTACTCCATATAAGGTACCTGTTTGAACAGGTATATCATCAACGTAAACCGATTTTCCTGTAACGTGATTTTTAGTATCTACATTTTTCATATCACTTATTTTGTTATTTCTTTGTGTTCTTAGTGTTCTTTGTGGTTATTACTTTTACCACAAAGTTTCACAAAGCTTAACACGAAGTACCACAAAGATTAATTTTAACATTGTTTTAATTACTTAGTAATTCATTTAATGAAATGCTTTTTGGGCAAAATTTAATGAAATGAGCAAAGAACAATTGACGAACCAATAATCTTTTATATTCTTCAGTTCCACGCACATCGCTAATAGGAGAGATTTCTTCCTGGATAATCTCATTTGCCTTAATTATGGTACCATTGGTGATCTTTTTGCCTTTTAAATATTCAGATGTTTTAGCAAGATATTTTGGAACAGCACTAACTCCACCCGCCGAAACATGACATTCTTCAATTACATCATCATTCAATTTTAATAATATAGAAGAGTTTACACTTGCTATATCGAGATGAGTTCGTTTACTTACCTTTTCAAAATTGAATAAAAACTTATCAGCAGGAATAGGAATACTTACAGATTCTATGTATTCACCCTTTTGTAAATCAAGCTTTTTATAATCTAAAAAGAAGTTTTTTAAAGGAATTTTACGGGTATTATTCTCTTCCTTGAGCGTAATATTTGCATTTAACGATAGGAAAATAATACTTAAATCACCAATAGGAGAAGCATTCACAAAATTACCTGCAATGGTTCCCATATTTCTGATTGGCTCAGAAGAAATAAGTTTAAAATAAGATTTAATATCAGGGAAAATCTTTTGCATAATCTCTGAGTTTGCAATTTCGCTGGCAGTTGTTGCCGAACCAATAATAATAGATTCTTTTTCTTTTTTAATTCCTTTTAAATCAGGTTTATGATAAAATAATTCAATATCACTTTCAGCAATTTCTTCATGTCGTTGAACCATTAAATCTGTACCACCTGCTATTATTTGATTGCTGTTAAAATCTTTATTATTAGTGAGTTTAATTTGTTTTAATTTATCTGGTATAGTTAAAAAGTACTCAGGTAAAAAGTTATTTTCAACCAACCACTTCACAGGATCATTTATGTCTTTAATTTTTAATAATTCTGATATGCTTTCAGCGGCTTTTTCAATTGATTTATAACCTGTGCAACGGCAGATATTTCCACTAATTGCTGCTATGGCTTTTTCTTTATCCGATGGTTCTTGTGATAAACTATAACCAGTAAAAGACATTACAAATCCCGGAGTACAAAAACCACATTGAATAGCTGAATGATCAACCATGCTTTGCTGAATAGGGTTTAATTCTTTCAGATTAACCCCTTCAATAGTTACGATATGCTTACCATGAGCATTCCCCAGTGGAGTTAAACAGGATACGATACTTTTATAATTTACTTTATTATTTATTAAAGTTCCTTCCAG
>CAZPMA010000162.1:0-4599 GCA_964587535.1 uncultured Bacteroidales bacterium
ATAAACAGAACTTTCTAGTCTTGCTTCTTCAATAAATCCACATTTTTTAAGAACTTTTATTGATGCATAATTTGTTTCAAAAACATGAGCGTATAATCGAATAATATCAAAATGGTTAAATGAATATTCAACCATTGCTTTTAGAGCTATTGATGCAATCCCTTTATTCCAATACTTTTCACCTATCCAGTATCCTATTTCAGCATTTTTTATGAAAATATCTGATTGAATAATAATTCCTATTCCTCCAATTGCTTTCTCATTATATTCAATGGCAAAATTTGTAATAGGATTATCCATATTTGCAATTTTAATCCATTGCTTTGCCGCTAATTTTGTATAAGGATATGGAAAGCTGTCACGTAAATTATTCCATATTTTTTTATTGTTAGCATTTTTAGATAGAGAATTGATATCTTTTTCTTGCCAGTTTCGGAGTTTGATATTGCCTAAATCAATCATACTATAAATATAAGCAATTTAATAAGAAATCAGGCTTTTGCCTTATTCTATGAGTTTTTCTTAATTAAAATAGCTTTTTGTTTGTCAGCTTTTCTGATATCTTTAAAGAATTGGATTAAGTCCGGATAACTTTCTTTTGGAAATTTTCCCTGTTTTCCTTTATTTGTCCGAATATATTTTAATGTATTACCTTCATATATAACATATGATTTATATTCTCCAAAAGGAGAAATTAAATGAGTTGTATCTGGCAAGAATTCTACCGCGTAACTCTCAGGTAATAAATAAGTTATAGTATCGAAGTCGGAATAGGCAAAATCAAGTTCAATATCTGACTTTCTATCTTTCACCTTTTTTGGTACATACGATTGTTTGTTTAATAAATTTAATGGTAAAAACAATCTACTTCCTGATATGCTTGAATAATTGTTAACATTAAATTCTATATTCTCCCATGCTTGCGGAATGATATCTTTTTTCTGATTATAGCTAAAATCTATTATTTGCAGATTAGCCAGATCCATATCCTTGTAAAGATTCTTTTTTTGATCTTCGGTACTTTCGTAAAACTGATCTTCAATAAAATCATATTGCAAAGCTGAGTAGCAGGAATTTGATTTTGCTTTTATATTTCCACTTTCTGTTAATTCTACTTGTGCAACATTTATTAAAGAATTTATATCCTGATCGTATTTTGTTGTTCTTACCAGTTGTCCGCCTTCAGGTTTAATCAAAACAGCATATCTATCATCTGTAAAGGTGCTTAAATATCCAAAAGGATTTGTTTGACTTGTGCACTCAAGCCATATTGTATCATTTTCCATTGGTACACATACAATGGCATGATTCATTTGATTGATACTAGGGAAGTCGAGCATCAAATCTTTTGTATCTTCTCCTGCACCAATAATGGCATAATGCGATTTAATATTGGCAGCTTTTAGTAATGAAAACATATAGTTAGAAAGTGCTTTACAATCTCCAAATCCTGTATTATCAACTTCTATAGCAGTAAAAGGTTGAAAACCTCCTATGCCTAGTTGAATACTTACATATCTTGTTTTTGATTGCATGTATTCGTAGAGAAGTTTTACCTTTTCAATTTTCGATTCTGTTTTATTTGTAATCTCCAATACTTCATCTATGGTTGCTAATGGAAGCTGATCTCTATTAATTGAAAGTTGATAGGCCCATTTTCCTAATTCTTCCCAGCTTTGTTGATTACCATCATAACCATCAAAATAAAATTTATTAGGAGCAAAATAAATCAATGGAGTTCTATCAGATAAATATTGGCCATAAGGCTCATATTCAACTGCATTTAAATTTTTTACTTCCCAATGATATGTTGTATAGGCGCCATCAGTAGATATTTGTGGGTTTTGATCAAGATTTACTAACTTATAGTGAAAATTATCTTTGTCTTTTAATTTAATTGTATAAGAAGAGTTTTCCACTGCAATTTTATATGAATCAATTGGTTGCCATCTTGGAATCGAAATAAAACCATTATTTTTAACTTCATATTCGTATTCAACAGTATATGGATATTTTTTCTCATATGCTTCATAATATTTTATCCTGTTATCGTCATATCCACTATATCCTGTAATACTTTGATCTGAGAAATCTTTTATCGATAGTTTTTTAGTTATTTCCCCCAGACTGTTATATACAGCTCCTTTGATATTTTTTATTGTTATGAATTTATCATAAAATACATAGCAGTTGGCAAATTTATCACCTGATTTGTTTAAAATAGTTACCGCATACTTTACTTTCAAACTGGCATTTGTTTCAGAATCAGCAATAAACTCATAATTTTCATACCGTATTATAGCATTAGCATCTTTTTTAAGACTTTCCGGAATAGTATCAAAACGAATATTGCTGGCAGATAACGTTACTTGCCAGCAAAACATGAATATAAAGAATAAGTATTTCTTCATTAGATTGTCTTTTTTAATACTATTTGTTCAGACTGTTTTGAAATCATTTTATTAAAGAGATCTCGTAAATTTTTATATTCATTTGTACTAAATATTGTATTATTAATTTCCTTAATAAAAGTTACTCTTAGGAAATTTCCGTTTTGATTTACTGAATATAAGAAGCTTGCTTTATTATCAGGTAATTCCATTTTAACATCTTCAGGTAATTCGTTTACCACATAACCATCAGGTAGTTGATAGTTCATGATGTAAGTCTCATTTGTAGTGTATGGGAAATTAACAGGATAATCTCTAGTTTCCGATTTAAATGGATTTTCTTCACCAGTGAATACATTTAACGGATTAAAATAAAGTAAATCTCCCGCTTGATTAATACTCTCATTAATAGATAATTTAAGATTCATCTCAATAGGTTGATGCAAGGTATCAACACCTTTAAAATCATATTCTTCAATCTCGAAATTATGGTTTTTATTTTCATACTCTTCCATATATTTTTCAATATCGGTATAATCTTTTATTGTTTTTCTATAGAAATGAGCAAAATAATTATCCCTTTTTGTTAAAAATTTACCATCTAACGTACTTTCATCAGCATTAATAATAAACGTTCCAGAAACAATTTTTTTAGAGGTATTTGGAGCTTTTATATCAATCCATTCGGTGAATTTTTCATTAAGCAATCTTGCTTTCCCATTTAAGCACCTGGTTGGTAATAGATTAGGTAAAGAGTATTTATCAGTGGCATCAAGTAAATAGTAATTATCATCAATTTTTACATATGCAATAACATAATCAAATGCATTTTCTCCAGGATATTCTGGAACAATCATACCATTACTTCTTGTGCTAAGTGCAATTGGATAACTTGTTAATCCAGCTTCTCTGAGTAAACCAATTAACAATAAATTTAAATCTGCTGAAGTCCCGGCTTTTTCATCGATAATCTTTTTGAACCCGGTATAGGTTCCATAATACCTATTTTTACCATTCCATTTATAATTATTTTTTACATAATTAAAAACCCTAAGCATTTTAGTTACATCATCATCATTTTTGTCAACAATTGATTTAATATGATTTCCTAATAAAACACTTGGACTTATTAGGGCTCCAAACCGAGAATCTTTCATTAATTCTTCATTGACTGATTCCCATGTTTGAGCATAATAATCTATAGGACTTCTTGGAAAATTTGTAGCCGACAACTCAAATTGTAATTTAAACAGATAATTTTCTTCAGATGGCATAAATGGCTCATCTTTAAAAGCAGGAATATCTTTCGCAGCAAAATGAAACACGCTACTTCTTGATTCAAGATCCCAATTATAATACCTTGGGGAGCCCGCAGGAGCACTTTTATCTTCAGAAGTTATTTTAAATAACTCATCAACCTGAGATTTTGTATCACTAATTACTAAATCATAGAATCCTTTAAAGTAATGATTGTATATATAAAATTGTGGCACAACTGCTCTGAATTCACTCCACTCAACAGGAACATTGTATTGGAATTGCCATGACCTTAAATAATGCAAGTAATCTGATTGGATGGTATAAGTAATATCTATTATAGTTCCTTCTTTCACATTTGGCATGATGCATTTGGCAATATCTCTGTTTTTATCATATTCTTCTTGCAATAAATCTTTTTTGGAAACTTTATCTTTAATTACTTTTCCATCTTCAAGGTTAAAACTATAAGCTTTAAATTCTTCTAACTTTTCACTTCGACTATTTGCATGATATAAGTAAATATTATGGTTTCCAAAACTTAAAGCTTCTTTGTTAAATATTTTTATTCGTAAATGACGTTTATAGTTATACTGAAATCTTTTTGGAGTTACTATATTATTATATTCAAAATATAGTTCTCCCTTATCGAATAAAACAACAGCATCAGCACTGGTGTCTTTTGCATATGAACTCATTAATAGTTCATCATTACTTACTTTTCCAAATTTAATTTTTGGTGCTTCTTCTTGTGCAATAGAACTTAAACTAATACATAGTATTAGAAAAATTGATAGGTAATTTCTCATAATAAAAATTGTTAAATTAAAATTAAGCCATGAAATTAATAATTTTTTTTTTATTAGAAAATTATGTCTAAACCGAGAACAATTTTATTGTTAATTTCTGTTAACTCTTTTATTGTATTTACATTATTAATTATCTTAGCAAT
>CAZPMA010000163.1:0-4260 GCA_964587535.1 uncultured Bacteroidales bacterium
TTCAATTCTAACACTGACAGGTCTGTCAACTCAATCAGGCTTCCAAAAAAAAAATCAGTCAGGATAAAATCCTGACTGATTACATATATTTAAGAATATATTGACTTATAATTTAAAATCTCTTTTTACCTTATTCTCAGACATTACAAACGAACTGTAAAACTGTGTAATATTACCAATAACGGAAAATTTATTTGTAATAAAATGGTGAAAATCATCCATATCATTACAGTAAACCTTAAGAAGAAAATCTGAACTACCGGAAATATAGTATGATTCCATCACCTCTTCCATCTTATCCATATGAGATTCAAATTCTTCGATGGCTTCCTTGGTATGCTTATTTAATGATACATTAATATATACGATTAACATCTTACCAATTTTCTTAGGGTCAAGTAAAGTGATATATTGTTTAATATAACCACTCTTTTCAAGTTTCTTGATTCGTTCATGTATAGGGGTTGTCGATAAATGCAATTGCTCTGAAAGTTCACGAATTGTAATCCTGCTGTTTTTCTGCAAGATATTTAACAATTTCCTATCTATTTCATCTATTGGTTTCATAACTAGCTTATTTTTCTGTTAATACAAATCGAATATTATGCAAATATAATATATTTCTTTGTTATTTGCAAATTACAGATCATTTTACTATTCTTTTCTTTTTTTAAAGGATATGTTTTTATTTTTTGTAAATTGCAAAGCAAATTAATCTATATTAAAATGATACCGATAATTGATAAAGTAACGAACGAAAAAGCATTGCAGAATGCGGTAAATAGATTCAAAGAAAGAAATATTATACTTCCTACATTTGAACAACAAAGACATCCTGAATTGGTTCCGGATAAAATTAAAGATAAATTAAAAAATGTTGGTTTATGGGAAATAAATCCTTTAAACCTATTCAGAATTACCTGGAAAAATGAACCAAAGGAAAAAGGTGGTTTATTTGGTGGAGTTAATTATATTGAATTACCTAAAGAAATAACAGGTGTGAATGCACGTATTGTGTTATTAGTAGGTAAATGGTTCCCTACCGGAGCTCATAAAGTTGGTGCTGCATATGGATGCTTAGCCCCACGAATTACAACAGGCGAGTACGATCCAACCTATCATAAAGCGGTATGGCCTTCAACTGGTAATTATTGTCGTGGTGGTGCTTTCGATTCTAAATTAATGGGAACAGAATCGGTAGCTATTTTACCTGAAGAAATGAGTCAGGAACGATTTAACTGGTTAAAAAATGAAATTGGTTCAGAAGTAATTGCTACACCAGGTTGTGAATCAAATGTAAAAGAAATTTACGACAAGTGTTGGGATATTAGAAGAAATCGTCCTGATTGTATTATTTTTAATCAGTTCGACGAATTCGGAAATGCAGTATGGCATTATAATACTACAGGAAATGCCATTGAAGAAGTATTTAATAAAGTGAAAACCGAGAAATCAAATTTAGCGGCATATATATCAGCTACAGGATCGGCTGGAACAATAGCAGCTGGCGATTATTTAAGAACCCTTGCTCCTCACATTAAAGTAGTTGCTTCTGAAGCATTACAATGTCCTACTCTATTATTAAACGGATTTGGGGGTCATAGAATTGAAGGAATCGGGGATAAACATGTGCCATGGATTCATAATTCTAAAAACACCGATATGATCACCGCAATTGATGATGAAGATTGTATGCGTGTACTGCGTTTATTTAACGAAAAAGAAGGACATAAATACCTTAAATCTGTTGGTATTAGCCAGGAAATTATTAATGAATTGCACTTACTTGGAATTTCAAGTATAAGTAATTTATTATCATCTATAAAAGCAGCTAAATATTATGAAATGACTGAAGATGATGTAGTATTTACAGTAGCTACTGATTCAGCTGACATGTATCAGTCACGAATTCAGGAATTAAGACAGGAACGTGGCGATTATAAAGAGATACAAGCTGCAAGAGATTTTGAAAAGTGCGTTTTAGGTTGTACAACTGATCACACTAAAGAGTTAAATTATTACGATAGAAAAGCAATTCATAATTTAAAATACTTCACCTGGGTTGAACAACAAGGAAAAGTAGTTGAAGATTTGAATCAGCTTTGGAACGACCGGGAAGTTTGGAAAAATCAATTTAATCAGGTTTATAGATGGGATGAATTAATTAATGAATTCAATGAAAGAACAGGATTACTTAAGAATCTATAATTTAGAAGCTTACTGTTTGTAAAGAAAGGTGTCTCGTTGTAGTAAAAATTACCTGAATTAACTCAATACAAAACTTTTCAATAAGTAAAAAATCACAGGTATACCAAACCTTTAAAATATTTAACTACTGAGACACCTTTTGTTCTTTTTAATATCTTTGTCTGTTACTGATGCTTAACAAAAATATATAAATTAGTTAAAGTTCAAAATAGATGAATCAAATTCAATACCCAAAAAAGTTCATTTACGAGTGTATTGATTGTGGAAAACAATATACCTGTTCAGAAACCATGTATCTGTGTCCTTCGTGTAGCAAGGATAACAACGAATTAACTCCGCCAAAAGGAGTTCTTAGAATTGTTTATAACTTTTTTGAAATTTTACGGAAAAAATTCCTTTTTGAAGATTTTAAACAGGATAATTTTCTTAAGCTATTGCCAATTGATCATATTGAAAGTTTGCCAAAATTAAAAGTTGGAAATACTCCTTTATATCAATTTGACTCAATAAATAATCAAATACTTCCCTTTCAATTATATCTAAAAGATGATTCTCAGAATCCAACTTTCTCTTTTAAAGACAGAGCTTCTGCTATTGTTTCTGCATATGCAAAAGAAAAAGGATATAAAACCATTGTTGCTGCATCAACAGGAAATGCAGGATCTTCATTAGCAGGATTATGCGCTTCACAAGGGCAGAAAGCCATTATTATGGTACCTGAATCAGCTCCTGTGGCTAAGTTAACTCAAATATTAATGTATGGTGCTACCATTGTTCCTGTTAAAGGAACTTACGATAAGGCCTTTGATTTAAGTATTGAAGCTACCAAAGAATTTGGATGGTACAACCGCAATACAGCTTTTAATCCACTAACCATTGAAGGAAAAAAAACCGTGTCGTTTGAGTTATTTGATCAATTGGGTGAAACAATTCCTGATAGAATATTTGTTCCGGTTGGCGATGGTGTTATTATATCAGGCGTTTACAAAGGATTTGAAGATCTTTTAAATCTAAAACTGATAGAAAAAATGCCTGTAATTGTTGCCGTTCAATCAGAAGGAAGCGATAATATCTCCAGAAACATCCATAAGGATAAATTTGAAATAAAACCAAGCAATACTATTGCCGATTCAATATCTGTGGATATCCCACGTAATTTTTATATGGCAAAACAATTCATCCAAAAATATCAAGGTGAATTTTTAACTGTTCCGGACAAAGAAATCCTTGAAGCTTCAGCCATATTATCAAGGAATACAGGTATTTTTGCTGAACCTGCTGCAGCAACAGCTTATGCAGGATTGTTAAGCTATTTCAAAGAAAATAAACTTGACAAAAACTCTAAAAATGTTGTACTTTTAACGGGCAGCGGACTTAAAGATCTTAAATCTGTTCAGTCGATTCTGCAAATGCCGGAATCTATTAGTCCAAACATTGAAAATCTGAAAAAACTAATCTCATGATCACTTTTACTTTAAACGGAGTTAAAGAAACTTATTCGGGCGATCCAGAACAAACTTTACTAAAATATTTACGATTAGATAAACATATTACATCGCTTAAAGATGGATGCTCTGGACAAGCAGTTTGTGGTGCCTGTACGGTGGAAATCAACGGTAAAGCAAAACTTTCTTGTGTTCAAAAAATGAAAACGCTTGAAGGGGCTGAAATCTTCACTCCTGAAGGTTTCCCTGAATATGTTAAAGATACCATTGCAAAAGCCTTTGTTAACGAAGGAGCTGTGCAATGCGGTTTTTGTACGCCCGGTTTTATAAGCAGAACAAAAGTACTTTTACAGGATAACCCCAACCCTACTATTGAAGAAATTCAAAAAGCGATAAAACCACATATCTGTCGTTGTACTGGATATAAAAAGATTGAAAAAGCAATAGAAACAGCAGGAAAAGCAATACGTGAAGATAAAAAACTTGAGATAACCAAAACATCTGGTAAAGTTGGTATTTCGCAACCAAAATATGATGCCTATAACACTGCTTTAGGTCAACGCAATTTTGTAGATGATATTTTCGTAGAAGGAATGCTTTATGCAGC
>CAZPMA010000164.1:0-4163 GCA_964587535.1 uncultured Bacteroidales bacterium
TTCTCGTTTTCAGCTTTTACTTGTACAGTAAGCAAAGGAGTTCTCAATGAAATATCATTAGGAAGATTTTCCGTAAATTCACCTAAAACATCACCTACTCTTGCATTCTGCAAACCACAAATTCCAGCAATATTTCCTGCTTTTACTTCACCAATGTCTTCAAATTTATTGGAGATTAATTTGCGAACCTGGGTTACTTTTTCTTCAAAATCCTGAGATACATTTTTTATAGATTCTCGATTTTTAATCGATCCATTATAAACTTTTACATGAGCAATTTGCCCCATGGTTTTGTCATGAGTTATTCTATAAACCAAGGCAGATAATGGTTTAGATTCATCGGCATTAGCGCCTGGTAAATAATTTATTATGGCATCTAATAACTCTTTTACACCTATTGAATTTTTTGCCGATCCTAGTAAAACAGGAAATAAATTGCACCGATGCACTGCTTTAATTAATGATTGATCAAGTTCTGAAAATGAGATTTCTTGCTCTTCAAGATATTTTTCCAGAATCTTTTCATCTGAATTAGCAATAGCTTCAATTATTTGCTCGCTTTTATTTTCATTATTCCAAACAGATACAATATCTGCATCATTTGATGCTTCATTTGAAACATCATAAAGTATTGCTAATTTTTCTGTTAATTCCTTTTTGATTTCTTTAACAACTAACTCAACATCTGCACCTGCTCTATCAATTTTATTAATGAATATAATGGTTGGAGTCTTTAAATTCAGCAATGCATTCCATAAAGTTTCTGTGTGAGCTTGCACTCCTTCTACCGCAGAAATAACCAAAACAGCACAATCCAAAACTTGCAGAACACGCTCTACATCAGCAGAAAAATCGACGTGACCTGGAGTATCAATTAAATTAATGTTTACTCCTTTATATTTGAATGTTGTATTTGAAGATCGAACTGAAATTCCACGTTCTCTTTCAACATCTAAAAAATCCGTTTGTGCAGTTCCATCATCTACACTACCTAACTTTTTTGTTTGTCCGCTTAAATAAAGAAGATTTTCTGTGATACTTGTTTTCCCGGCATCAACATGAGCAAGAATTCCTATATTTCGAATGTTTTGTTGCATTATTTCTTTTTAATAAAGAAGCAAACTTATAAAAACTAAATTTTATGACTTAATTAATATTAAAATATTTAATAAAAAAAGACGACTTCAGGTTGAAGTCGTCTTGAGAACTTTGTTCATATTTAACAATCAAATGAACTTGAATATTATATAATATTACTGAACAAAGCAGAACTTTAAATTTCTTATTATGGTAAAATAACCTGATCAATTACATGAATTACACCATTTGTTGCAAATATATCAGCATTTACTATTGAAGCATCATCTAACCCTACTTCTAAAGCAGCATCAGTTGGAGTAATTGTTAAATCTGAATTAAGATCCCACGATGAACTTTCTAAAAGTTGTAAGCTAATTGTAACCGAACTGTTTCCATCCAATAAGTTAGGAATATCCGTTGAGAAAACTCTAGCATCTAAAACATGATATAAAAGAACATTTGTTATTGTTTCCATTCCCACTGCAGCTACAAGATCATTGATGTCAGCATCCATGTCTTCATCCTGATCACCAACAGCATCGTAAAGTGCCTGGAAAGCTGCATCTGTTGGAGCAAATACCGTAAATGGTCCGTCACCTGATAATGCAGTAGTTAATTCAGCAGCAGTTAAAGCTGCTACTAATTGAGTAAACTCAGCTCCTTCTGAAGCTTCTGAAGCAGCAACTGCTATTTGAACTACATTTTTACTTGCAGGAACTAAAGCTCTATCTATAACGTGTACAACACCATTATCATAGTCTAATGCTCCATCAGCAAGTGTTGCTGCAATAACTTCTGTTAAACCATTAATAAATACTCCATTTGCATTTTTACTTAGATAAAAATCGCCATTAAGCGTGGTTACTGCTGACCCCGATGCTGGTAATCCATCAGCAAATACCTCAGTACTTAGTACGTGATATGTTAAAATTGGTGTTAAATCATTAGCCGTTAAGCCACTTAAACTAGTTATTCCAGCAGCTACAAATGCATCATTATTAGGAGCAAACAAAGTATAATTTGCTTCTCCATCTATTAAAGTATTCAAAAGTCCTGCAGTTACTACTGCTTCTGTTAAAATTGAAAAATCTTTATTAAAATATGCTGGTTCAACAATCGTATTTACTATGCTTGCTTCTAATTCGGGAACAAGTACTGCATCAATAATATGAATTACTCCATTCGATGCGATAATGTTAGCTGTTGTAACATTTGAACTATTTATCATCACTTCATCACCTGAAATACTAACAGTTATCTTATCTTCTGCACTTAAAATTGTGGCTGCCATTTGCCCATCTGATAAATCTGTTGACATTAAAGCAGCACCCGAAATAACATGATACTTTAATAATCTTTCGATTACATCCTCTGGAATATCTTCCAGACTAGTTTGACCAATTACTCCTAAAAGAGCTGAAAACGCACTGTTTGTTGGTGCAAAAACCGTATAAGTTCCTTCTGAACTTAAAGCATTAGCTAAATCTGGAAACATTTCCAAAGCGTCTGCAAGTATGGAAAGATTTGCATCTGCTGATGCAATTGCAGCTATACCAGATAATTCATCATCCATTACATTATCCATGGTATCATCTTCTTCACAAGATGTAAAACTAAATACTGCTATTAATGCTATAGCAATAAAACTTAAAAATTTTTTCCCTTTTGTTTTCATAATTTGATTGTTTTTAAATTTAAAATTCATTTGATAACGATATGAAAACAATATGAAAAGAATTTTTGTTTAAACTTCTTTATTTTTTATTAAACATCATGTGCGGTATTCTAAATAACACTCCAGCCTATTTGTCTAATTTATAGTATTTTGACCAGTCTTTTTATTGTTTAATATAAATTACATTTTTTTAAACATTTCCCCAATCTATAAATGGGAAAGTAAAATAAGTGGTATTAAAGTTTATATTTATTTTATCATTCTTTTGGGATTAACCCATTGTTCAAACTCTTGTTCGGTTAGATAACCTAAATTAATGGCAGCATTCTTTAAAGTAATATTTTCAACATAAGCTTTTTTAGCAATCTCTGCTGCTTTTTCATAACCAATATGCATATTGAGAGCTGTAACTAACATCAGGGAATTATCAACATGTTTATTGATATTCTCAATATTTGGTTCTAATCCCTTTATTAGATTTTCAGTAAATGAAACTACCGCATCAGCTAAAAGTCTTGCTGATTCTAAAAAGTTTTTAATGACAACAGGTTTATATACATTCAATTCCAAGTGACCATTTGAACCTGCAATACCAATTGTAACATCATTCCCCAGTACCTGTGTACATACCATGCTTAAAGCTTCTACCTGTGTAGGATTTACTTTTCCCGGCATTATGGACGATCCCGGTTCGTTTGCAGGAAGTCTTAACTCTCCTATTCCACTTCTTGGTCCTGAACCCATTAAGCGAATATCGTTTGCAATTTTCATTAAACTAACAGCCAGGGTTTTTAATGCACCATGTGACGCAACCAAAGCATCATGTGCTGCCATGGATTCAAATTTATTTTTTGCAGAAATGAAATTTAATCCAGTAAAAGCTGAAATCTCTTTAGCAACAAGTTCTGAATATCCCTTGGGTGTATTTAATCCCGTTCCAACTGCTGTTCCTCCCAATGCAATTTCCGATAAATGCGGTAAAGTGTTTTTTATAGCAATTAGTCCATGATCCATCATGGAAACATATCCAGAAAATTCTTGTCCTAACGACAATGGTGTTGCATCCATCATATGGGTGCGGCCCATTTTTATGATATCTTTCCAGGTATTGCTCTTTTCTAACAAAACATCTCTTAATTTTTCAACCGCTGGAATTGTTTGTTCAATTAATATTTTTGTTGCTGCTATATTCATTGCTGTTGGGAAAGTATCATTCGATGATTGCGATTTATTTACATCATCATTCGGGTGAAGAGTTTTTTTCCCATCTGCCAATTTATTACCGGCTAAAACATGTGCACGATTTGATATTACTTCATTTACATTCATATTGGTTTGTGTCCCCGATCCCGTTTGCCAAACAACCAAAGGAAACTGATCATCCAATTTGCCTTCTAATATTTCATCA
>CAZPMA010000165.1:0-3935 GCA_964587535.1 uncultured Bacteroidales bacterium
CTTTATTATCTTTTAAATAATTTCTTAAAACACCATCGACAATATATCTTGTTAATGTGGTTACAGCATAGGCAAATATCCCAAAGCTTATAACAATTAGAAATGCGGTAAAAAATTGACCAATATCCGACAAAGGCTGAACCTCACGAAATCCAACGGTAGAAATCGTAATTATAGTCATAAAAAAGGCATCAGTAAATGAAAATTTTTCGATAAACATAAATCCTGATGTTCCAATTATAACAATAAACATTAGCAAGCTTATTGCAATGTATATAGAATTGAAATTATCTTTACCTATACTTTTTGGTTTCATTTACGATTGATTATAATATTCCCGATTTGGCAATTTAAACATTTTTTCTGATTACAGTAGTTATTTTTTAGCTGAATTAATCCCTGAGTATCAAAAGCATTTATGGGTTTTATCCCTAAATTAATCCATTTTTTAATAATATTATTGCTTTCTGGTTTAATATTTTCAAGTAGTTCTAATGCCCTATCCTGAATTTCAACTATCCCTTTTAATTTTCCATAAACAAATAAAAACGGAATAATCGTATTTATCATTATTATATCTATTGCTGATTTTCCTAATGTTTTTTTCTTATCGACCGATTCTTTATTAAATACATAATGATTTATCCAATACTCTGATGGCAATACCTCAAATAAATTATAAAAATCCTGTATTTTATTCGTTTCAATCACTTTTGAGAATAATGAAGATGATTTAAAGATTAACTGAGCAAACTGAGTAATTCGAATGGTTGGAAAATTTCCCGGGCGCGACCTTAGAAATTTCCACAAATGTTTTTCAATGGGTTTTAATTTGAATTTCTTTTTTAAATAATTATATTCATTTCTTAATTCCACAAAGTAATCGTCACCATCATTTTCGTTTAAAAAACCTGCCTGACCAAACAATAGTGCTTCGATCTGAAATAAATTGTCTTTGTGTTTTGCAAGATAAGTGATTGGTAGTGATTTTGCCAGTAACTCAAAAGGTGCTGCATTTAATTTAAATCCGAAGTTATTTGCCAGCTTATAATAAAATGCAGTTTCCCAACTATTTTCACACTGAGTTAACAATTCTTTTATTTGATTCGCCTTTTGTTCTAGTCTTTCAATGGTCAGTTTTTCGATACTGGTCTGAATAGTAAATGAATCTATTTCGTTTATATAATTACTACAGGTAATTTCATCCTTCTTTTTTATTAAGTCTTCGTAGTTAAACAATAAACGTTCATCGAATTTTAATTCCAAGCTTGGAATATTTTGTCCGTTTGTTCTTTGTACTTCTTTATCGTGTTTATTCACTACCTGAAGAATTACATTATCATACGCCTTATTTATATCATGTTTGTGATGATACCAGTCAGAAGATTTCAAATGCACTTCAACATTTCCTGCCCAAACAGTTTCGCCTATTTTAATTTTTGCATTAAAAAAATCAGGGCCTGAATCAAAATTATGTATTCCGGGATTTAATATTTCAACTTTTTCCTGATGTTGGGTTAATAAATTACTTGTTTCGTATAACTTGTATTTCCAGATGTAATGTAAAAATTCTTCTTTCATTAACTTTAGAGTGATTAATAACTATCATAAAATTAATAAAAATGATCTTTTTACAAAGTAGGTTTTGTAATTATTAGTTTTATTAATTAACAAAAAAAAGATTAAATATTGAGATGGAACTTTCAAAAAAAATAATTGTTTCAAATCTAACTAATGGGCATGGCTGTCTATTGAAAAAATAAATATCCTATTTATAGTTTAACTTTTTACTAACAACCATCTTAGAAACAACATTTAAGCTAAAATAAATGCTTCCACTTTTTTTTGCTTGATCCAAAAAAGTTTCACATAGGTTTTTGATGCATTTTCTTAAGAAACGACATCTATTGTAATACTTTAGTTAAATACTTTTCCCGAGTATTATTTATGATTAGAAGAGATTTTATTAACCAACACACAGAAATGTGTTTTGTTTTTAATTATATCAGGCCTTTATGTAATAGCAACTCTTCCATTTCGGTCTGCATTTCTTTTGCTTTTATTCCTGCCACCTTATCAAAATCGGTAGAACTATTTGCGTATAGTATTGATCTGGAAGAGTTAACCAGTAATCCGCACGAATCATTCATGCCATAATTGGCTACATCTTTTAAACTGCCCCCCTGGGCACCAACTCCAGGCACTAAAAGAAAATTATCAGGTATTATTTTTCGAATTTCCTTTAAATATTCTGCTTTTGTTGCACCAACAACATACATCATGTTATCTTTTGTTCCCCATTCTTTTGATTTATTCAGAACTTTTTCAAATAAGTTTTGATTCTCCCCTTCAATCTTTAACAATTGGAAATCTTTAGAACTTTCATTCGATGTAAGAGCTAAAAGCACAACCCAATTATTATTAAATTCTAAAAACGGAGTAACAGAATCGCTCCCCATATAAGGAGCTACAGTTACAGCATCGCAGTTTAATTGCTCAAAAAAAGCCCGGGCATACATTTTTGAAGTATTTCCAATATCGCCACGTTTAGCATCAGCTATAATAAAGGCATCTTCATAAACAAGTCTTAAATAATTAATTGTTTTCTCTAAGCTTTTCCAGCCCGATACCCCCAAAGCCTCGTAAAAAGCAATATTTGGTTTATATGCTACAGCATACTGAATAGTTGCTTCAATTATTCGTTTATTAAATTCAAAAATTGGATCTTCTTCATCCCAAAGAAAACTAGGAATCTTTGTAATATCGGTGTCTAAACCAACACATAAAAAACTTCTTTTTCTTTTAATTTGCTCGAATAATTGATTGTAATCCATATCATTTAAATTTCAAAATACAATTTCCAAATTACAAATAATTTCCAATTTTATAAATTCAAAATCTCAAATCTATATAACATTTAGAATTTTGTTTTTGGTCTTTGTAATTTATTTGAGATTTGACATTTGTAAATTGCTATTTAAAATTTATTTTTACTCCACTCCAGCTTCTTTCAATCTTTCAGCATTTTCAGCCATTTGCAACTGATCAATAATTTCCTGAATATCACCACCAACAATTGCAGGTAAGTTATATAAAGTTAAATTAATTCTATGATCTGTAACACGTCCTTGCGGATAATTATATGTTCTGATTTTTGCTGAACGATCGCCAGTAGAAACCATAGTTTTCCGTTTTGAAGCAATCTCATCTAAATATTTTTGATGCTCCATATTATATAAACGTGTGCGCAATTCAGCCATTGCTTTATCCAGATTCTTCAGTTTTGATTTTTGATCCTGACATTGTACAACAATACCAGAAGGGATATGTGTTAAACGTATTGCTGAATAAGTTGTATTTACCGACTGTCCGCCTGGTCCTGAAGAACAAAACTCATCACGACGAATGTCGCTTTCTTTTAGATCAATGTCAAATTCTTCTGCTTCAGGTAAAACTGCAACTGTTGCAGCTGATGTATGCACACGTCCTTGTGTTTCAGTTTGTGGCACACGCTGAACACGGTGAACACCGGATTCATATTTTAAAACGCCATAAACTCCAGCTCCTGTAACGTTCATAACAATTTCCTTGTATCCACCAACAGTTCCTTCGCTTATATTTGTAATCTCAACTTTCCATTTTTTCTTTTCGCAGAAATGAGTATACATCTTAAATAAATCACCAGCAAAAATACTTGCTTCATCTCCTCCAGTACCGGCACGAATTTCCAGGATTGCATTTTTCTCATCTTCAGGATCTTTCGGAAGTAGTAATATTTTGATTTCTTCTTCTAAAGGGGCTAACCTTGGTTCTAATTCATCTAGCTCCATTTTTGCCATCTCGCGCATCTCTTCATCCTTTTCCGTAGCCACTATTTCTTTGGCTGATTCTATATTACTTAAAAGATTTTTAAACTCTTTGTAAGTTTCTACAAG
>CAZPMA010000166.1:0-3888 GCA_964587535.1 uncultured Bacteroidales bacterium
ACTGCATTATCAAGCAAGTTAAAAATAATATTGGTAAAATGCACTTCATCTACATTTAACAATGGATTCGAAGCACTAAGATATTTATTTAATTTACCATTTTTAGTTTTTACCTGAATTTCAAAGTTTTTAATTACTGTTTCTATAACCTGATGAACATCATGCTCTTTTCTTTTTAGTTTAATTTGCCCCTGATCAAATAATGCAGTTTTCAAAACTTTTTCAACCTGATAACTTAACCTTTTACTCTCATCATCAATTATATTTGAGATATTGTTGATATTCTTAGCTTCAATTGGAATACTATCATCTTTTAGCATTTGTGATGCTAATGATATAGTTGATATAGGAGTTTTAAGCTCATGTGTCATATTATTAACAAAATCATTTTTTATTTGAGATAAACGCTTTTGCTTAAACATGATATGAATTGATGAAGAAAAACCTAGAATAATTATTATAGTAAGCAAAATAGATGAAAATCCCATAAATCCAGTTGATTTTAAAATAAACTTTTTCTGCTGGGGAAAATACACATATAAAAAGTTGTCTTTTGCAAATACATCATTAGGAAATAATCTGCCAGAAAATCTTCTAATCTTTATGTTTTCATCGTAACTATCCGACTGATATACTATATTATAATTATTTTTAGAAACAGCATATTCGTACCCAATATCAATTCCCTGATTTTTAAATGTTCGTTCTATAATTTCTTCTATCGTTTCTTTATCAATCCTATCTTCTAATTCAACATCAACCTGAATATATTTATTTATTACGTTTTCAATAAATATTGTTCTGTTATTTAATTTTTCGTTTAAATCAAAATTATAGGTTGAGCTTCCAAAAGTTTGTGATTTATTCTTTTCAGTTAAATTCAAGCTTGATGTTGAGCTTAACTGCATCATTTTATTTCCTAGTAACTTTAACTGAGAGCTAATACTTAAAGAATCTGAGTTTTGAATAACAAAAACTTGCTTTTCCTGATCAGTTGTTGATAATTGAAAAGTTTTTTGATATAACTTATTTGTATTATAATTAATAGATGGAGTCCCAACAGGTGAGATTTCATCAAATGGTTCCATTTCTGTTACAACTTGATAAACTATTTCTCTATTTTCTATTTCTTTAACAATATTATCAATGCTATTACTAACATTCTGCATGAATTGCTCTTCTTTAATTTTAATCGCATTTTTAATCCAGTAGGTTTGAACAATAATCAATCCTACCAAAGTAACAGATAATAATATTGTAATTATCCAAAGTGTTCTTTTCTGCATAACATTACAAATATAACTGCTTGATACATTCTAAATGAATTCTTTAACATTATTTAACAAAGGTTTAAAAAACTTAACCAAGCTATAGAATACATTTGTACCATGACAGTTTAGGAATGTAAGAAAAATTGTCTGATAGATTTAAATTTTAGGGTTTGGAAGAGAGAGATTAATGTCTCTCTTTTTCTATTAAAAACTAAAGGCTTTCCACATTTTATCAGAAATATCATCCAATAAAAAAGCTGCTAACACTATCTCAACATTATTTAATTTTCGAATTATCAAGTTCAAAATATTTATATCTAAACTTCCCGAAACTTTTAGTATAAAATCGATATTATTTTTCTCAGGCAATAAAAACCCATTCTCTGATTTATTTGAAATTAACGAATAGCTTAAATATTCTAGTTCATCTTCAAAATGATATAATGAGTATCCTATTTCAATTTTATGTTTTGGGTGATTAACGATTAAATCATGTGTTTTTGCCAATTCAAGATTTAAAGCCTTATTAATTGCCCAACTTAAACGATAATCATTCTCGTGAGAAGCAATCCCAATAAGCTGGAAATCAATATCAAAATCTAATTTTAGTTTATGAACTATTTTTTTTGAAGGCATACAATTATACTTACAAAATAAAAGTAATACATTTCGTATAATTTTCTATATCTGTAAACAAATTTATTCAGTATAATTTTCAACGATAACTAATGCTTCTTTCGAAGCATTTTGTTGAGCTTCTTTTTTTGAAGATCCTTTTCCTTTTCCAACAACATTATTATTAATGATTATTTCGGAAGTAAAATAAAGATTGTTATGCTCAGTACTTTCGACTTCTTCATCATTAAAATTAATATCAATCTTATTTTTTTGAGCCCATTCAATTACCTGGCTTTTATAATCGGAATCGGATTGAGCTAACTCATTCAGATCGATATTATCATTAATAAGTCTCTGAATAATAAATTTTTTTGTGCTAGCAAATCCTTTATCAAGGTAAATAGCTCCTATTAGGGCTTCCAGAGCATTCCCATAAATATTTTTTGTGCCACTTATTTGACTTTGAGAAACAATATGATATTGAAGCCCCATATTTAATGCAATCTCATTTAATTGATCACGACTAACAATACGGGCTCTCATTTTGGTTAAAAACCCTTCTTTTTTATATGGGAAATATGAAAATAAAAATTCGGCTATAATAGCAGCTAATATTGCGTCACCAAGAAATTCTAATCGCTCATTATTAAAGTTTTTTGATTTATTAGAAAATCTTGTGGCAGATTTATGAGTAAATGCGATTTGATAAATTCTAAGATTTGATGGAAATATTCCAGTAAGCTGATTTATCAGCCTATAAAATTTTTTATTTTTTGTAAGATAATATTTTACTGGAAACAAATGCTTAAGCACAAAAAATATTATTCAGAATATTTTTTTATGATTACAGAAGCATTATGACCACCAAATCCAAATGTATTACTTAACGCTGCTTTAACCACTCTTTTCTGAGCTTTATGTAGGGTTAAGTTCCACTTACTATCAATCTCAGGATCTTGTTCATGATGATTAATAGTTGGAGGAATAACATCATTTTGGATTGCACAAAGCGCTGCTAAAGTTTCAATAGCACCAGCAGCTCCTAAAAGATGCCCTGTCATAGATTTTGTTGAACTTATATTTATTTTATAAGCATGTTCACCAAAAACATCTTTTATTCCAAACAATTCAGCCACATCACCTCTAGGTGTTGCAGTACCATGTACATTAATGTAATCAATTTCTTCTGGCTTCATATTAGCGTCTGCAAGTGCATTTTTCATAACATTCATAGCACCCAGACCTTCAGGATGTGGAGCAGTTAAATGGTGAGCATCAGCTGACAAACCGCCTCCGGCAACTTCAGCATATATTTTTGCTCCACGCTTTTTAGCATGTTCAAGTTCTTCAAATATAAGTGCTGCGCCACCTTCACCCATAACAAATCCATCACGGGTATTACAGAAAGGGCGAGAAGCTGATTCATATTCATCGTTCCTTGATGAGATCGCTTGCATTGAGCTAAAGCCTCCCATACCAGCTTCATTAATAGCTGCTTCTGAACCTCCTGTAAGAATAATATCTGCTTTTCCTAAACGAATATAATTTAAGGCATCAATCATTGCGTTTGTAGATGATGCACAAGCAGAAACTGTTGTAAAGTTTGGTCCTCTAAAATTATACTTCATAGAGATATGACCAGCGGCAATATCAGAAATCATTTTTGGAATGAAGAAAGGGCTAAATCTAGGTGTTCCATCACCATTAACATAATTCCTTACCTCTTCCAAAAAAGTTTCTATACCACCAATACCAGATCCCCAAATAACACCAGCAGCATCATGATTGATTGCTTCAAGATCAAGATTTGAATCTTTTATAGCCTGGTCAGCAACTACTAGTGCAAACTGAGCAAAACGATCCAATTTTCTTGCTTCTTTTCTGTCAAAGTATTGATTTGGGTCATAGTTTTTTACTTCGCAAGCAAATCTTGTTTTAAATTTAGTTGCGTCAAAGTGAGTAATAAGGTTAGAGCCACTTACTCCATCCATTAAGTTTT
>CAZPMA010000167.1:0-3840 GCA_964587535.1 uncultured Bacteroidales bacterium
GAAACATATGATAAAGATAATATCTTTATTGCTGTAGGAGTTGATTTCAAATTTGGAAGTAAATCAGAATAATCAATTATTCAATATAAAGAAAACCCTGTTGATCATAAATCAACAGGGTTTTTTATTTATAGTAATGTTATTTTTAAGTAAAAATTACCTGAGATCCTTCGCCACCGGCCATTGCATAAAAATCGCCAATAGTGATAATATCAATTACATGATCGCTTAAATCTTCTTTCTTTAATTTAAACATATCAACAGCTAATTTACAAGCGTAAATTTCACCACCACCTGCAGTAATCATATCTAAAAATTCATCTACTGGTGGAATATCTAGCTTTTCCATCTGACTTCTCATCATTGCTGAAACACCTGCTTCAACTCCAGGAATTGTTCCTAATAATGTTGGGAAAGGTAAACCACCAGGCATACGCATACCAGGATTTCCAACAGTAGCAGTATGTAGTTTATTCATTTGTTTCTTTGTAATCGCATCTAAGCCAAAGAAAGTAAAGAATACTTTTGCTTCCATTCCTTCCATTACAGCTCCGTTTGCCATTACTAATGCAGCATATACATCTTCAATAGATGCTTTAGCACAGATTATAGCAACTTTTTTTACTTGTGTATCTTTTTTTTCAGACATAGCTTTTATGGTTTAAATTAAACACAACTAGCTGGCTTCTTAATTCCTGCTATTTTACTGCCAATTTTTAATGGTCCGCCAGGAAATAGATCATAAAAACCTTTGATATCTACAATACCTGATTTACCAACTTTACGAATTGTAAGCCCTGATTCAGCATTCTCTCTAATGAATTTAATTACTTCAAAATGCTTATCGGTTAGTTCAATACCTTCTTCTTTAGCCATTTCTTTAGCTATTTCTTCTGTCCATTGTGATGGATCTGCTAAGTATCCGTCGTCTGTTATTTCTAAGCTAATACCTGCAATTGTTTTTTGTGCCATAATTTTAGTTTTAAAAGTTATACTTATTTAATTATTTATTATTTGTTGTTTCAATTGATAGATTTTTAATGAAATCAAGAAAAAATCCTAAGGTTCTTTTTATTTCGGGACTATTGAATTCTCTCATTATTTTAAAAAGAGAATAATTTTTCTTTTGGTCAAAATCCGTTTTATTATACGCAACAACAGCGTTATCTATTAATACTGTCATTTGTTTAAATAAATCGAAATAACCTTTCTGTTCAAATTCATGTAACTTATGTGTAAAGTCAATACCCATTTCATTAATCATTGGTCCTGCATCTTTAAGCAGGTCAGTTACGCTTTCGAACATATCCATTACCTGAGAGAAATTGTTTACATTGCGTATAAGCTTGTAAAGGAGCAGTTTAATATCATCTATATTTAATTCAATACCTTGAGTGTCTAATTCATCAACAACAGTTTTAAAAGCATCCTGACTGATAATTGATACATCAGATACTAAATCTTCAATAGTTTCACTTTTTAATCTTTGTTCATTAACATATTCCAGTAATAAATCAACTTTCTGATTTAGCTGGCTTATTTGATTCTGAACATTATCTGATTTAACTTCCATGGTTCAATAATTTTAAGATTTATTATTTTTTCTTACCAGCCATTGACATTTCGTTTTCAATAGGAAGTTCTTTTCCTTTCAAAAGCATGTGCCAGTAAATCCATCTAAAAATTACTTTACCGTAATGATTCATTTTAGTATTTTGTAATAATCCAAATGGGCCAACACCAGGTAAAGGATAAGTTCCGGGAAGCGGCTCTGTTTCGTAATTGAAATCAATTAAAGATCCCTTACCAAATCCAGTTTCTATATAGCAATTTGCATGTCCATCAAATTTTGCTCTTAACTCGCGTCCTTTAATTGCACATAGCATATTATCATAAACAACTTCAGCAGCAAAATGAACTACCGAACCTGCTTTTGATGTAGGTATGTTTGAAGCATCGCCCAAAACAAAAACATTTTCAAATTTTTCTGAACGCAATGTATGTTTATCAGTAGGAATAAAGTTTAGATCATCTCCCATACCACTTCTTTCGACCATATCGTCACCTTTATTTACAGGAACAATAGTTAAAACATCAAAAGGAATCTCCTGACCGTCGTATGATCTGATTTTCTTTTCCTTATTATCGACACTTTCAAGATAAAAATCCGGGATTACTTTAATGTTTTTTTCTTCTAAAAGAGCACCCAGCATTTTAGTTGCTTTAGGTTTGGTAAATGCACCTGGAAGTGGAGTAACATAAGTAATATCTACTTTGTCGCGTATTCCTACTTTTGTAAAATATTCATCAGCAAGGAAAACAAATTCAAGTGGAGCAACCGGACACTTGAAAGGAAGTTCAGCAATATTCATAACTAGTCGACCACCTTTCCATGTTTCAAAAAATTCTTGTAAGGCCACGGCACCTTCAATTGTGTAAAAATCAAAAATTTCTTTATGCCATAATTCTCCTTTTAAGCCAGGAGTTTCTGATGGGTCAACTCTTGTTCCTGTTGCTATTATTAGGAAATCATAATTTAACACCTTTCCACCATCCAAAAGAACTTTGTTTTCCTCGGCTATAATTCTATCAATGTCATTATAAATGATATTTACTCCGGAAGGAATAAAATTAGCTTTAGGTTTTATTACGTCTTGTTTTTTATAAATTCCAAAAGGGATAAATAAGAATCCGGGTTGGTAGTAATGAGTCTTATGTTTGTCAACAATTGTGATATCCCACTCTTCACGATCAAGAGCTTTTCTTAGCTTATTGGCCATAATGGTTCCACCTGTTCCGGCACCAAGTATCAGAATCTTTTTCATTTCGCTTTTTTTTATATTATTTTTATACTTATAATTAATATTCTGTTACAAAAATAACAGATATAAATATATTTATATCTTTAAATATTATGATATATATCATTTATGATATATATCATTATGAATAGGAAGAAGGAATAAAATGGAATTAACAAGGAAAGTCACTAACTGCAAGGATTGTGTCTATAAATCTTGGGCGTTTAAAAATCTAACGACAGATGATTTAAAACGAATAAATGAAAATAAAATTGAGAAATTTTATAGAAAAGGAGAAACTATTTGTCTGGAAGGAGATGAAATAGACGCTTTTATCTATCTACAAAATGGATTGGTTAAACTTTATAAAACGGAATCAAATTCTAAAGAACATATTATCAGTATTGCTAAGCCCAGGGATTTTATAGGATTATTAAGTATTTTTTCAAATACTAAGCATGTTTATTCAATATCTGCTATTGAGGATTCTATCGTTTGTTTTGTAAAGCTTGAGCTCATAAGAGATTTTATTAAAAACAACGGTGTATTTGCTTTAGATTTCTTTGAGAAAATAAGTGCTGTTTCTGATTCAGTAATCAAAACGCGTATTGATATTAATACAAGACAGCTACGGGGTAGAATTGCTTATATATTGCTGTTTTTTTCCAAGCATATTTATGATTCAGAGAAATTTAGTTTGCCTATTAGTAGAAAAGAAGTTGCAGAATTAATTGATATGAGTACCGAAAATGTAATACGAGTTTTATCTGAATTTAGAAAAGATAAACTTATTCAGATTGAAGGAAAGCAAATAGAAATTTTTAATATTGAGAAATTAGAACGGATTTATGAGTTAGGTTAGTGGTTGTTTTTTAGTTCTCTAATTTTCTGAGATAACTTTGAAGCAAAAATAAAATTATTAAGTTCTTCATTATTTGTATCAAAAATCTCATTTTTTGTTCCTTCCCACCATTTTTCACCATTATAAATAAAAACAACTTTATCACCTATTTCCATTACTGAATTCATGTCATGGGTG
>CAZPMA010000168.1:0-3719 GCA_964587535.1 uncultured Bacteroidales bacterium
CATTAGTTAGTTTAAAAGAAGAAGTTCTGCATATAAAAGAATATTTTGAACTGGAAAAGATCAGATTTAAAGACACTCTCAAAATTATATTTAAAGCCAACGATTTTAATGATGACATTCAGGTGGCACCTATGCTTTTGATTCCATTTATAGAAAATGCTTTTAAACACGGTAGTTTAATTGATGGGTTTTTAAAAATTGAAATCAAGATTGATGTTTCCGAAAATCAACTTACTTTTTCCATTCGTAATACAGTATTAAATCAAGAAGAAACCAATAAAAATGGAGGTATTGGGTTAGAAAATATTAGAAAACGTCTTGATCTAAATTATAAAGACAATTACAGTTTAGATATTAGCATAAACCAAAACTGGTATACTGTTAATTTAATTATAAATGATTTAAACAAATTGAAAAATGCCTAATACTATTCAATGCATTATTGTAGATGATGAACCTGTTGCCCGGGAAATTCTTGAAACACTTCTATCAAGGATAGAACCGATAAAAGTAATTTGTAGCTGTAAATCGGCATTAGAAGCATTTAATACAATTAGCACACATAAAATAGACTTAATTTTTCTTGATATTAATATGCCTGAAATTTCAGGATTATCCTTTGCAAAATCAATCAATAAAGACATTAAAATTATTTTCACCACAGCGTATCGCGAATATGCTGTTGATGGTTTCAACTTGCAGGCTGTTGATTATTTATTAAAGCCTATATCATTTGAAAGATTATTACAAGCAATCAATAAATATCTTAATGAATCGCATGTTGAAAAAGATGGTTCTGTTAAACAAATTATAAATGACAATGATGATTTTATCTTTGTAAGATCAGATAGAAAAATGATCAAAATTAATTTTGATGATATAAGATATATTGAAAGTTTAAGTGATTATATCAAGATTCATCTTATAGATAAAACAATAATTACCAGAGAAACAATTACAAATATTGAAGCTAAACTTCCCCAACAAAAATTTTTAAGAACTCACCGCTCCTTTATTATTTCTTTAAAAAATATTGAGTCATTTACCAATGATTATATAGAAATCGGGACAAGTGAAATACCCATTAGCAGGAGCTATAAAGATTTAGTTCTAAAGAAACTCGAACAAAATAGCTAAAAATTAATCCTTTAATCTTCTTTTAATTTTAAATAAACGTCTAACTTTATGAATAAATCTTTCTTCTGCACGCTCAATAAATTCAGATAATACATTAGAAAACTCGTTTGTTCTTAAATAACCAAAAGATTTATGTGGGTTTTTTATTTTATTAATTTCATAATCGTTATGTATTATAAAATCAACAGCTTTAACTCCTTTCTCATTTGCATCAAAATCATCTTTTAAACTATAATTAATCGCAACTACATCCTCGATATCAGAAAAATTATACCATCTTTTAACTTCGGGTGGAGTTTTTAATTTATACCCTAAACGTAATTTTTCGTTTTGTTCCAGAGCAATTTTACTTCGCACAAAAGGAATTCCCAAGGGAGAACCAATTGTTACTAAGGTATCTACTTTAAAATGAGGTAAAGCAAAAGTTAGAATATCAAAAGCAATAATTGATCCCATACTGTGAGCTATCAGAAAAATATCATCTCCTTCATATTTTTTAAGTTCATTGATAACCCTATTTCGAATTTCATCACGTGCTGGAATAATTGTTCCATCTGACCTTATTGTCTTGTTTATGTAATAAGCTTCAAGATCTTTAAAATAACTATGAATAATAGTATCTGGTATAAAAGAATAATTTATACTCATATCTTCGTTTAAGAATATCTTATCGGCTGCTTCATCATACCAATCCAATATTTTTTTTCTTATATTGTGATTTTCAGCAGTTGGTTTTTTCTTTCCTGAAACATACTTTTCATCCAGGTAGAAAGGGTTTTTTTTGTCTTTAATATTTTCGTCTAATGGATTTTCATACAAAATATCGGCCCAATAGATTAACTTAAATTCTGGCAATTTTATTTCTGGATTGCTTTTTGCTAAACCTTCCAGCATAGACAATTCCCACCACTCTTTAAGTTTTTCTTTAGATGGTTTGTTACCTAATCCATGTATGCCAATAATTACTTTTGCCATAAATAATCACTAATTAACATTTTAACTCTTTTAATTGATTCTCAATCCAATTTGCTCTGTCTGTTGTAATTCCATCTACACCTAGTTCAAATAACCACTTAGCTTTTTTAGGACTATTAATTGTCCATGTGTATAATTTAAGTTTTGCATCTTTAATTTTATTAATCGCCTTTGAATTTAATATTTTACCTGCCCATATATCTAATCCATCTATTCCATTTTTTTTTGCTTTACGTAATATTGTTTCTAATGACGGCCTAAAAATTCTCCTAATCAGATAATAATCTAAAGAATGAATCCACAAAACAGTATGCTGGGGTATGAGCTCCTTTACTTTTACCAAAGTTTTTAAGCTGAAACTAATAATTTCTATTTGATCTGCTTTAAATGAATACCTGTTAAGAACATCTTTTAAAAATGGAATAATCTCCTTACTACTTTTTATTTCAATGATTAACTTTTTACCTACGGTAACTAAATCCAGTATTTCATTTAAACTTGGAATCTTTTCTCCTTTGTATTCTTCCCCTTTATAATTTCCAAAATCAAGTTTCTTTAGATCAGATAAACTGGTTCTGCGAATCCATTTTAATTTTTTTGTAATTCTCCATGTATGTGCATCATGAATAACAACAATTTGTTTGTCTTTTGTTAATCGCACATCAATTTCAACAGCAGAAACACCTTTTTCATATGCTAATTTTACAGCTTCCACAGTATTCTCTGGAGCAATAAAAGACTCTCCCCTATGTGCAATTATCAGTTGATTTTTCATTAATTAAAGATATGAAAAAGCATTCATACATACTTATCACATTAAACAGAATATTTTCATGCGCAATAAAATTAAATTTTAACTTTGTTAAACTTGCAACACATATTTATGTCAAACACAAAACTCAATTAAAATCATCATGAAAAAACTAATTTTCTTATTATTAGCTGGATTAGCTTTTCAGTTAACAACAGCACAAAATAAAATTGATTTAAAAGAATGGAAACTTTCCGATCAGCCAGATATTAACATGCCTGCTTTTGCTGATAAAGGGGATATTAATGGAGATAAATTTGAAATATCCAATTTGATTAAAACAACCCATATTAATGTGGCAAAAAATGATATTCAGTGGAATGCAGTAATTATTGGAACAGACAGTATTCTTTTAACAGAATCATCTGCAAACAATTTATTTCTAATAAAAAATTATTTGTCAGTAAACCGATGGACAAAAGGAACATTAAATCTTACATTAAATTCATTATTCAAAGTTTATGTAAATGGCAATTTAGTAAATACCAAGTCAAGTTCTGATTTAAACAATACAAAAATTAACCTTGAACTTGATAAAGGAAATCATGAAATAGCAATTCAAGGAATAACAACTGATGAACAAATTAAACTGGCAGCAAATTTTGAATATACAGATGACTATAAAGATTGTGAAGCAACATCAAGTCTAAACTCAAAAAGGCTTTTTACTATTCACGATGTTTTAGAAGGTAACTATGTTTCTTCTGCTAAAATTTCCCCATCAGGAAAGTATGTTTTAATTAACTATTCAGAACTTGTAAACGGAAGTGGGAAAAGTAAAAAATATTCAGAAATA
>CAZPMA010000169.1:0-3562 GCA_964587535.1 uncultured Bacteroidales bacterium
TTTTTTCAATTGAATCTATATCTGAATTTCCTAAGAAAGAGAATTTATCCATGATCAATAATTTAATAATCAAGTTACTTAATAAAAATTGCCTGCCTTTTGTTTAACTTTTTCATTTAGAAAGTTAAAATTATTAACATCTTTAAAATTAACTAAAATCAAAGGTATATCATATATTTTCTTCATTTAATAGCCCTTTTATTTGTGTTTAAGCATTGAACAAAAAAAAATAAATAATGTTTACAAGTACAGAGTAAAATAGTTAACAAAATTATAATCGGCTAATAATAAAAGTAATAAATAAATGATTATAGGTATTTTAAAAGAACCGGAATTTGATAAAAGAGTTACATTATTACCTGATAATGTAGAAACTTTAATAAAACTCAAAACAAAGGTTTTAGTAGAAAAAAATGCAGGATCAGAATCTTTTTATTCTGATAAGGATTATACCGAAAAAGGTGCAACTAGGGAAGAGCGTCAAAAGATATTAAGCAATTCTGATTTGATTATTAGTATAAATCCATTAAGTAAGGATGAATATAAATCATTAAAGTCAGGACAAGCAGTTTTGACTGCATATGCGCCATTGATAAATAGAGATTTGTTGGATTTATTTAAAGATGGAAATATTACTTCTTTTAGCATGGATATGGTGCCCAGAACAACGCGGGCTCAGTCGATGGATGTTTTATCATCTATGGCAACCGTAGCTGGTTACAAAGCAGTATTAGAAGCTGCTAATCATTTACCTTCATTTTTCCCAATGTTTATGACTGCTGCGGGTACAATCAGACCTTCAAAAGTGCTGGTTTTAGGGGCCGGGGTAGCAGGATTACAGGCAATTGCTACCGCCCGTAAGTTAGGAGCCGTAGTTGAAGCTTTTGATGTACGTTCGGCCGTAAAAGAAGAAGTGCAAAGTCTGGGTGGTAAATTTATTGAAGTAGAAGGAGCCAGTGATGATGCAAATGCTGGTGGCTATGCTGTTGAACAAACTGAAGAATTTAAACAGAAACAACAACAACTAATTCAGGATCATGCAAAAAAAGCAAATGTTGTTATTACTACAGCGCAGATACCTGGTAGAAAGGCACCAGTACTTATTACTAAGGATACTGTAGAAAATATGATGCCGGGATCTGTTATTGTGGATTTGGCTGCATCTACCGGAGGAAATTGTGAGCTTACTATTAATAATCAGATTGTTGAAGTAAATAATGTTAAGATAATCGGGAACTCAAATTTTCCAAGTGAAATACCTTCTGATGCAAGTAAAATGTATGGTAATAATATCATCAACTTTATGAAATTGATTATTAACGAAGAAGGAAATATGAAGTTGGATTTTGATGATGAAATAGTTACCGGTACCTGCATTACGCATAAAAAGGAAATTATTAGTGATAGAGTTAAGTCAAAACAATAAATCAATCTTAATATGGAATCAATTTTTGAATTTATATATGTAAATGCCGAAGCGATTTTTATCGTGATATTATCAATATTTCTTGGTATTGAAGTTATATCGCATGTTCCTGCTGTGCTACATACACCACTTATGTCTGGAGCAAATGCGATTCATGGAGTAGTAATTATAGGAGCAATCATTGTATTAGGACATGCTGAAACAACATTGAACCTTATTTTAGGTTTCTTAGCTGTATTACTAGGGACATTAAATGTTGTAGGAGGTTTTGTTGTTACGGATCGAATGCTCAATATGTTTAAAAAGAAACCTAAAAAATAGTTGAGTTATGGATAAAATTATAGAATTTTCAAAACAGGTACAGTTTACATTTGGCGACTCTGTTTTAGAGATTATTTACCTGCTTGCCTCAATACTATTTATTCTAGGTTTAAAAATGTTAAGTCACCCCGATACTGCAAAACGTGGTAACTTATGGGCGGCTGCAGGGATGATCATTGCAATAATCGGAACAATGTTGCTGCACAGACAGGATGGATATAAAATGGGAAACTTTGGGTATATTTTTGCAGCTATTGTAATAGGAACAGTTTTAGGTTGGATTGTTGCACGTAGAGTAAAAATGACAAAAATGCCTGAACTGGTTTCATTCTTTAATGGAATGGGTGGAGCAGCAGCAGCTTTAATATCAATAATGGAATTTCCTCATATTCAAAAAGAGTTAATAGCTGAGCACGGAATGTTAAACTGGCAAGCTCTTGTAATATTTCTTGGCTTAGTTATTGGTAGCGTCTCATTTGCCGGAAGTTTGATTGCTTATGGTAAACTGGATGGAAAGATAAAAGATGTTCGTTCAAGATTATTACGTGTAGTCAATATATTATTATTACTGATTATTTTAACATTCGTAGGATATTTAATGACACGAGGGCAAGTTGATCCAATCGAGTTACAACCATTTATTTATATTTTACTTGCAATCTCATTAATTTATGGGGTGTTGTTTGTATTGCCAATTGGTGGTGCAGATATGCCAGTGGTAATTTCATTACTAAACTCATTTACTGGTATTGCAGCAGCAATGGGCGGATTCTTATATGATAACTTAGTAATGTTAACCGGTGGGATTCTTGTGGGTTCAGCAGGTACCATTCTAACCATTTTAATGTGTAATGCAATGAACAGATCACTGTTTAATGTAATTGTAGGCGCATTTGGTGGTGGGGGTGCTGCGGCAGAATCAGACCAAGGGCCTATAAAGGAAATATCGGTAACTGATGCTTCAATTTTGTTAAGTTATTCACAAAAAGTGATGGTTGTTCCCGGGTACGGACTGGCAGTGGCTCAGGCACAGCATTTAGCTCACGAATTAGATAAGCTGTTATCAGAAAAAGGTGTGGATGTAAAATATGCAATTCACCCGGTTGCTGGTAGAATGCCTGGTCATATGAATGTTTTATTAGCTGAAGCAGATGTTCCTTACGAAAAGCTGATTGAAAGTGATGAAGCAAATGGAGAAATGGATAATGTAGATGTTGTGGTGGTTATTGGTGCAAATGATGTGGTAAATCCTGCAGCTGAAGTTGATCCATCGAGTCCAATCTATGGAATGCCAATTGTTAAGGTATTAAAAGCTAAAAATGTTATTGTTATGAAACGCGGAATGGGTAAAGGATATGCTGCAATAGAAAATAATCTGTTCTATCACGATAAAACGCGGATGCTATTCGGAAATGCAAAAGACAGCTTACAGAAAATTGTTAATGAAGTAAAGAATTTATAATGAAATAAAACTTATTTAGAAGCCCGAATTTTTTTCGGGCTTTTTTTATATTCATTGGTTTTGATTTTATAATTCTTATTTTTACTACAGTTTAATTAATACAAGTAAAATTATGCGTTTTATATCTACTCTAATCTTATTGCTGTTCATGGCAATTTGTGGATTTTCTCAAGATTTTAAATATGAAGAGTTGCCTGATGGATCAAGGGTTTTTCATGAAGGTAAACTGGAGTTTAAAGAAGGTGTACCTTTTTTAACAGTAAAAGGTAATATGTTCGAAGTGGGTATTCAGTATGGTGTTCTAGCAAGGGATTTATTAGTGGATATGGACCATACTGTAGATAGCTTAATTG
>CAZPMA010000170.1:0-3513 GCA_964587535.1 uncultured Bacteroidales bacterium
CTTTTCTTCTCTTTTTCTTGAAAACAAGAACTTTGTCACCTTTTTGGTGAGCAATTACTTTAGCGGAAATTTTTGCAGACTTCACGTGAGGTTTTCCGACTTTTACCTTACCGTCGTTATCGATCAACAGTATGTTCTCAAATTCAACAGTTGCTCCTTCTTCAGCGTCTAAACGATGAACAAAAATCTTACTGTCTTTCTCTACTTTAAACTGTTGGCCTGCTATCTCTACAATTGCGTACATCTATTATTATTTTAACAGTTATAATATCTCTAATTTGGGAATGCAAAAATATAAAAGTTTATCTGATTAACAAACATTTAATTATATTATTTTAATTTCAATAAGCCTTTTTGCACTTTGAGCTTGTAAATATATGTTAAAAAGATCATTGAGTTTTATACTTATCTTAAAATTTGTTAAATCAAAAGATGATTTTTGATTATCATTTTATAAAATTTATTTAATGAAAAAATAATAGATAACTTTGTCGCTATTAATTTTGAAATTATGGCAATAAAACTTTTTCATACTCCAAGAAATAAAAAATTTAGTTTTACTCCTATATATTACGACGAACAAAAAGAAGATCTTGATAAAAGGGTAGAACAAATTAAGCAGGAAATGGGCATTAAAGATGGTGATAATAATAAACCATATGTCTCAACAATAAGGAAAGGAGAAATGCGTGGTTATTTTAAAAAATCACAGGAAACCAAAAAAAAATCTACAATTCGATTTATTGTTATCCTTGTCATATTGTTTACTATTGTCTATTTTCTACTTTACTATTAAAATTTTATAAATTCAATGGCAGATATTATCCAGTTATTACCTGATTCTGTTGCAAATCAAATTGCTGCAGGAGAAGTTATACAGCGTCCTGCTTCAGTTGTTAAAGAATTAGTTGAGAATGCAGTTGATGCTCAGGCTAATTCAATAACTGTTAATATTAAAGACGCCGGAAGAACATTAATCCAGGTTATTGATAATGGTTCGGGTATGTCGGATACTGATGCCCGTTTAGCTTTTGAACGACATGCTACTTCGAAGATTAAAACTGCCGATGATTTATTTGCTATACACACAATGGGTTTTCGTGGAGAAGCGCTGGCATCTATCGCTGCTATTGCACATGTCGAAGTAAAAACCCGAATGTCGGAAAATGAACTTGGAACACATATTACTATTGAAGGTTCAAAAGTACAAAGTCAGGAAATTACCAGTTGTGCTACCGGAACTAATTTTGCTGTCAAAAATTTATTTTATAATGTTCCGGCACGACGAAAATTTTTAAAATCAAACACTACTGAGTTTAGCCATATTATTAATGAATTTCAGCGAATTGTTTTAACCAATCCGGATATCGATTTCAAGCTTTATCATAATGATTCTGAAGTTTATATCTTGCCTAAAACAAATATCCGACAAAGAATTGTTTCTGTTTTTGGGAAAAGAATTAACCAGAACCTGATTACCATTGAAAGTAATACAAGTATTATTAAAATAAAAGGTTTTATTGGCAAGCCAGAATATGCAAGAAAGAAATCCGGAGAACAATACTTTTTTATTAATAACCGATTTATGCGCAGTGCATATTTTCATAAAGCAATATTGAATGCTTACGATCAGATTCTTCAGCCAGAAATGGTACCTTCCTACTTTTTATATTTTGAAGCCGATCCAACTACTATCGATGTAAATATTCATCCTACAAAAACAGAAATAAAGTTTGAAGATCAACAGGCAATTTGGCAGATTTTGCATGCCGCAGTAAAACAAACCCTGGGGAAAAATAATATTGTTCCATCACTAGACTTTGATCAGGAGCAGGGATTTGACATTCCGGTACTATCAAAAGATACTGATGTAAAAACGCCACAAATAGAAATTGACCCGACTTTTAATCCTTTTGAGCAAACGAAACCTTCTAATTCAGTCCGATCAATAGGAAGCAACCCTAAAAGCTCGGCCATGTCGCTGGAAAAAGAAAACATGGCAAATTGGGATAAACTATATTTGGGATTTGAAAATGAAAAAAACCAGGATACTCATACCAATTCTGACTTTTCATTTATCTCAACTGAAAACACACAAACAAAAATTTCAGGCTCCGGATTAAGCCAAAAATATTTTCAATATAAAAATAAATACATATTAACTCCTGTAAAGTCAGGATTAATGATTGTTGATCAGAAAAGAGCACATGAAAGAATCCTTTTTGAAAAATTTTTAACAAATCTTTCATCCGAATCGATCCCAACGCAAAAAACATTGTATCCTAAAACCATTGAGTTAGACACTAAAGATCATGCAATAATAATGGATATAAACCCTGATCTAAGAATGCTTGGCTTTGACATTGAAGATTTTGGAGGAAACTCAATTGTAGTGAATGGCATGCCTGCAGACTCAAGTAACCAGGAGCCAGAGCAAATTTTAGATAAATTTTTAAATGAACTACTTCATGGCGAAGTTGATTTTAAGAAAGAAGTAAAAGAAAAAATAGCAAAAGCTTTGGCTAAAGCATCAGCAATCAGTAGCAATCATGTTTTAACACAGGAAGAAATGCGTGAAATGATCGATGTACTTTTTGCCTGCCAAAATCCGAACTATTCACCATTTGGCAAACTAATTGTAAGCATCATAAAAACAGATGAAATAGAAAAACGATTTAATTAAAATGATTTAAAATGAATAGTAATAGTTTTAGAGATATACCCCCAGTTGTAAAGAACTTAATAGTAATTAATATTTTAATGCTTTTAGCTACCTGGGTATTAGGAAATTTGTTTGGTACTCAGTTAAGCCAAACTCTTGGATTACATTATTTTAAATCTGAATATTTCAGACCATACCAAATCGTAACTCACATGTTTATGCATGGTGGCCTAATGCATTTATTCTTTAATATGTTTGCATTGTGGATGTTTGGTAGAGTTTTAGAAACTGTTTGGGGGAGCAAGCGTTTCTTTATTTATTTTATTGTAACCGGATTAGGAGCAGCGGCTTTACATACTTTTGTTATTCATTTACAAATTTCTGGAATATTAAATGATTTACAGGCATTTACTAATACTCCTTCGCCTGAAGCCTTTGCAATGTTAGTAAAAAAGCATTTTCCTGAATATTATTCTCAAATTTATAGTAAACTATTAGATAGCTGGTATTCAAATCCGGAATCAACAGCATATGTTGCAACAGCACAAAAGTATGTCAGAGAATTATTAGCATTTAAAATGAATATTCCTACAGTTGGAGCGTCAGGTGCTGTTTTTGGAGTTCTGTTGGCATTTGGAATGCTTTTCCCTAATACACAATTAATGTTATTATTCCCACCTATCCCAATAAAAGCTAAATGGTTTGTAATTATTTATGGTGGCGTAGAGCTTTGGCTAGGATTAACACAACCGGGAAGTAATATAGCACACTTTGCCCACCTGGGTGGCATGCTATTTGGATTTATACTTATAAAGATTTGGAAAAAGAACCGTTCTAATTTTTATTAGAAC
>CAZPMA010000171.1:0-3507 GCA_964587535.1 uncultured Bacteroidales bacterium
ATGGAATACTACAACAAGTTTCGATCGGTACCAAAAGAAGCACAAAAACCAATAGTAAATACGATGTTTTTCCGTTTTGATTTTTTATACTGAATAAATCCAAAATATTTATATGTTCTGTCATTGTATGGAAGGTTCCATGTAATTATCCGGAGATCATAACTATCTGAATAAATAATTCCAACATACTTAAGTTTTGAAAAATTAAATTCAAATGATACATCTTCATTTAGGGCTTTTCTAAAAAAGCTTACTATTTTTTCATTTAACTCTTCTTTTACAATATCATTTTTTTCAGACGCTAATTTTATAAAATATATCTGCAAACTATCTTCATAAGCCTTAAGATTATTCGTATCTGCAAAAGAAAATTTCGAGCCTAACAAAAGAATAAAGAACAAAACGTATCTCATTTTATTTAACATTATATTTATAAAACTTAAATAGAATATAAATTATTTTATAGTTTCATCAATTGCTTTTAATAAAATATCACAAGCAGATTTAATTTGCTCATCATTAATAATTAAAGGAGGGGCTATCCTAAAAGCACTATCATGAAATAAAAACCAGTCAGTTACCAGTCCAAGTTGAATCGCTCGATCAATTACTGATTTAACCTGATCAAAATCTTTTAACTCAACAGCCATAAATAAACCTATGCCCCTAATTTCTCTTATTGCCTTATGTTTTAGATATTCCCTAAATAACTCGCCTTTTCTTTTAACATCATTCATAATATCTTCCTCAATTAAAGCATCTAAACTTGCATTTGCAGCAGCGCAAGAAACCGGATGTCCACCAAATGTTGTTATATGTCCCAAAATTGGATTCGTTTTAAAACTTGACATAATTTCACGAGAAGAAATAAAAGCACCAATTGGCATTCCACCACCCATTCCTTTCGCTATTGTCATAATATCAGGTATTACATTATATTCATCCATCGCAAACATATTTCCTGTGCGACCAAAACCTGTTTGAATCTCATCAAAAATTAGTAATGTTCCTGTGGAATCGCATTTTGCTCGTAGTTTTTGTAAATAATTGCTTTCTGGAATACGAATACCTGCTTCTCCTTGAATGGGTTCAACTAAAACACATGCTGTTTTATTAGTAATTAAATCTAAATCATCTACTGCATTAAATTTAATGTGCTTTATATCAGGAAGTAAAGGTCTAAAAGAGTTTTTAAACTCTTCGTTACCCATAACACTTAATGCACCATGAGTGCTACCATGATAAGCATTCTTATACGAAATAATTTCTGATCGTCCGGTATATCTTTTAGCTAGTTTCAGAGCACCTTCAATTGCTTCACTCCCAGAATTAACAAAATAAGTAGAATTTAATTTTTCTGGTAACAGTTTACTAATTTTTGAAGCATATTCAACTTGTGGTGACTGTATATATTCGCCATACACCATTAGGTGCATATATTTTTCGATTTGATCTTTAACCGCTTGAACAACTTTCGGATGTAAATGTCCAACATTGCTAACCGAAACTCCTGATATTAAATCAATATATGATTTCCCGGATTCATCATACATATAAATACCGTTAGCTCTTGAAATCTCGAGCTTCAAAGGAAAATCTGAAGTCTGCCCTACATGATTAAGAAATAATTGTCTTTGAGATATCATAACATCATTTTTAAAAACAAAAAAAATTGGGTATTTACCCAATTTGCAAAATTATAAATTATGAATGTCTATTTACCCATTAAATTGATTTCATTCATAAATTTATCTTTATAAGCTTTACCTATTGGTATTCCTTTAAGGCCTTCGTTATATTTAATATAAATAGAATTATCTTCAATTCTATTTATTTTCTTTACATTAACAATATATGATCTGTGCACTCTTTTAAACTGATTAGTAGGCAATTGCGTTTCAATAGACTTCATAGTAAAATGAATAGTATACTTTTCCCCAAATGAATTTAATATTACATAATTCTCAAGAGCTTCGACCCACAAAATTTCTTCATACTTTAAACGAACAAGTGCTGAGTTTTTCTTTATGAAAATTTCATCTACTTGATTTTTATTTCTTGATTCATGCACATTTTTTGCCTTTAACACTGCTTTATAAAAGCGACCGTATGTTACTGGTTTTAATAAATAATCAGTAACATCATAATCAAAAGCTTCAATTGCATATTTCTCTTTTGAAGATACAATAATAACTTGTGGTAAATTCTTTAATGTATTTAAGAAGTCGATTCCATCCATTTCTGGCATTTCAATATCCAAAAATATCAAATCTATTTCATCTTGTTCCTGGTTTAAAACATTAATTGCTTCAACAGCTGTTTGAAATGAATGCTTAAGATCAAGAAAATCAGTTCGATTGATAAACTCTTCTATTACTCGTCGAGAAAGGACGTCATCATCAATTAAAATACAATTCATACTATCTAATTAAAGTCATAAAAATAGAAAAAATAAAAGAAGAACCTAGTATTACTTTACCAAAAAAATTACATTAATATACGAAATTTAATGATTAAATGTTTTTTTTCTTAGATAAAAATTCTTTTATCAGCATATCTGAACTTTTGATTGTTTGCTTTAACCAAGCTAATTTTAATTCATCTCTCTCCTTTTCGGACAGTTTCCAGTCAATATTTGAGTTTTTTAATCTATTTGTCAAACTATGAATTATAATAGCTGCAGAAACAGAGATGTTAAAGCTTTCGGTAAATCCAAACATTGGGATTTTTAAATATTCATCCGCGTTTTCAATCATTAAATCTGACAGTCCGTTTTGTTCAGTCCCAAAAAACAAGGCAACTTTTCCTTTTGATAAATCAAAATCTGGCAAATCAACTTTGGAAGTATGTGGGGATGTAGCTACAATTCTGTATCCTTTATTTTTCAGGTTTTGAATTGCATCAAGTGTATTGTTTTCTTTTGAATTATACTTATTAAGTGTTAACCATTGCGAAGCACCTAAGGCAACATCAGGATTTATAGTATACTGATTTCGATTTTCGATAATGTTCACATCTTGAATACCAAAACAATCTGAAGTTCTTAAAACTGCACTAGCATTTTGTGATTGGTAAATATCTTCAAGTGCAATTGTAATATATCGTGTTCGTTCATCAAGAACTTTATCGAAGGTATTTACTCTATTTTCGGTAACAAAATCTTGTAAGAAATTAATAAGTTCTTTCATTCATTCTGCAATTAAAAAAAAAGGGAGTACAAATATGATGCACTCCCTAATGTATTCGATCCAATATCTTATTGAACAGCGTCAGCTAAATCGCTACCAGATTTAAATTTAACAACGTTTTTAGCTTTAATAGTAATTGGTTTACCAGTTTGTGGATTTCTACCAGTTCTAGCGTTTCTTTTAGCTACTGAGAAAGATCCGAAACCTACTAAAGCAACTCTGTCTCCTTTTTTTAATGAATCTGTAGTACTTTTAATGAAAGCGTCTAAAGCTTTTTTAGCATCAGCTTTTGTTAAGTTAGCTCCACCAGCAATTGCAT
>CAZPMA010000172.1:0-3488 GCA_964587535.1 uncultured Bacteroidales bacterium
CAGCTGGACCGCACACGCAAATGGCACAAAATATAATTGCTTCGTGGATAATGGGAGCTCGTTATATCGAATTAAAAATTATTCAAACGCTTGATGAATTGGAGATTGCCAAGCCATGTATTGATATGCAGGATGAAGGCTATAACTGTGAATGGTCGCAAGAATTAAAAATAAAAGATAGCTTTAATGAATATCTCAATGCATGGATCATCATTCACATTCTGAATCATAAATTTGGTTTTGGTGATAAAATCAACACTATTTTCAATATGAGTGTAGGTTATAACCTGGAAGGGATCTTAAAGGATAATGTTCAGTGGTTCTTTGAAAAAATGAATGATTGCTCTCTAGAATTAAAAGAAAGTGTTGATGAAATTAAAGGCATTTATCCTGAAATTGAATCAATCCAAATTCCAACTCAAATCTCTGATAACATAACGCTTTCAACCATGCATGGTTGCCCTGCCAATGAAATTGAAGATATTGCAAAGTATTTACTGGAAGAAAAGAATTTACATACCTATGTTAAGTTAAATCCAACTTTACTGGGACCCGAACGATTAAGAGAAATACTTAATGATAAATTAAATTTTAAAACCCTTGTTCCGGATATAGCATTTGAACACGATTTAAAGTATCCTGATGCATTATTAATTATCAGATCATTATTGGATACCGCGCAAAAGAAAAACCTGCATTTTGGCCTTAAATTAACCAATACACTTGAATCGGTTAATAATAAGAATATTTTTGGTAAAGATGTGGATATGATGTATATGAGTGGAAAATCATTACATCCTATTTCGATCAATGTTGCGAAAAAGCTGCAAAACGAATTTAAAGGTGAATTGCAATTATCCTTTTCAGCAGGAGCTGATGCATTCAATATTTCTGATATTTTAAATTGCGGCTTTAAAACAGTTACTGTAAGTTCTGATTTGCTAAAGCCAGGCGGGTACATGAGACTTCATCAGTATTTTAATGAATTAGTTAAACAGGATATTAATCTTGCTTTATCTAAAGAAAAAAGTTTAGAGAATTTAAATACATATGCTGATACCGTTTTAAAATCAGGACTGTACAAACGTAAATCAATCAAAGATCCTGATATAAAAACAAATCGTAATTTAGAATATTTCGATTGTATTTCAGCTCCTTGTAAAGACACCTGTGCTACAAATCAGGATATTCCCGATTATATGTATTACACTTCTACAGGTCAGTTTGATAAAGCCTATGAAGTTATTTTAAGAACGAATCCTTTCCCTTCGATCACAGGAATGGTTTGTGATCATTTATGCCAAAATAAATGTACAAGGGTTAATTATGATAACTCATTGCTTATTCGTGAAGTTAAACGTTTTATTTCCGAGCAGAATGAAGTTAAATTAACTCCTTCTGATAAAAACAATATAAAAGTTGCAGTAATTGGTGCAGGTCCTTCCGGATTATCGTGTTCATATTACCTTGCTTTAGCAGGATTTTCGGTTGAAGTATTTGAATCAAAATCGAAAGCGGGCGGAATGGTTCAATATGCTATCCCGGGTTTTCGTTTAACAGATGAAGCAATTGATAAAGATTTTAAACGTGTAACCGATCTTGGTGTTCAAATTAATTACAATCAAGCAATTGACAAAAAACGATTTGAACAATTAAAAACTGATTATGATTACATTTTTGTGGGTGCCGGAGCTCAACTCTCCGCTCCTTTCCAATTAGACGGAATCAATGCGGAAGGTGTTTTAGATTCACTAGAATTTCTTTTTAATGCTAAAAAAGGTTCAGAAACAGGAATTGGTAAAAATGTAGTAATCATTGGCGGTGGAAATACGGCTATGGATGCAGCACGAACAGCATACCGATTAGTTGGAAAAGAAGGAAAAGTTACCATTGTTTATCGTCGTACAATTAATGAAATGCCTGCCGATCAAGGTGAAATAAAAGCTGTTTTGGAAGAAGGAATGGAAATCATAGAATTAGCCGGTCCTGAATCTGTTATTCAAGAAAAAGGTCATGTTAAAGCATTGCTTTGTAGTAGAATGGAATTAAAAACTGCTGACGAATCAGGAAGACCAAAACCTGTTAAAATAGCTAATTCTGAATTTGAAATTCATTGCGACACGATTATTCCAGCCATTGGGCAAAGTCTGGATATTCAGTTTGTTCATGAAGATCTTTTAAAAGCTAAAGTGGGAATTTACCAAACACAAATTGAAAATGTATTTATTGGCGGTGATGCTTTGCGTGGAGCTGCTACAGCAATAAAAGCCATTGGCGATGGACGAAAAGCTGCCGATCAGATCATGAAACAAGCTTCGGTGGATTTCAGCATTGAAAAAAAATCTAAAGAAAAAGAATTCACTAAAAAAGAACTTATCCTTAAAAGAGCACAAAGGCAATTTGCTCCTGAATTAAAAGAACTGGATTTAACTGATCGTAAGAACTTTAAACTGGTTAGCGAAACACTTGACAAGGAAACCATTGTAAAAGAAGCAGAACGCTGTTTACAATGCGACGAGATTTGTAATATCTGCACAACCGTTTGCCCTAATTTTGCAAATTATTCCTATGAAATAGAACCTGTTAGTTACTATTTACAACGAGCCGTTAAACATCCTGATGGCGATATCGAGATTCAAAATGAAGGAATCTTTGAAGTAAATCAGAAATATCAAATTCTGAATATTGGTAATTTTTGTAATGAATGCGGAAATTGCAACACTTTCTGTCCAACAAATAGTGCTCCTTACAAAGAAAAACCTAAGTTTTGGTTAACCAAAACATCGTTTGAACTAGCTGATGAAGGATTTTATCTGGAAAACAATGATACTTTAATATTTAAGCATAAAGGTGAAAAATTTACCTTAAAGGAAAATCAGGATGATTATCTTTACAACACAAAGGAATTTGAGCTAAACATAAACAAATCTGACTTTTCAATTAAGAATATTCGATTTAAATCGGAAGATGTAGAAAAAGCTAAGATTTACAGGGCTGCTGAGATGAGTATTATGTTAAATGCTGCTAAAAATCTGGCATTTAGTTAAAATCTGATCCTCTCAGGGTTTAAAACCCTGAGATGATTGACTTTATTTTATCATATTAAATGCTTAATTCTGTCCAAATCATGCTTTTGCTGATGAAATCCTTTCAGATTTTCCACATTATCAAACCAATTAATTACATCTTGTCGTTTTAGATTTGTTTTCTTTGGTGAAGCAATTGTTAAATATGAACTCCACGGATATTCTATCATATCTTCTACAAAACCATGACTAACTGGATTATGGTGAATATAATAAACCAAGTATTTTAAGTACTGTTCATTTTCAATCAGAATTCGTTTAAATGGGCGTTCAAATAAACTACCGTGACGTTGGTACCTTTTATTAAACGCTTGCGTGTATGAATTAAATAAGTGTGAAAAATATAAATGTGGTTGTTTAATTGTTATAGGAATCCTGTCAGGGTTTTGAACCCTGACAGGA
>CAZPMA010000173.1:0-3420 GCA_964587535.1 uncultured Bacteroidales bacterium
AAAACAATTAAAACAGTATAAATATCTAAATTTGAATAACATAAAAGGCGTAAGTATAAATACTTACGCCTCAAGTTCCAATTTAAATATTAACTATTTAATTCCACTTATAATTTATCACTGTCTGTTTATCTCCGGAAGAAATATGAGAAGTGATATTGTAATGAATATCCTTAAGCTTACATAATTCTAATGCTTTATATATCCAACCAGCAATCCTATATTCTAAGGCGAGAGTTAATCCATCAAACTTCTTAATGGCAACTGTTGTTACTCCATTTGATTCTGTAACTTCAATCTCGGAAGGATTATAAAACGTTTCCATGGTTCGGGTTGCCCTTTTCATTAAATATTGTGGAGTGGCAACCAACAAAAACACTTTGTATATGCCTTTTAATCCTATTTCGGCACTATACATTCCCATCTCTTCACCCCCCTTTTGAGCGTTCTTATTATAAAATAGCTCTACTATTTTATCCAGCGGATCTGTAAAAGCAATTTTTAGATCATACCATTCTCCTACATTTACAGAATTCTTGAAAAGGATTTGTGAATTTTCAGGCAATGCCTTTAACCATTCCTCATATCTGTTTGGAAACTTTGCTTTAACAAAGTCTCTTGTTGTTTTAATACTTGTTCCTTTTACTTGCATATTAAATAATATTATTCCAAACCTAAATTATATATTTTATTCAATTTTTCAAAGCACTTGTTATAACTTAAAATCCGCGTTATAAATTTAAATTTGTCGAAAAATTATTTTTTGGAAAAGAAAATAAGTTTAGTAAATTGTAAAATAAATATTGTCAAAAATGAAGTTAAAATTGTTGTTGCTAAACGCTGCTATACTTTTCTATTTAAGCATAAGTGCTGGTGTTGCCCAAAAAATATATAATAAAACAGGAATAGCGAGTTTTTATGCTGATAAATTTGAAGGCAGGAAAACTGCCAATGGGGAGATTTATTATCATATTAAAAAAACAGCAGCTCATAGAACATTACCTTTTGGAACCGTGGTAAAAGTTACTAATCTGGAAAACAATAAATTTGTTGTGGTAAGAATAAATGATCGTGGTCCTTTTGTTGATAATAGAATAATAGATTTATCGAAATCTGCGGCAAAGGAGCTTGGTTTTGTTGAAAATGGATTAGCAAAAGTTCGTGTTGAAGCGATTGCAAATACAAATGATTTACCCGACAATAAAAAGAAAAGTGAAGTTAAAGAAAGCAGTGATTATTATAAACTCAATTCATTAAAAGTTAACCCATCAGGGAAAGGGATTCAAATTGGCAGTTATTCTGAGAATGATAACATCATTAAACTCATTTCCGATCTAAAAAAAACAATTAAAGAAGAAATATTTGTTGAAATAGCAAATTATAAAAAACAAAAAGTGTATCGAATTATTGTTGGAAATAAAAGTAATCCAGAAGAATTAAATTCATTATTGACATCATTAAAAAAGAATTTCCCAGACTGTTTTATCGTAGAATTTAAATAGTCTTTACTGTTTTATTTTAATTGGTTTCATTGAATTTACCCTTGCGTTCTGAAAGCTCCTGAAACATGCAATTCTTTGGGATTAATTGACAGTACTGGTATGGTGCTTTTATTCAACATTTCTTGTACGGCAGTCCCCAATATAAAATTTGAATCCGAAACTTGTTCTGTCATTATAGAAATTAAATCAGCCTTAACCATGTTAGCATAATTTAAGATCAATTCGATTAAGTTAGAACCTACTAAACTGTCTGTTTCATATTTTACACCTTTATTATCAAGGTATTCACAAACCTGTTTTGAGAATGCTGTCAACTTTTTACTAATGTCTTCTGTTTGAAGAGATGTAACAGTAATTACATGTACTTCGGCGTTAAAAATTTTTGCTATTTCTGCTGTAAAAGGCAATTTTTGTCTTGTGTCAGCAGAGATATCTAGTGGTAAAATAATTTTAGAAATATTTTCAGGAATGATTCCTCCCCTTGTTGTAAATACAGGTTTGGATGTTGCAGTTATTATTTTAAATGTGTTGCTTCCGATAAAAAATTTCTCAAATCCTGATGCTCCATGCGTTGATGTTACAATAATTGAATCAGAAAAGGATTCAGCTTGATTTACAATTTCTCTATAAATTCTTCCAACTTTTAATATATATGATAAAGTATTTTTCCCTGTCAGGCGGGGAGTATATTTCTCTATTATTTTATTAAATTCTTTTTCAGCATATCTTTGTTCTTCTTCTTTTGTTCCAGGATGATAATCCACGCTTTTTTTCTGAACATAAACAAGTTCAATATTACATTCAATTTGTGTTGAAAGAAGCAAGGCTAATTCAAGTCCATTCAATGATTCTTCTGAAAAGTCTATTGGGACAATAATATGATACATAATTGCTGAATTTAATTAATAAACTAAAGTAACGATATTTTTACGAATTTCGAAAACTTTTTATTATTCAGCCATTAATTTTTATTTCATGTGTTTGAAGAAAGATCTTTCAAAAAGCAATATATAAGCAACGCCAATGGTTATTGCAGAATCTGCAATATTAAATACAGGTCTGAAAAATATAAATCTTTGTCCACCCCAAAAAGGAAACCATTCAGGATAATTTCCTTTTAGGATTGGAAAATATAGCATATCAACAACTCTTCCTTGAAGCAAACTAGAATAACCACCATCTTTGGGCATAAATTCGGCTACCTGATAAAAGCTTTCATCAAATATTACTCCGTATAAAACACTGTCGATAATGTTGCCTAAAGCACCTGCAAATATTAAAGAAATGCTAATAATAACCATTTTTGGTGCATTTTCTTTAATAAGCATTTTAATATACCAGCCTATTCCTATAACTGCAGCAATTCTAAACAGAGTTAAAAATATTTTACCATTTTTTCCCCAGAATTCCATTCCAAAAGCCATTCCATTATTCTCAGTAAAATGGATAATAAACCAATCGCCTAAAATTTTATATTCCTGGCCTAGTATCATATGGGTTTTAATCCAAATTTTTAGCGTCTGATCAATAATTAATATAAGTATAACAAGTAATATTGACTTTGAAGTGATTGATTTCATTTTTATCCAATTTTATTGCCTGTAAAACTATTAAAAAGAGTTGAATAATAAAAAATGATTGAACCATTTTGGCCCAATCATTTCATAAAATATGTTAAAAATTTTTAACGTTGATTTTGTTTAGCTTCTATGCTTAATGTTGCATGTGGCACTGCACGAAGTCTTTCCTTAGAGATTAATTTACCCGTTTCGCGACAAATACCGTATGTTTTGTTTTCAATACGAACAAGAGCAGCTTGTAAGTGTTGAATAAACTTTTGTTGGCGCTGAGCTAATCTTCCAGCTTCTTCTTTTGAAAGCGTTGCTGCACCTTCTTCTAAAACTTTAAAAGTAGGTGA
>CAZPMA010000174.1:0-3417 GCA_964587535.1 uncultured Bacteroidales bacterium
CCTGGTTTGCTTTTGACCCTGCAGAAAAATCCATAGGATCTCCTTTACCAACAGTTGTTAAAACGGATTCTGTCAAAGGTTCTCCATCATCACTTTTATATGGCTCAAGGAACTTAAACAGATCATCTTCCATTTGCTTAACAAATTCATTAGTTCCTGTAATATCAGTACCTATAGGAAGTTCAGCAACAATGTTTACATAGTTAGGGTCGGCGTCAGGAAATAAAATTATATCTGGCATTCGCGAAAAGAAAAGACTGATTGTGATGGCCATTAATAAAACGGTACCAAAGAAGAATACTAATAATCTTTTACCTTTTAAAGCGTATTTAATTGCTCTGCAATATAATTTCTCAAGCTTTACAAGGAAAATATCCTGGAACCACGACTCCATCCTTCTTAAGAATGCAACATGCAGAACTCCAATAAATCCAAATAAAATAATAAGGTTAGCCAACACACGCTTGTCTGTTAATAGCAACAGTGCACCAAGGAATATCATTCCAAAGGCAATCATTAGCGCACGTTTTCTGCGATATACTTTTTTATTGTCTCCATTTGGGTCCTTCTCTTTAATAAATGTTGCTGCTACAACAGGAATTATAACCAGAGCCACCATCAGTGATGATGTTAGTACAATAATTAATGTAATTGGCAGATATTTCATAAACTCGCCCATAATACCATGCCATAATGCCAATGGGAAAAAGGCAGCTAATGTTGTTGCAGTAGATGCAATAATTGGAACCGCAATTTCTCCAACCGCTTCTTTGGCAGCAATCCAAGGCGAATATCCATTGTCAATAAAACGGTGAATGTTTTCTACCACCACAATGGCATTATCCACCAGCATTCCTAAGGCCAGAATTAACGCAAATAAAACAATCATATTAATTCTGAAATCAATTGCCCCAATTACCACAAAGGAAATAAACATTGACATTGGGATTGCTAATCCTACAAAAAGAGCATTTCGTGTTCCTAAGAAAAAGAATAATACAGTAACCACAAAAATAACACCCATGATCATGCTGTTTTCAAGGTTGCTTAACTGCATTTTTACCATCTCGCTTTGATCGTTGGTGATAGATAATTCTAAATTTTTTGGTAAGATCCTGTTTTTCATTGCTTCATCAAGCTTTTTGTAGATCTCATCTGTTGTTGACAGTAGGTTTTCACCCCCTTTTTTGACCACCTGAACAGAAACCACCGATTCTTTATTTAAACGGGCAAAGCTGGTTGGTTCGGTAAAGCCATCAACCACTTCGGCAACATCTTTCAGGTAAACATTTTTACCATCTTTACTCTTAATAATGATGTTTTCAAGTTCCTTTATACTTTTAAACTCACCAATGGTTCTGATACTTCTGCGGGTATGGCCCAGGAGTATCTCACCACCCGACATGGAAACATTTTCGGCACGAATAGCAGAGGTAATATCAAAAAAAGATATCTCCATAGCTTCCAGTTTCAAAAGGTCCACATTGATCTTAATCTCACGATCGTTCACACCTTCAATCAGTGCTTTTGATACTTCTGGAATGCCTTCAAATTCGTCCTGCAACTGCTCTGCATAGTATTTAAGCTCTTCGACACTATAATCACCCGAAAGGTTGATATTAATAATGGCAAACTCCGAGAAGTCAATATCAAAAACCAATGGATCCTGTAGCTCTGTTGCTCCGCTAGGCAGCTCATTTTTCCCGATATCCACAGCATCTTTTACTCTTCGCAAAGCATCTTCGATATCCACATCTGTATTAAATTCAACGAATATCATCGATGCATCCTGTGCAGAAATAGATGTTATCTCTTTCAGTCCACGAACATTCTCAAGTTCTTTTTCCAAAGGACGAGTAATAAGATTCTCAATATCTTCAGGCGAGTTTCCCGGATAGATTGTCTGAACCATAATTTGTGGCCACACAATTTCAGGAAAAAGCTCCTTAGGCAAATGACGGTACGAATAAACACCAAAGAATAATAAAATAAGTGTTAATAGATATACCGTGTTTTTATTTTTAAGTGCAAGAGTTGTTAGTTTAAACTCTCTTACTATTTTATCTGATAATTCTTTCATCCTGATATATTTTCAAATTACTTACTAAGATTTACAAAAACACCAGCACTAACAAGGTGGAAACCTTTCACAACAACCTGGTCGTTTTTTGTTAAGCCATCTGTAATCATTGTGTTTTCGTCGTATGATAAACCTGTAGTAACATATTTTTTAGCAACAATATCTTTGTTGTCTTCTTTATTTACAACATACACATAGTTACCGGTAATGTCTTTACGAATTGCCAGTGAAGGAACCACAAAAGCATTTTCCGAAGAAAAATCATTAATCGTAATTGTAGAAACAAGGTTTGGCTTTATAATCTCATCCGGATTATCAATTTCCATCTCTATCTCAAATGTTCTGCTGGAAGCGTCAATTACTTTTGATGTTCTGATTATTGGACTTTTAACCTTATAATCAGGTAATGCAGAGAAGCTTAGTTCAACTACCTGGCCTGTTTTAATTTTATTAATGAAAGCTTCAGAAACATCAGCGGTGATCGTTAATTTATTTAAATTCACAAACTCAATTACAGGAAACCCGGGACCGGCAATTTCTCCTTCTTTAGGAAATATTTTATCAACAATTCCATCAAATGGAGCTACAATCTGAGCCATGCGTTTTTGTGCCTGTACAGACTCTAATTGCGATTCTAAGGACTCTTTCCTGTTTTTAGCATTTAGATATTCGATTTCAGAACCAATATTTTGTTTCCACAGTGTATCCAGTTTGTTAAATGTTTTCACTGCTAATTCAAGGCTGCTTTTAAGTCCTTTGATTTGTTCATCAACAGCGTCGGTATTTAACGAAACAAGCAATTGACCTTTTTTAACTCTCATCCCTTCTTTCACATGAATCGTTTCTATGCGGCCACCCATCTCAGGACTAATATTTGCATAATTTTTGGCTTTAACTTCGCCATAAGTAACAATGTAATGATTAAATGTCTCTGGCAACATTTCTTTTACTGCTACAGTAATCAGACTTCTCTGATCGTTGGCAGTCATTTTGTTTTCCAGCTTTTTAATATTGGCTTCAACCTTCACGATTTTATTTTTTAGCATTGCAATCTGCTTAATGATTTTTATATCGTTAGGATTTATGCTAGAGTCTATTGCTTGTATTTCAGCATCAATAGTATTAAGCTCGGCTTCAATGCTATACTTCACATTTTGTAATGAGTCTCTTTTAGCATGTAGTTTTGCTAAATCTGTATCTTTTGTTTTCGGACTGCAAGCAGCTACTAAAGCTATCATTGCAAATAATATAATTTTTTTCATGTGTTTATTTATTTCAGTCATTTGCCCCTGGTATTATAATTCGTTTAATATTTTTTCTAATTCGATTTTTGTTTT
>CAZPMA010000175.1:0-3247 GCA_964587535.1 uncultured Bacteroidales bacterium
TAGGTCAACGCAATTTTGTAGATGATATTTTCGTAGAAGGAATGCTTTATGCAGCACTAAAATTTAGCGATTATCCTAAAGCAAAAGTTTTAAGGATTGATACATTAGAAGCTGAAAAGCTAAAAGGTGTTCATCGTGTTTTCACTGCTAAGGATATTCCTGGAGAAAAGAAAATTGGTTTAATTTACCAGGACTGGAGTGTAATGATCGATGAAGGTGAAACTACTCATTATATTGGTGATGTTATTGCCGGTGTAGTAGCTGATTCTGATGAAATTGCACGTGAAGCAGTTAAGCTTATTAAGGTTGATTATGAAGTTCTAGAGCCTGAAACAGATGTATTTAAAGCAATTGATGGGGATCGTGTTCATCCCGAAAAACCAAATAATTTTGAAACAACTCAGTTTACCATTGGCAATGTCGATAAAGTATTAAAAGAATCAAAATATACAGCCAAAGGACATTTTGAGACTCAACGAATTGAGCATGCATTTCTGGAAAAAGAAGCTGCTATTGCCTATACAAATTGCCATGGTGGATTAGAGCTCTTAAGTCAAAGTCAGGGAGTCTATGAAGATCGACGACAAGTAGCGATGATTCTTGGATTACCTGAAGAACAGGTTCGTGTTACACTTATCCCAAATGGCGGTGGTTTTGGTGGTAAAGAAGATTTAAGTGTACAGGGACATACGTCTTTGTTTGCTTACTTACTGCAGAAACCAGTTAAACTAAGCTTAACACGCGAAGAATCTATTCGTCTCCATCCCAAGCGTCATCCTGTTTTTATGGATATGGAAATTGGTGCTGATGAAAATGGTAAATTAACCGCTTTAAAATTACGTGCTGTTGGTGATACAGGTGCTTATGCTTCTGTAGGAACAAAAGTACTTGAACGAGTTGCCGGTCATGCTGCTGGTGGATATTTTATTCCTGAAATTGATATCGAAGCAAAAACAGTTTATACCAATAACATTCCTTGTGGTGCCATGCGTGGATTTGGTGCAAACCAGGTAACATTTGCCTTAGAATGTTGTATTGATGAAATCTGTGAAAAAGCAGGTTTTGACCGCTGGCAATTCCGTTACGACAATGCTTTGGTTGATGGCTTAAAAACATCCACAGGACAAAAAGTATTTGGTGTAGGTATTCGTGCTTGTTTAGATGCTGTGAAAGAAGATTTTAAAAAGGCTAAATATGCTGGTTTGGCTTGTGGTATTAAGAATTCAGGAGTTGGTAATGGTATGGTTGATGAATCAAAAGTGATTATCGAAATTGTTTCTGAAAACAGAATCATTCTGCAACATGGCTGGACCGAGATGGGTCAAGGTGTTCATAATATGGCTTTACAAACATTATGTGAAGAAACTTCTGTGTCTCCTGATATTATTGAAGTAATTGTTGATACCGAAGCGCAGATCAAAACCGGAATGACCACATCATCGCGTGCAACTGCATTGGTTGGATTAGCAGTAATTAATGCCGCCAAAGCTTTTAAAGAAGATTTAAAAACCAAATCGTTAAAAGAACTAGCTGGCAAATCATATAAAGGTCAATATGTATGTGATTGGACTACAAAACCGGGAAGTGATGTGGATGAACAAATAACACACTACTCTTATGGGTATGCTGCTCAAGTTTGTATTCTGGATGATGAAGGAAAAATCGAGAAAATGATTGCGGCACATGATGGTGGAAAAATTATGAACCCTATGTTATTCGAAGGACAGGTTGAAGGTGGTGTTCATATGGGATTGGGATATGCATTAACTGAAGATCTTCCCATGAAAGACGGATATTTAGTTAGCGATAAAATGCGTGACTTAAAGATATTAAGAGCGCACGAAACACCTGAAATTGATGTTCGCATGATTGAAGTGAAAGACCCTGTTGGACCATATGGCGCAAAAGGAATTGGTGAAATTGGTTTAGTTCCTACAGCAGGTGCTGTTGCCAATGCTTTAACTAAATTCGATGGAATAAGAAGATATAAATTACCTTTAATGAGAAACAAATAGAAATAGATTCCGCATCAAGTGCGGAATGACATATTTTTATACTGTCATTCCCGTGCAAACGGGAATCTTTTTTTAAAAATAAATTATTATGATCCTACTAAAAAACGCAACATACATAGATTGGAAAACCTTAGAATTTAAGAATACAAACATTCTTGTTGAAGACGGTTTAAAAGGAAAAATCCAATTTACAAAAGATGAAAACTCAAATACAACTGAAGTAATTGATTGCAAAGGCAAGTTAGTTACTAAATCATTTGCGGTTGGGCATCATCATGTATACTCAGCTCTAGCTCGTGGCATGGGAGCTCCGAAAAAAAATCCTGAGAATTTTTATGAAATTCTTGAATACATTTGGTGGACATTGGACAAAGCTTTGGATAAAGATATGATCGAAGCCAGTGCTTTAACTACTGCAATGGCTTGTGCAAAAACCGGATCTACTTTTGTGATTGATCATCATGCATCGCCTAATTTTATTGAGGGATCGCAAAAAATCATTGCCAATGCTTTCGATAAAGTGGGTGTTAGTCATTTGTTGTGCTACGAAATCACAGATCGTGATGGCATTGAAAAAGCAGAGCAAGGACTAGCAGAGACGGAAAATTATCTTAAATCACATCAAGGACTTGTCGGACTTCATGCTTCTTTTACCGTTAACGATGAAATCATGCGCAGATCGGTTGATTTAATGAAGAAAATGAATTCTGGTATTCACATTCATGTTGCGGAAGACTTATATGATCAGCGCCATTGTTTCGATAATTATAACAAACGCGTAGTAGAAAGATTAAATGATTTTGGAATTTTAGAATCATCAAAAACCATATTAGGACACTGTTTACATATTAATGACCAAGAACGTAAGCTGATTAAAGATTCTAAAGCATTTGTGGTGCAAAATATGGAAAGCAACCTGAATAACAAAGTTGGTTATTTTAATGCTAAGGATTTAGGCGATAGGATTATGCTTGGAACTGATGGTATGCATAGTGATATGTTACAAAGTGCCAAAGCAGCGTTCTTTGTTGGTCAGGGATTTGATACCATTGGATATGTCTCTGCTTATGAAAGATTCCGAAAAGTACACGATTATATTGCTTTAAATAATTTTGAAGGGGATGGCGAAAATAACCTGGTAATTCTGGATTATGACTCGCCTACCGAAATTAATCAAAATAACTTTTTAGGACATTTTATTTTTGGAATCAATTCAAATCATGTAAATGATG
>CAZPMA010000176.1:0-3188 GCA_964587535.1 uncultured Bacteroidales bacterium
CTGATTATATCTTAAGCCTATAAAGTCATTATCTTGTGTATTTCTTTTAGGATGGATCAATTCTCTAAAATCATCAGTATCTGCAATTTCAACAGTCGAATATTCCTGAGTATATTTTACTAGTTTATTTATTCCAAGATTTTCCAGTACCAATTCCTGAAGTAAAGAATTAAACTCTATTAAATAATGGTATCTTGTTTTATAAAAAGGTATAAAATAGTCGGCATAAAATTCAAAAAATGGCGATGATCGATAAGCCGATTCTATTGATTTCCAGTGAATCTTCTGCCAATTAGTAGCGTAATCAATTTGCAAATCTTTCACTTTAGTTTTTGGAGCACTTTTCTTTACCGGAATACTCAATTGTACTATTCCATTTGCCCCATAAATTTTACATCTATTCCGATATGTTTGCTTTACAAAATTATCATTGATTTCAACATAAACATCTTTGTATCTCAGTAATTTCGAATAGTACTGAATAGGACCCAGGTATGCCGTTGATAATAATACTTTTTCTTTCATAATAAAAAACCGGGCAGTTTCTACCCGGTGCAAATATATAATAAGATTTTATTTTAGTGAATTAATGAAAATACTCGATCCCATCTTATTTTACTTAAGAAGCTCTTATCTTTATCCAATGACAACCAGATGAATACAGCTTTACCAACTACATGATCTTCTGGAACAAACCCCCAATATCTAGAGTCAGCTGAGTTATGCCTGTTATCTCCCATCATAAAATAGTAATTCATTTTAAATGTATATGAGCTAACTAATTCGCCGTTAATATAAATTTTAGTTTCTTTAACATCTACTTTATTACCTTCATAAGTTTCAATAATTCTTTCATATAAAGGCAGATTGTCTATATTTAATTCTATTGTTACTCCTTTTTCAGGAATATACAATGGCCCAAAGTTATCCTCTGTCCATGGATATCTGGAATCGAATGGAAAGATTGAGATATTTGCCATATTTATATTTGTATTTTCATACTTAGCCACAGAAGATACGGCAGTGAAATCTTTAAGCTTATCTACATTTTCGTAAGTAAGGGGCAATTCATATAAAGAACTGGATGCAATATATCTTTGATCATCTTTCGCAATATTCAGCCTTTCGAAATATTTTGTGTTAATTTGTTTTCCATTTGTTTTAACAAAATAATCATACTGCATATGTTCAAACTGTTCTTGTTCATTATTATTAACATACACCTGTCCATGAACAATTCTTAGAGTATCGCCAGGTATAGCAACGCAACGTTTAATATAGTTTTCACGCTTATCGACAGGCCTTATTGTTATATGAAATTGATCCCATATATATTCTCTTGCAATACTTTTATATTCTTCGAAAGTTTTAATAGGATTACCAATTTGAATATCTCTTCTTTTTAATTCATCAGCATACTGTCTAGTAATTGAATAATAGTCTTGTTCTTGCATTTCCACTACTACAGTATCTCCAGCTGGGAAATTAAACACAACAATATCATTACGTTTAATATCTCCAAAACCTGCTATTCTTTTATAAGGCTTTTTTATCCATTCTACATAAGATTTTGTATGTTTCGTTAATGGTAAGGTATGATGAGCAAAAGGAAAAGAAATTGGAGTATTTGGCAATTTTGGTCCATAACTTACTTTACTTACAAATAAATAATCGCCTACCAATAAAGTTTTTTCCATTGAAGATGTTGGGATTGTATATGCCTCGATAAAAAACATTCTGATTAATGTTGCTGCAATCACTGCAAAAATTAATGCATCAACCCACTCAATGACAGCATTTTTCTTTTTTGATTCTGTTTTCTTCTTCCAGAATGCCCAATTTACAAATTTTGTTAAATGAACATCTATAATTATTAATAATCCGAATAAAAACCAAAAATTTTTAATCCATATTACCCATAAAATATAAATTAATGTTGTAATAGAAAATTTTACCCACTTGTTTTTTATAATTTCTTTTATAGTCATTTTATAAATTATTATTTAAATCTTTAATAAATCATTCATAGTATAATATCCTGTTTTTCCGAGCATAAACTCGGCTGCTAAAACTGCACCCAATGCAAATCCTTTCCTGCTTTTTGCATCATGTTCAATCATAATTGTATCAAATTCAGATTCGTATATTATTTTATGGTTTCCTGGAACATTACCTTCTCTAAAAGATTTTATAGCAATCGATTTTTCTGATTGAGAATTTTCCTTTTCCCATTTTTCTTTTCCTTCCATCACATTAATTATAGCTTCTGCTAAAGTTATTGCTGTTCCACTTGGAGCATCTAATTTTTGAGTATGATGGGTTTCTTCAATTTGAACATCATATTCTTTAAAATTATTCATCATTTTAGCTAAATATTTATTTAAACTAAAAAACAAATTAACACCTAAGCTATAGTTTGATGCATAAAAAAAACCCTTATTATTATTTTTACAATTCGTAATTACTTCTTCAATTTTATCAAGCCATCCTGTTGTACCAGAAACCACAGGAACATTATTTGCGTGACATAAATTTATATTATTAAAAGCACTCTCAGGTTTAGAAAATTCTACAGCAACATCAATATCTTTAAAACTATTTATGTCTATAGAATCAATATTATGCTCATCAATTATTAATCTAATTTGATGACCACGATCCAGAGCAATTTGCTCTATCTCTTTCCCCATTTTTCCGTAACCTACTATTGCTAAATTCATTTCGTTAAAGTTAGTGTGCAAGATATTTAAATCCTTACAAAACACTTTAATAATAATTCTTAAAAAATGTTAATTAAGATTTTAGGATTGTAAATATAAAAAAAGGGAAGCAAAATCGCTTCCCTAATTCAATATATTTAGAAATAATTATTTCTTAACAGTTTTAACAACTTCAGCAAAAGCTTTTGGGTGATTCATAGCTAAATCAGCTAATACTTTTCTGTTAAGTGCAATACCTTTTTTATTTATTAATCCCATGAATTCTGAATAAGACATTCCATGTTCGCGAACACCTGCATTAATTCTTTGAATCCATAAAGCTCTAAAGTTTCTCTTTTTAGTTTTTCTATCTCTGTATGCGTAAGTTAAACCTTTTTCGAACGCATTTTTAGCAACTGTCCACACATTGCTTCTTCTTCCCCAATACCCTTTGGTATGTTTAAGGATTTTTTTTCTTCTAGCTCTTGA
>CAZPMA010000177.1:0-3152 GCA_964587535.1 uncultured Bacteroidales bacterium
CGTAAGGCTTATCAACAGATTTAGCATATTTTCTTGCTGTTGCTTTTTGATTTAAAGCATGAAATATTGAATGACGTAAAAATTTTGGATGTCCGGTATAACGAGCAACATCTTCCATCTCATCAACTACAACTGGATCTGCAATAAATGCACGAGCTCCATTTAATGACAGAGCAATTTCGTTTGCAATTAAACCACCTAAGTTACTTGCATGCTCTCCTAATCTACTCTCGTGTAAATCGTTTAATAAAGCTTCGTTAACTTCATAAACTCCAGATTCAATTGGTTTTACCAAGCCACCACGACCTACAATAGCTGTAATTAAGTCTATTCTAATTTCAGCTTCATTAAGTTCTTTTAAAATTATATCTTTTCTAAAAGAAAACTGATCGATAATATTAGGAAAAGGTTTTAACTCTTCCGCAGTGTGTTTAATATTTTTCAAAAAAATTGATTTTGAACCTTGGTAAACAGCAATCTTTGTTGATGTTGAACCAGGGTTAATCGCTAAAATTCTTTGTTCATCCATGTTATTATTATTTTCCTCCATTAATAATTATCTATTTTACATTGCAGCAGCCAGTGCTATCGACATCATTTTACTCTTATCAGTATCAGCTCTTGATGTTAAAACCACTGGTACCCTTGCTCCCATAATTACAGCTGCCGATGTACATCCTCCCATAAACATTAATGTTTTATAAAGAATATTTCCGCTATTTAATTCAGGTGCAACCAGAATATCTGCTTCTCCTGCTACTTCACTAATAATTCCCTTATGTTCAGCTGCTTCTTTTGATACAGCATTATCTATTGCAAAAGGTCCATCAATTGTACATCCTTTTATTTGTCCACGCTTATTCATTATAGTTAGCATAGCAGCGTGAGCTGTTGATTCAATCTTTGGGTTAACAACTTCAAGGGGTCCAATAATAGCAACTTTAGGGTTATCATTTCCTAATCTGTGAAAAACTTCCACAGAATTATTGATAATATTCACTTTTTCGTTAAACTCAGGTGCTATATTCATAGCAGCATCAGTAACTCCAACTAACTTGTGATAATAAGGAGATTCTATTAATGCAAAATGGCTTAAGGTAGCTGCTTTACGCAATCCATTTTCCTTATCTAAAACAGCTTTTAATAAAGGTGCAGTACTTACTAATCCTTTCATTAATATTTCTGCTTTTCCTTCTCTAATTAACGAAACAGCTTTAACAGAAGCAATCGCAGGATTATTTTCTTCATATATTTCTACGTTTGAAAGATCGAAATCAATTTCATTACTAATCCTTTCTATTTCAGATTTATTCCCAACTAAAACAGGAATAATTATTCCTTCTTTGTAAGCATTTTTTACGGCTTCCAAAACTGGTTTATCTGCTGCTGCTGCAACAACTAAACGCCTTGTTTCTTTACCTTTCGCTAATTCAACAATATCGTTTAACGATTTTAATACCATTATTGTAGTTTTTGATTTTTGCTGCAAAAATATAGAATTAATTAATTTAAAAAAAATATGTTTTTTACTTTAGTTCACTAACGATTCGCATAGTGTCTTGCGCAATCACTAATTCTTCGTTAGTTGCAACAACAACAACCTTTGTTTTTGAACCGGGTTTTGTTAATTCAAGATCGACTCCTCGTTTACCTTTATTTAATTCAGCATCAAAATCAATTCCTAAATATTCCATGTTTTGGCAAACTTTTTCTCGCATTTCACATCCATTTTCTCCTATTCCGCCAGTAAATAATATGAGATCTACTCCACCCATAGCAGCAGAATAAGCACCAATGTAATGTTTAACCCTATAAATAAACATTTCAAAAGCATATTCGGCACGTTTATTTCCTTCTTTCTTAGCTTTTTCGATATCTCTCATATCAGAAGATAACCCTGATACACCTAATAGCCCACTGCGTTTATTTATCATATTGTTTGTATCCTGAATTGTTAAATCTTCCTTTTCTGCAATAAAAAGTAATGCTCCCAAATCCAGGTTTCCGGCACGTGTTCCCATCATCAATCCTTCAACAGGGGTAAATCCCATTGAAGTATCTACAGATTGACCATTTTTGATTGCTGCAACAGATGCACCATTTCCTAAGTGACAAGAAATAACCTTTTTCTCTTCCCAGTTCCAACCAACAAGGTTACATGCTTTCTTGGCAACATATTTATGACTTGTTCCATGAAAACCATACCTGCGAACTTTATATTTTTCATAATACTCGTATGGCAATCCATACAAGAATGCTTTGGGTTCCATGGTTTGATGAAATGAAGTATCAAAAACAACAACCTGAGGAACATTTGGCATCAATTTTTCCATTGCTAAAATCCCTTTTAGATTAGCTGGATTATGCAATGGCGCCAATTCAATACATTCTTCAATTCGACTTTTTACTTCTTCAGTTACAAATTCGCTATGTTTAAAGTATTGACCCCCATGTGCCACTCTGTGACCCACAGCGCTTATTTCGTCTAGATTTTTTATAACTCCATGTTCAGGAGATAATAAGGCGTCCAGAATTAAATCAATACCTTTTGTATGATCAGGGATTTCAGTAGTTACAGTATGTTTTTTATCATCACTTGTTTTGTGGGTTAACTCTCCATTTGTTATACCAATTCTTTCAACTAATCCTTTTGCTAATAAATCAGCATTTTCTGAATTAGTCATATTTAGAAACTGATATTTTATGGAAGAACTGCCACAATTTAAAACTAAAATTTTCATCTGTTTATGTTTTGTTTTTTCAGATGGAACTGCATGATTTACAATCATACATGTTTCATTTGGTTTATTTGCCTATATTTTAATATTAATTTCCAGCTGCCTGATTAGCTGTGATTGCTACTAAGTTTACAATGTCACTTACAGAACATCCTCTTGATAAATCATTTATTGGGGCTGCCATTCCTTGTAACACAGGCCCTACAGCTTCTGCACCAGCTAATCGTTGTACTAATTTATATGCTATGTTTCCAGTTTCAAGTGTTGGAAAAACTAAAACATTTGCTTTACCGGCTATTTCGCTCCCTGGTGCTTTTTTCTGACCAATAGCTTCTATAATAGCAGCATCTGCTTGCAATTCACCATCAATTTTTAAGGATGGATCCATTTCTTTAGCCATTTTTGTTGCATTTA
>CAZPMA010000178.1:0-3010 GCA_964587535.1 uncultured Bacteroidales bacterium
CTTGAAAATATCAGAAGCGGTCTTATTGAGAACTATCAATAAAAATACGGATAAGTAAAAAAGCGTTCGAAGAGTTCGGTATTGCTTTTGACATTTACCACCGTACTTCTGATCCATTACATCACGAAACAGCTTCGGATTTTTTCAAGGATATGTATGATAAAGGTGAATTTATTGAAAAGGAAGAAGAACAATTTTTTGATGAGCAGGAACAACAATTCTTAGCTGATAGATATATTATAGGTACATGTCCAAAATGTGGATTTGAAGAAGCCTATGGCGACCAGTGCGAAAAATGCGGAACCAGTTTAAGTCCCCGAGAATTGATTCATCCAAAATCAAAATTAAGTGGAAACGCACCTGTTTTAAAAACAACAAAACATTGGTATTTAGATTTGGAGAAATATCAACAGGAATGGCTCGAAGCCTGGATCGATAGTCACAAATCTGATTGGAAATCAAATGTATATGGACAATGTAAATCGTGGTTAAATGCAGGATTACAGCCTCGTGCCGTAACCCGCGATTTAGATTGGGGTGTTCCGGTGCCTGTTAAAGGAGCCGAAGGAAAAGTATTATACGTTTGGTTCGATGCTCCTATTGGATATATTTCAGCAACAAAAGCCTGGGCTCAGGAAAATGGGAAAGACTGGAAAGATTACTGGCAAAGTGATGATTCACGATTGATTCACTTTATCGGGAAAGACAACATTGTATTCCACTGTTTGATTTTCCCATCGATGTTAAAAGCTCATGGCAATTATATTTTACCTGATAATGTGCCTGCAAACGAGTTCTTGAACTTAGAAGGCGATAAACTTTCAACATCCCGTAATTGGGCAGTATGGATTCACGAATATCTGGAAGATTTTCCAGGCAAACAGGATGTATTGCGTTATACGATCTGTGCTAACTCACCTGAGCAAAAAGACAATGATTTCACATGGAAAGATTTCCAGGGAAGAAACAACAGTGAGTTGGTTGCCATTTTTGGAAACTTCGTAAACAGAACATTGGTACTAACTCATAAATATTATGAAGGTAAAGTTCCTGCTTGCGGAGTACTTACTGATTTTGATAAAGAAACATTAGCTGAGATTTCTGTTATTAAAGAAAATCTTGAAAAAAGCATTGAAAATTTCCGTTTCCGTGAAGCCGTAAAAGTTGCCATGGATTTAGCCCGACTAGGAAATAAATATTTAGCTGATACCGAGCCCTGGAAGGTAATTAAAACTGACGAGGAACGTGTAAAAACCATCATGAATATTTCTATTCAGATTACAGCTGCTTTATCCATTATTATGGAACCTTTCTTGCCTTTTACAACTGAAAAATTAAGAAACTTCTTAAATATTGAAAAGTTAGATTGGGCTTTAGCAGGAAAACATGATTTAATTGAAGTTGGTCATACTATTAATAAAGCCGAACTTCTTTTCGAAAAGATTGAAGACGAAGAAATTGAAAAACAAATTCAAAAATTACTGGATTCTAAAAAAGCAAACGAAGCAATGGAAGCAAAAGTTGATCCTGCAAAAGATAATTGCACCTATGATGATTTCATGAAAATGGATATCAGAGTCGGAACCATTTTAGAAGCAGAACGTGTTCCAAAAACCGATAAGCTTTTAAAACTTAAAATTGATACAGGAATCGATCAAAGAACTGTCGTTTCAGGAATTGCTGTGGATCATAAACCGGAAGAAATTATTGGTAAGCAGGTAAGCATTTTGGTTAACCTGGAGCCAAGAAAGATTCGTGGAATTGAATCACAAGGAATGATTTTAATGGCTGAAGATGCAAGTGGAAAATTGAATTTTGTAATTCCTGGTGATAAAACATCAAATGGTGCAGGAATAAAATAAATTTATTTCAGATTTCAGATTTCAGGTTCCTTTTTGGAATTTGGAATTTGAAATTTGGAATTAATGCTCCCAATCACCATTTTCTTTGATCAGCTGAATCAACTCTTCCACCGCATTTTCTTCAGGGATATTTTTCTTCACAACTTCCTTGTTTTTATAAAGAGTGATTTTCCCGGGTCCAGCACCTACATATCCATAATCAGCATCGGCCATTTCGCCCGGTCCGTTTACAATACATCCCATAATTCCAATCTTAAGACTTTTTAGATGAGATGTTTTTTCACGGATTTTCTTTGTCGTCTTTTGTAAATCAAAAAGTGTGCGTCCACATCCCGGGCACGAAATATATTCCGTTTTAGAAACCCTTACCCTGCTTGCCTGTAATATTCCAAATGATGTGTTTATTACATCTTGTTCATCAATCGAGCCTTTGTTATCAATCCATATTCCATCACCTAATCCATCTAAAAACAAACCTCCAATATCACTTGATGCTTTCAGCTGCAAATCTTCCAAATCATTTTCTTTATAAGATCTTTTAATGATAACCGGAATATTTACTTCGGTATTCATCAATTTCAGGAATGCGGCTCTTTGATCGGCAAAACCGTTTTTGTTGCTTGTTGTAAGAATTAACACAACATTTTTAAAATTTTTAAGCTTTAAAAGACTTTCATCATCAATTTCACCACAACTTAACTGTAAAAAATTCAATTTATCTGATTGATTATCTGAGAAATAAAAATCATTTATTGATTTAAATAAAGGCACCACATTATCATTATGAAATATCCCCTGATCCCAACCGCTCTCATCGATAATAAAAACAGATTTCGCATTGCTAGAGTCAATCACAAATCGATCGCCCACATACACAAATTCAGGGATTAAATCATTTCCACTTTCTTGTTTAGCTATCACAACCGGCAACTGATCCCCACCAATATTTGAAACGCTTTTTGTTTTTCTGCGGCTAAATTCAAAAAAATTGTGCTTTACTGAATCTAGACTTTTTATTGGCTTATGATCTTTTCTTTCATCAAAATAATCGACCAATTTCTTAGCAACAGGAATTTCTATTTCAGGATCTTCTGTTAAAGAAACCCGAATGGTATCACCTATTCCATCGGCCATTAAGGTTCCTATTC
>CAZPMA010000179.1:0-2946 GCA_964587535.1 uncultured Bacteroidales bacterium
TGTTAAAAACATTTCCAAAAGGCGGCGTTCATCCAGAGGAAGGAAAATACTCTGCAAATAGTGCAATAGAAACTTTGCCGCTTCCAAAAACAGTATCAATACCCATTGCACAACATATTGGTGCTCCCTCTAAACCTGTTGTTGATAAAGGCGACAAGGTAAAAGTTGGAGACAAGATTGCCGAAAGTGCTGGATTTGTATCTGCTAATATTCACTCTTCGGTTTCAGGGACTGTAGCTAAAATAGATAATGTTTTAGATTCTTCAGGCTATAAACGTCCTTGTGTAATTATTGATGTAGAAGGTGATGAGTGGAACAAAAGTATTGATAGATCATCTGATTTAAAAAAAGAAATCAGTTTAACGGATAAAGAAATCATCCAAAAAATAAATGATTCTGGTATAGTTGGTTTAGGTGGAGCAACATTTCCATCCCATGTAAAACTTTCTGTGCCTGATGGTAAAAAAATAGATGTTTTAATAATTAATGGGGTTGAATGTGAACCTTATTTAACATCCGACCATAGGTTAATGCTTGAAAAATCTGAAGAAATGCTAATAGGAATTCAAATTCTTATGAAGGCCTTAAGTGTGAATAGAGCATTAATCGGTATTGAAAATAATAAACCAGATGCCATAGTGCACTTAAATAAATTAGTTGTTAATTATCCTGGTGTAGAAGTTCATCCTTTAAAGGTTCAATATCCTCAGGGTGGTGAAAAACAATTAATTAAAGCTCTTATTAATCGTGAAGTACCTTCTGGTGGATTGCCTTTAAATGTTGGTGCTGTTGTACACAATGTAGGCACTGCATTTGCTGTATATGAAGCAGTTCAGAAGAACAAACCATTAATTGAAAGAGTGGTTACTTTAACAGGTAAATCAGTTAAAAAGCCATCTAATTTTATGGTTCGTATTGGTACTCCGGTTGCTGATTTAATTGAAGCTGCAGGTGGATTGCCAGAAGATACAGGTAAAGTAATTAATGGTGGACCTATGATGGGGAAAGCTCTAAATTCAATTGAAGTACCTGTTGTTAAAGGAACCTCTGGTATTTTAATAATGCCTGATGATTTATCAAAAAGAAAACATGAGCAAAACTGTATACGTTGTGCAAAATGCGTTTCGGTTTGTCCTCAAGGATTAGAACCATATCTTTTAAATAGATTAGCCCAGTTAGAGAAAAACGATAAACTGGAAGCCGGTGGTGTAATGGATTGTATCGAATGCGGATCATGTGCTTATACATGTCCGGCAGGATTACCATTATTAGATTACATCCGTTTAGGAAAATCCAGAGTAAGTCAAATCATAAGAACAAGAAAACAATAATGAAACAAGCATAATAAAAATAATTATTACTTATTATGCGGTTCTATCTGACAGTTAAAAATAAAAAATAACAGATGAATAAATTATTTATATCACCATCTCCTCACGTTTATGAGGATACTAGCGTAAAGCGGTTGATGTTTGATGTGGTAATTGCTCTATTGCCTGCATTGGCATTCTCAATTTACTTTTTTGGAATGGGAGCAATTATTGTAACACTAACTGCTGTTGTTTCATGTATAGCTTTTGAATGGCTTATTCAAAAGTATTTGCTTAAAAAAGAACCCACAATTTCAGATGGTTCTGCTTTGTTAACAGGATTGCTTTTAGCATTTAATATTCCAACTAATTTACCTATCTATATAATCATTATTGGTAGTTTGGTTGCAATTGGTGTTGGTAAAATGTCATTTGGGGGCCTTGGAAACAATCCATTTAACCCGGCATTAGTTGGTCGTGTATTTATGTTAATTTCATTCCCTGTAAAAATGACCAGTTGGCCTGTTCCTACAGGTTTTAGCAATAGCTATACTGATGCAGTTACCGGTGCTACTCCACTTGGAGTGATGAAAGAAGGACTAAGTAATGGAGAATCCGTTTCTGCATTAATGGATAAAATTCCAAGCCATATGGAACTTTTCTATGGACACATGGGAGGTTCAATGGGCGAGATTGCTGCAGTAGCATTATTACTTGGATTTGGATATATGTTATTTAGAAAAGTAATAAAATGTCATATTCCAGTAGCTATTTTCACAACTATAATTGTATTTACAGGAATCCTTTGGTTGGTTAATCCTGATAAAAATGCAGATCCTTTATTTCATTTATTAACCGGAGGTGTAATGTTAGGAGCAATATTTATGGCAACTGATTATGTTACCTCCCCAATGTCTGTTAAAGGTATGTGGATTTACGGAATTGGAATTGGAGTTATCACAGTTGCAATTCGCGTATTTGGGGCATATCCCGAAGGAATATCATTTGCAATTTTGATTATGAACGCATTTGTTCCTCTAATTAACATGTATATTAAACCAAAACGTTTTGGAGAGGAGGTAAAAAATGGCAAGTAAAAAAGAATCTACATTCGTAACAATGCTGCTTACATTGTTAATTGTAACATTTGTAGCATCAGCAGCATTAGGATATTTATACGAGTTAACGAAAGCACCAATCGAGGCAAGCAAACTTGCTAAACAAAATAGTGCAATAATGGAAGTTGTTCCTGAGTTTGATAATGAACCAGGAAACGAATCATATACAATGGAAATTGATGGGGGTACCTTAATATTTTTCCCTGCAAAAAAAGATGGTGAATTAGTAGGTACTGCAGTTAGTACATTTACAAATAAAGGTTTTAGTGGAAATATTAAAATAATGGTTGGACTTTTACCAGATGGAACGATTAACAATATTTCTGTATTAGAGCACAAAGAAACTCCTGGATTAGGTGATAAAATGTCAAAAAGTAAATCTACATGGAGTGTTCAGTTTAATGGCAAAAATCCTGCTGACTTTAGATTAAAAGTAACTAAAGACGGTGGTGATGTTGATGCTATTACAGCTTCTACAATTAGTTCAAGAGCATTTTGCGATGCTGTTGACAGAGCAT
>CAZPMA010000180.1:0-2929 GCA_964587535.1 uncultured Bacteroidales bacterium
AAATTCCGGATATTAATAAAAATGTGATTGATTATACCCACCTTGGTCATAGTTACTGGTGCAATAATAATTTAAAAGATGCTATCACAAGTTATGAAAGAGCATTTAAGTTAGCTAAAAAGTCTTCTGAGTTTTTCGATGCTTTTAAAGATGATATTGAGATATTACAAAAAAATGGAATTAAAACAATCGATATAGGATTAATGAAAGACTACATAATCAAACTTGATTAACTTGTGTTTATTTTTCCGATTATAAACTATATAATTTTAAAAAGGGGCTATTTAAAAATACCCCCTTTTACATTTATAACATATTTTTTGCTCGTTTAAATGGTTTGTAATAGAATTTTTCCCAGTGTACAATTTCATCTAAAGGTTTTCTTAATTGTTCGTGTCTGTTAACATCAGCTTCATCTGCCGGGTAACCAATCGGGATTAAAGCAACAGGTTCTACTCCTTCAGGAAGATCCAAAGCTTTAACACATTTCATTACATCAAATTTACAAATCCAACAAGTTGATAATCCTAAATCCGTTGCAGCTAAAGTCATATGATCAATTGCAATTGCCACATCAATATCTGTATGGATTTTACCATCTGCTCTGCGCCACGCTTCGCGATGATCGCCACAAACAACAATGATACATTTTGCTGATTCCAGCCAGGTGCGTTCATAACACTCTCTTACTTTTTTTAATGGTTCATCTTGAGTTATAACTACAAAATGCCAGGGCTGCTTATTTTTTGCGGATGGAGCAACTCTCCCTGCTTCTAGAACTTTTAGGAGAACATCTCTTTCAACTGGTTTATCAAGGTATTTTCTTGATGAGTATCTTTTTTTGGCTAGATCTAAAAATGACATAAGCTTTAAATTTATTCTATTATAATAATCTCATTAAATACTTCTATTTTATCACCAATTCTGAGTTTTGCTCTTTTTCGGCTTTCAATTTCACCATTTAACTTAACTTCACCTTCATCAACTATGTGCTTTGCTTCTCCCCCGCTTCCACATATATTAGTGACTTTTAGCAACTTAATTAATTCAATATACTCAGAACCTTCTAGTTTAAAAGTAATCATATTTTTTCATTTAATCCAGTTAATAATTCATTCATAACCTCTGTAGCTTTACCCTGCAAAAATACATCCGTTATTTGACTTGTAAAAGATGATTTTTCGGTGTTTATTTCAATTATCGTGGCACCATTTTGTTTAGCAATTATTGGAATCTGAGATGCAGGATAAATCTCACCAGTTGAACCAATTACAATAACCACATCGGCTTTTTGTGTAGCTTCAAGCGATTTTCGATAAGCTATTTCAGGAATTCTTTCTCCAAAAAATATAAAATCAGGTTTTAAAACCCAATGACAATAATCACACAATGGAACTTCCTCCACTATTCTTTCAGAAGCAATATAAGTTTTTGCACAATTAGGACAAACTAACATTCTGGAATTTCCATGAAATTCGTAAACTTCTTTACTACCTGCATCATAATGCAGATTGTCAATGTTTTGAGTCACAATAGATTGAAGCATCCCTTTTTTTTCCATTTCTGCCAGTGCATAATGAGCGAGATTAGGTTTTGCTTCGCCAAAGAAATCATAAAAAATCTCTTTAATAACCTTCCATGCTTCAATGGGATTAAGGTAAAAGTTATTCAAATCCAATATATTGGGATCATATTTACTCCATAAGCCTGTTTCGCCACGGAAAGGAGGAATTCCGCTTTCGACCGAAATTCCTGCTCCCGTAAAAGCGAAAGTATATTTTGAACTTAAAACTAAATCAATTGCCTTTTTCAAATGTTCTTTCATTATTTTTGACGATATTTTTCCTCGATCGCATTAATTCTGTTTAAATCCTTTTGTGTTTCTGCATCAATAAAATATTGCTTTAAATCATCCCTTATTTCATCTGCTAATCTGTATATTTTATCAACAATGGTATTATCAGGATTTTGTTGTTGAATTTTATCGTACAATTCAATCATATTTACCTTTGCGAAATAATTATAATATGGAGTGAAAGTTGATGTCTGCATCATTTCTTCTAAAGCTACAATTGCACCCATATAGTCACCTTTTTCTTTCATTCTTAAATACTTATTGTAATATGAATGATAATAATCCGGGCGTTCAGCTATATATTTTTCTGCATTTTCAAATGCTTTTTCATGATTTCCTAGCTTTGAATAATAATGAGATAGCAAATAAGCTTTATAGGCTGGTTCAAGACTCAAGTCATTTACTTTTTGAATAACTTTATTATAATCTTCAGACTCTAATTTCTTTTTGTTTCCATAATTTTTACTATACCAGTCATTGTATTCTACCTGAGATTTACGATATTCCTTATCTGCAACTTCTTGCTTTTCTTTATACACCGAAACTGAACCAGTTTCAATATCATACTTTAAGTACTTATTTAGTGCAGATAAATCTTTATCATAAGTAAAATAGACATCGTTATTGATATTATCCATTATGCAACTTATAACTGTGTTTGAGTTATTAATAGAATATCTATAAAAAGGATCATGCGATAAATGATGATTTTCAGTACTAGTTAATATTTGATAACTTTTCGACACTAAATCACTATTGTCAATCCTTTGATATAATTCTTTGATTTTCTTTTCCCTTGAAATATTAGAAGCTCCAAACATCCATATCGGACTATACATATACCTGCCTTTATCTGAAAGTGACAGGTTTTCGACAAAAAGAAAATCATCTTTCATTTCATTTTTTATGATCTCACCACGTGTTAGCTCATATATAGCACCTGAATTATCTTTCTTACTTCCAACAGTAATAAACCAGGCATGAGAACTATAATCCTTAAACTCTTTATCTACACCATTTAAATCATCAGCATTTTCAAGAATATGTCTTAATTTTAAAGCTAAAGGCATACAG
>CAZPMA010000181.1:0-2911 GCA_964587535.1 uncultured Bacteroidales bacterium
ATTTCATTTGATTTGAAATTTTTCATTTCGTTCAATTTTACTTTTTTCATTTTAGTATATCGTTTGGTTAATAAATATTTTAACTTGTTCTAATCTTAATTCTGACAGCTAAAATATAAGTTTGATATATTGCTACAAAACAAAAAACTTAGAAATAAAATGAACGGTATAGATTATTTTCTGAACGGTTAGATTTCGAATCGTAAACCATCATAAGCCAACGAAATACCATGTGGTAATTCCTCATTTACATCATGATGTAAACCCATTTGATGACTAATATGTGTTAAGTAAGCTCTCTTTGGACTTAACTCCTTAATTATCTCAAGTGCTTCTGAAAGAGAATAATGCGAGATGTGTTTTCTTTTACGTAGTGCATCAATTACCAGGTACTTGGTTCCATGCAATTTTTTCTTTTCGTCTTCGCTAATATAATTCAAATCGGTTAAGTAAGAAAAATCTCCAATTCTAAAACCAAACACTGGCAATTTATAATGAAAGGCTCGTACAGGAATTATCTTTAAACCTTTAATTTCAAAAGGTTCATTTTTTAGTTCATGTAAATTTATTTGTGGAGATCCCGGATATTTTTTATCAGCAAAAGAATATGAGAAATCTGATTTTATAGCTTCCTGAACTCTTTCTTCTGCATATATATCAACGGGTTTCTGGTTCATAAAGTTAAAAGCACGTACATCATCTAATCCTGCAATATGATCACGATGCTCATGAGTAATTAATATGGCATCGATATCCTTTACTTTCTCGCGTAACATTTGTTGTCGAAAATCAGGCCCTGCATCAATAACAATACTTACATCATCCGACTCAATTAAAACGGCAGTGCGCAAACGTTTATCGTTGGGGTCTGTTGATTGGCAAACCTGACAATTACACGCAATAACCGGAACACCTTGTGATGTGCCTGTACCAAGAATCTTTACCTTCAAATTTTAATTCTTTTTAATTTCTAATCGTATCGAAAGATATAACAAATATAATAAAACTACCACAGCTAAAATAGCAGAAGGAATAGCAGCTTCTTTTCCAAATAAAGTCATTGCCGTAACTACAGAAAAACCAGAACTTTTAATTGTTAGCAATAAAACCTGTGTTATGCGTCTTTCATATTTAACTCCAGTTTTTTTAGAAATATACTCAAATAAAGAACCAATTAAAAATGTAGCTGATAACAAAACAATTAGCGACAATATTAAAATCTTAGGATTACTAAAGAATACATCTCTGTTCATTCCAACAGCTGTAAATATAATGATAGCAAATCCCCAATCAACTACTTTACCCCTAATTCTTGCTACATATTTAAAAATTGGTTTATATAGTAATAAGCGAGATACTAATAAAGGGATTAATACTAACTTAATCATAAGAATAAATAAGGACCATGCACTGATGCTAACACCATGAGCAAAGATATTAATCAATGCTGGTGCAATAATTATTGAAGCCAAAAAAGCTCCAAACACTCCTAATATGGAATACTCTATATCACCTTTTAATATTCCGGAAAAAGGAATTACTGCTACCCCTGGTGGTGCTGCAACAATTACAACAAACCCCAGAAACAATTCTTTTGTCGGCATTAAAAACCAAGCTAATACTAAGACTACTGCACCAAATACAAAATAATTTAATAAAGTACCAATTGCCATTGGTTTAAATAGTTTTTTTATTGGTAACAATGCCTTTGAATCTATTCCTGTTGTTGAAAAAACCATAGTAATAACAAGAATATAAATAGTATATTCTTTAATATAACTTGCATAATTACCGAGTGTCATTCCCATAATTACTGCAAATACAAGGATAAAATTTCTGTTAAGCAGTATTTTAAATATAAAATTCATTTCTGTTTTTAATTTACAACAAATATAAAAGCTTATATTGATTTATAATAATCCCGTATAAGCTCATGAATACTACAAATAATTATTACTATTGTTTTAAATACTTGAAATTAGTACGATTATTTCATATTTTTGATTGTAAACCAACCCTAAATAATTATGAAAATAACAATAAAAATACTGAGTGCCTTAGCTGTAATCCTATTAGTTTCTATATCTTGTCAAAACACTAAAAAAGAGATTATTGATTTATCAACACAAGCTAATTATGAAACCTTTTTAGCTGATTTCGGGGTAACAATTCCAGACAATGCAGAATTTGCTGAACTAAAGAAAACAAATGATGGCAATTATAAAATATTTTATCGATTGCCACCAGCAGAAAATCTGCAAGATTCATTACAAATTATATATGAAAACCAATTAGATAATCTTCTGTTAAATCAAGGATGGACAAAGGCTGAATCTGGATGGAATCCACATGGAACATTATACGAAAAGAATGAATTGTATTTTAAATTCTTTATTACAGTTTCGGAAAAACATAATGTTTACGAAATTGCATTTAAATACGGACAATAAATAACCTATCACTAACAGCTTAAGAGTAAAATACTTAATGCGTATTTTACTCTTTTTACTTTATAAACTATGAGAAAAATTTTATTTATAACATTAGCCATTGGTCTAAATATGAACTTATTTGCTCAACCTGAAGTTGTCGATACTGTTCTACTGGCTGATAAAAATGGAAGCTTTTGGAGCGCTTCATCAGAACTAGAACAAGGAATTTATAAAGATATTGGCAAATATGGCCCCATAAATTTAGCCGATTCGGATCCCATGACTTGCTGGGCAGAAGGAAAACCAGGAAATGGTACCGGAGAATATATTTTAACCACTATACCAGAAAATGTAAGCCTTTTAAGAATAAGAAATGGATATCAAAAAAATACAGGCTTATATTTTGCAAATAACCGAGCTAAAAAAATTGAATTTACTGTATTTGCATGTTATGAGCTTGCAGGCTATATAACCGAAAC
>CAZPMA010000182.1:0-2825 GCA_964587535.1 uncultured Bacteroidales bacterium
AAGGGCAAAGAAATAAAGCCATTATTGAAACACTTTACAGCTGTGGTTTACGTGTTTCTGAATTAGTCAATTTAAAAATATCTAACCTGTATTTTAATGATGGATTTGTGCGTGTGGTAGGCAAAGGTGATAAAGAACGATTAGTACCCATTGGTGGAAAAGCCATGAAAGAAATTAAGCTCTATTTTCAGGATAGAAATATGCTTTCCAAGATTGAAAAATCTGCACAGAATATTGTTTTCTTAAATAAATGGGGACGCCAACTATCTAGAATTACGGTTTTTGCAATCATAAAAGCATTAGTAGAAAAAGCTCAAATCAAGAAAAATGTGAGTCCACATACATTTAGGCATTCTTTTGCCACTCATTTAATTGAAGGTGGTGCCGATTTACGTGCTGTTCAGGAAATGTTAGGTCATGAATCCATTACAACAACCGAAATATACACACATCTTGATCGTGAATATCTGCGTGATGCCATTATTCAGTTTCATCCTAGATCTTAAAGATTAAAACAACTGTTATATTATCTTTTATCCTGAAAATATTAAATATCACTATTAATATTTCTTATGTACTCATCGACTATTCCTTTTGCCTTTTCGTAATTAAACAGAGCAACTAAAACTTTAACAGAACCAGCACCACCCGGATCAGTCCACCAGGGATTTAATGTTCCCACTATGTCGTCTTTTAAAAACGCTTCAATTTCAGCATTCTCTAGAACACTCTTTATCATACTTGCCTGCAGACTGGTTCCCGCAAAGATTTCTACAGGGTCATTTTCGTTTTTTTCTCTCATCATTTTTAATCTTCAGATAGCTTTCTTCAATTTCGTTTTTTACAGGATATAATTTACTAAACACTAAAATAATAATCAAAGCAAAAATAAAACCCGGCAATAACTCATACAAATCAAAAATACCACCTTCTAATTGTTTCCAAATCAAAACGGTTAAAGCTCCTGTAGTCATTCCGGCAATGGCTCCGGCAGCAGATATATTTTTATTATATAATGAAAGAATAATAATTGGACCAAAAGCAGCACCAAATCCTGCCCAGGCATATGCCACAAGCGATAATACTGTTGAATCCTGATTTGTGGAAATAAAATAAGCAATTAATGCAATGGCAATTACCGTTGCCCTGCCCACCCATACCAGTTCCTTATCGCTTGCATTTTGCTTGATTACTTTTTCGTAAATATCTCGTGTTAAACACGATGATGAAACCAACAGCTGAGAATCGATGGTACTCATTATAGCCGCTAAAATTGCTGCTAAAACAAAACCTGCAATCCAGGGATTCAATAATAATTCAGAAAGTGTAATAAAAATCTTTTCACTGTCATTCAGGTTTATTCCACTATCTGCAACATATGCAATTCCGAAAAAACCTACCATTAATGAGCCAACGATTGAAATGATCATCCAACTCATACCAACTATTTTAGCCTTATTTACGTTCTTTGCTTTGTTAATTGACATAAAACGAACTAATATATGTGGCTGACCGAAATAACCTAATCCCCAAGCCATTAATGAAAGTATCCCAATTAATGAAGTTCCTTTCCATATATCTAAATAATCCGTATTTATTGATTGTATTGTATGAATAGTTTCTGAAAAACCACCAATTTTTGTAATTACAACAATTGGAACTATTAATAAAGCCAACATCATAAGTGTACCCTGGAAAAAATCAGTCCATGAGACAGCATTATAGCCACCTAAGAAAGTATAGGAAACAATTACAATTGTTCCAACAATTAATGCCGTTTGATAATCCAAATTAAAAGTTGCTTCAAACAATTTTGCACCACCAACCAATCCGGATGAAGCATAAAGGGTATAAAATATAAGTATTACAGTAGCTGATATAATTCGAAGATTTCCGTTTTTAAAACGATTTGCTAAAAAGCCCGGAATGGTAATTGAATCATCTAATTTTTCGGTAAAAATCCTTAATGGACGAGCAATATATTGCCAGTTTAGAAAAGCACCTATAGTCAATCCAATTGCTATCCAGCTTCCACTAATTCCTGTGGTATACATTAATCCCGGCAAACCCAGCAAAAGCCAACCGCTCATGTCTGATGCTCCAGCAGAAAGAGCCGCAACAACAGGATTCAAACTCCTTCCTCCTAATACATAGTCAGAAATATTTTTGGTTTTATGATAGAAATAAATACCGATTGCAAGCATTCCGAAAATATACACCGCAAACGATATAAATATTGAAGTATTCATATGATAATTATTTATATAAAATATTTAAAACTCTGAAAATAGCTAAAAAAAACAAGGATCAAAAATGAAGAAATAAATTTCAAAAGAATGTTTTTAAACAAGTGGTGAACATTAAATAAATATTGGGGTTATCTAGACAGATTTGTGTTTTTTTAATATCTTTGTACCTTGCGAAGAATTTTTTTGTTAAACAAATCATTATCAATTATTTATAAATTTAAAATATATTAAGATGTCAAACGTAAAAAGAGTTTACACTTTTGGAGATAGAAAAGCAGAAGGTAATGCTTCAATGAAGAACCTTCTAGGTGGAAAAGGTGCCAACCTTGCCGAGATGAACCTTATTGGAGTGCCAGTTCCCGCTGGTTTTACAATTACTACTGAAGTTTGTACAGAATATAATCAATTAGGTAAAGACGCCGTTGTTGGATTAATTAAACAAGAAGTTGAAGCTGGAATTGCAGCAACAGAAAAAGTGATGAATGCTAAATTTGGATCAAAAGGAGAAGCTTTTCCTTTACTAGTTTCAGTTCGTTCAGGAGCACGCGCATCTATGCCAGGTATGATGAATACCGT
>CAZPMA010000183.1:0-2723 GCA_964587535.1 uncultured Bacteroidales bacterium
ATTCTTCAGCAAATTCTTTTGCTAACACATCATGATGCTTTTTATCGAAATAACGCAAAGCATTTTTAATTGCAAGCTTTTTTTCTTTTACTGTTAATATTTCCTTTCTTTTTGGTGCATGATTGATTTCAGCATCATACCCCTTTGCAGCAGGTAATTCTTTCGGAATTCCTTGTAAAACTAAGTTTTGAAATTCTTCTCTTGTCATTATTGTAATTTTTGATTTTTCTTTTAAATAAGTGATTATCTGATAAAAAATTAATCCATTAACACTTCGACAAGCTCAGTGTGACATATTCAATATAAATATCACTTTAATCCTATCGAAAATAGAATAATGTAAGCAAGTTTTGCACCTAAGGATAACGAATCCTTAATCTATTATCAGCCAAAAAAGGATGGTATTGTTTTTTCTCCATTTCGAATTAAAATCTAATATTTATAATTCATGCCAAAAATACAAAATCTGTATTTATTAAGAAAGATAAAAATCATGATATGGCAATTTATCATGACACAATTTCCATAAATTATGATTTGCATATTATTTGTTGCCTTAAGTTATAATTGTAAATTTGATTAATTAATAACCTGCCTGTCGTCCTGACAAATATCGGGAGCCAGGTCTAAAATGTAAAAAAAATGAAAAAATCGTGGATTGTAATTATTGTTATTGCCGTAGTAGCAATATTTATTTATTCTTCTGTAAAAGGAACTTATAATAAGATGGTAACAATGGATGAAGCTGTTGTTTCTCAATGGGCTCAGGTTGAGAATGTATATCAACGTAGAGCTGATTTAATACCTAATTTAGTAAATGTTGTAAAAGGATATGCTGAACATGAGAAAGAAACTTTAACCGGAGTTATTGAAGCCAGAGCAAAAGCTACTTCAACTACAATAGATCCTACAAATTTAAATGCAGAAAGCATTCAAGCTTTTCAACAAGCTCAGGCAGGTTTAAGTTCTGCACTATCAAAATTAATGGTTGTAGTAGAACGTTATCCTGATTTAAAAGCAAATCAGAATTTCCTAGAATTGCAAGCTCAGCTGGAAGGTACTGAAAACAGAATAACTGTTGAAAGGCAAAAGTTCAATAATAGTGCACAATCATATAATACCTATATAAGAAAATTCCCTAAGAATATTTATGCGACTATTTTTGGTTTTGAAAAGAAAGCTTATTTCCAAGCACAAGAAAACGCAGAGCAAGCACCAAAAGTTGAATTTTAGTTATGAAACCTTCATGACAATTTATAATTTACATACCATTATCAATAATATTTAAGAAAATGTAACTTATTAAATAAAAGATAATTAATATCATGAAGGTTCACGAGCGGATAGTGATTGTGGCTTGTGGGAGCGAGTAACAAAAAAAGCTTAATAACAGAAAAGAAATATAAGTAACTAGTACAATATCAATAAGGTAAAAATATATAAATGAAGCCATCTGAATTTTTTAACTACGAGCAGAAAAAAAATATAACCGATGCTATTAAAGAAGCAGAGTTAAATACATCGGGAGAAATACGCGTACACATTGAAGCTGATTGCAAAGAAGATGTGCTAGATCGGGCTGCATTTATGTTCGAGAAACTAGCAATGCATAAAACCGAACTACGCAATGGAGTTTTATTTTACCTTTCAGCAAGTGATCGAAAGTTTGCTATTTTAGGAGATGCCGGAATTAACGCTGTAACTCCGGATAATTTCTGGGAAGAAGTAAAGGAAACAGTAATCAGCCATTTTAAGAAAAATGAGTTTGACACCGGCTTAAGCACCGGAATTAAAATGGCCGGTGAAGCTTTAAAAAAACATTTCCCATATCAAAAAGATGATGTAAACGAACTGTCGGATGAAATATCATTTGGAAAGGAGAACTAAAATTATGCAGAAAATAAAAAATATTATAATATTACTTTTAACATTCATTTCAATAAATGCGTTTGCTCAGGTATTCCCCGAAAAAGCAAACCCTCCAAAAATTGTTAATGATTATACAAATCTTCTTTCTAAAACAGAGAGACAATCCCTTGAAAACAAGTTGGTTAAATTTAGCAACGAAACATCAACACAAATTGCCATAGCCATTGTTGAATCACTTCATGGATATGATGTGGCTTCCTACGCTTTTGAACTAGGAGAACGCTGGAGTGTTGGTCAGGAAGGAAAAGATAATGGTATTTTAATAGTAGTAAAACCTAAAACATCTCAATCGCAAGGTAGAGTTACTATAGCTACAGGATACGGTGTGGAAGGAGCTGTTCCCGATGCTATTGCCAAACGAATAATCGAAAACGAGATTATTCCTTACTTTAAGCAGAATATGTATTACAAAGGCTTAGACGAAGCTACAAATAGAATTATGGAGCTTACACAAGGCGAATATACTGCTGATGATTATAAGAAAGCCACTAGTAATTCCGGTTCGGCAATTCCGGGAATAATCATATTTTTGATTGTAATCATGTTCAGCATAATGGGACGTGTAAGACGTGCTCGTCACTATGCAGTAGGACATAATATTCCTTTCTGGATTGCCATGGGTATGTTAAGTAATTCAGGCAGAAGTCATGGTGGAAGTTTTGGAAACTTTTCATCAGGTGGTGGTAGCTTTGGTGGATTCAGCGGCGGCGGTGGATTCGGCGGATTCGGCGGCGGAAGTTTTGGCGGCGGCGGCGCAAGTGGAAGCTGGTAAGGTTGAGATGTGAGACGTGAGA
>CAZPMA010000184.1:0-2579 GCA_964587535.1 uncultured Bacteroidales bacterium
ATCTAAAAGTAGGTGATAAAAAAATTAGCTACGATTTTAGAGTTGAATCATTTCCTTGGGATGTTGAAGATGAGTTAAATGGAGATTCTGATGAAATAACCAGATCATTAGCTCGTATTAGCAGGTTAAGAAAAGCTATTGCGGAGTATGATCAAAGTTGGGAGTTAATACAGATTTTTACACCTGCCGATCATTCAAAATATATTCAGGTATTATATCGTAAAAAAACAAGCTAATTAATAAAATGAATTATCTTATGAAGAATATAATCATATCAATATTATTTATAATTATTACAACATCAGTAATAGGTGCTCAGGAAAATGAGACTGAAGAGTTAAAGATTAAAGAAGTGATTCAAAATGCATACGTGGATGGATTACAAAATAATGGTGATGTAAAAAATATAGAAAAGGGATTTCACCCTGGATTTAATCTTTTGGGTATAAATGATAATATGCTGACTAAGTTTCCAATTTACAGTTGGATTGAATCATTTAACAAAAGAAAAGCTAAGAATCCGAGTGTGCCTGCAGAAGAAAAGTTAATTACCTGTGATTATTTATTAATTGATATTACTGGTAATGCTGCTATGGCAAAAATTCAACTTAAAAGAAACAGCGAATTGCTTTTTACAGATTATTTACAATTGTACAAATTTGATGAAGGCTGGAAAATTGTAAGTAAAATTTACTATAGACATTAGAGATTAAAATTTTAGGGTTGATGCGTATTCAAATGTATTTTTGAATACGCATTTTTTGTTTGTTACGTTATTTTATAACTTAGGATAAAAATTTTAAACTATGATGAAAGTAGATAAAAAAGCCTTAATAAGATGGAAGGTATACTTAGATCGATCTAAAATGTACATAGGGTACATTAATCTTTTTATGATGGTTACAATTTTTCTTGGTGCTATAAAAAACACACTGGTTGGGAAATTTTTAATCGCAAATGTTTATATTGCAATTCCTATTTTAATTTTACTCTTTGTGTTATTTGCATTACTTCTGGGGTATTGGGATTCCAGATTAGGTATTCGAAGTGAAGAGATGCGTAATTTATCGTCGCAAAACCCTGTTCAGATGGAGATGTTGCAAACTTTACGTGAGTTGAAGGAAAATAATAAACTGTTAGTAAGTAAAATTGAAGAACTAGAAAAAAAAGCGAAATGAATACTTAAAATTATGAGAAAAATTGTATTGATACTTTTTGTAGCTATTTTATCAAATTCAGGTTTAAATGCACAAAATTATTTTTTGCAGGAATTGCAAAATGATAAGTCTAATGATATTAAATCGACTTATAAATATAGAATTCAAAATTACCTTGACTCATTAGATAAGATGAACTCCAATGTAGTTGTTTTTGATAGTGATTCAGCTAAAAGAGATTATTATGAACAAACGATATTAAACATAAATCAAGAGATAAAATTCAACCCTAAAAATCCTGATAATTATATACTAAAAGCAATTTATAAAACAATACTTTATGAGTATGATAGTGCAGAAATCATGCTAAATAAAGTCATAGAATTATATCCTGAAAATGAAAAAGCGTATTTAGAAAGAGGAGTGCTTTACCTGGAACGTTTTGAAGTAAAAAAGGCCATTTCAGATTTTAAGATTGCTCTTAAAATTAATCCAGAATACACAGATGCAATTTACAACCTCGGATATACATATATGCAACAAGCTAAATATAGTCAAGCCGAAAAGTATTTCGAACAAGTAGTAGGTATTTCTCCTTACCATTATCAGTCGTATTTGCAGCTGGGATATTTAAACTTAATTAATGAGAATGCCGGAAAATCAATAAATTATTATGATAAGGCAATTGAAATTAATCCTTTTGAGTCAACAGGATATAACCTACGTGGGCAAGCTTATTTATATAGTAATGAAATAGAAAAAGCCAGAAAAGATTTTGAGAAGAGTTTATCTATTGATCCATCTAATTATTCTATTATATTTTTAGTAGGGTACATAGAATTGGAAACAGGTGATATAGTGGAAGGTTTTGATATAATTGCTCAGGGAACAAAAATCTTAAATAATTTCACATTTGCAGATAGAATTAATGATTATGGCGAAGCAGAACTTAACGACATAATTATTAATTATCATAAGTATATTAAAGAGTGCCCGGAAAGTATTATAAGCGATATTAATGAAAGCTTAAAATATATATTAGAAAATAAAAATTTATACAGAGCTCATTATCTGCTTCAAAAAATAGTAGAGAGCGATAGTACATTGATATTACCACATAGGCTTTATGTAAATAATCTGTTTAAAACAGGTCGAATATTAGCTAATATTGAAATTCTAGATGATTTGTTAAAAAAGAACAACACACTTTCATACGTATATTTACTTAAAGGCAATGTTCTGACCTATATGGAAAAATATATGGAAGCCATAAAATATTATGATAAAGTAATTGAGTTGAACCCAGAATATTCCATTGCATATGCGAAGAGAGCCTGGTGTAAGTATAGACAAGGGAAAGTGGAAAGTGCATTTAATGACATTGAGCTTTCGATGAAAGATGTAAATCCATATCTAGCTGCA
>CAZPMA010000185.1:0-2575 GCA_964587535.1 uncultured Bacteroidales bacterium
CGATTCGGTTATTAAATGGGTATAGTCGGTTAACATTCGTTTGTTGTCGTTTGTAATTAAGTACAAATTATTTTATCTTTAATTTTCAATTATTAACAAACTAAAATTTATGCAAGAAAATTCTGAAAAAAAATGCCTTGAATGTAGTGATCCAATAATTGGCCGTGCTGATAAAAAATTCTGTTCCGATCAGTGTCGTAACACATATAATAACAGGTTAAATAGTGATGCTAGCAATACGGTTCGAAATATTAATAATATTCTGCGAAAAAACAGAAGAATATTACAAGAGTTAAATAAGCAATCGGGAAAAACAATGGTAAAAAAAGAAACTCTGTTAACAAATGGTTTTAATCTTACATACCATACGCACACTTACACAACCAAAAAAGGTGATGTTTACTATTTTTGCTATGAACAAGGATTTTTATACTTAGAAGATAAAGAAATGTATTTGTTAGTTGAAAATAAAGATGAGTAAAAAAAATTCGCTTTATTTTTTTAGATCATTAAGCAATTTTTTAATATGCTCCCATTCATTCTTAGGAATTTGAATAAACACCAATGCAGCGTCCAATGTACTGCTAACCTTTACGGCTACAGGCAAATCATTCTTTAAAAGCTCAAAACCTATTGATGCGGTTACCTGGTTCGGGGTTTGAGTTATCATTGTAGATTTTCTTTTACCTACATATTTTTTATTTTCAATAAGAACTTGAACATATTTCGCCACTTCTTCTACTTCTAAATCAAATACCAACTCTCTAAAATCATGGATAATATCAAAGTTTGGATTGTAATCAGGATCGTTTCCAACTTTAATTTTAAAATCAATTAGTTCATCAACATTATATTTACCCCGATAATATTCTAATATTAATGATTTTTTTTGAATGATTCTATAATCCAATTTAGGTTTCATACATTATTCAATAGGTAAACTTTGTAAATTTAACTATTTTAGACAAAACTTTACGTATGTATGGAATATTCAATGATCATCTTAGTTTTTTATTTAATCCTTAATAATTTCAAATTTCATTGACAAGAATCCCACCAAAGCTTTATCATTAAAAATTGAAATTTCTTTTGAAATATTGTGGGATCCCTGCACAAACTCATTTTCTATAATTGCATTCATCAGAGTGCCATGCCCTAAAAAAGAACTGGTATACGTTCGGTTAATGGTAATTATGAGTTTAACCTATTTAATGCATTTAATTTCAATGGTACCTGTTAAAGATGCTAATGCTAATATTTTTAAAAATAAATCTTTTCATTAGCTAAAGTATGGCCATAATATTTAATTCAACAGTAAAATCATCGTATATTAAATTGTCTCCTAAAGAGTCAAAAAATTTACCGGAACCATATCTTATATTATAGTTTGTTCTATCTACTACTACACTTCCCTTAAATATTAACCCATCATTTGTTTTTAGCTTACTAACCTTAAATTCTAGAGGATGTGTAATTCCTTTAATTGTTAAATCACCATAAATAGAATAATCATTATTAGCTAACTTTTCCGATCTTTTTAAAACAAACTGTGCAGTAGGATAATTTTCAACTCCAAAAAAATCATCAGACTTTAAGTGCCCAACTAACTTTTTATTATACTCTTCATTTTTAAGATCAGTACATACAATAGTTTTCATATCAATGACAAATTCGCCAGAAACAATGTTATCTTCTTTAAAAACAAATTCGCCTGATTTTAATTTGAGTGTTCCTGTATGTTCTCCTGTTACCTTTTTACCGGTCCATTCCAGAATACTAGCATCTGATTTTACTTTATAGTTCTGAGCATAAATGCTTCCAAATGTAAAAATCAGAGCCATTGCAATTAAAAAGTTCATCTTTTTCATAACATTTTATTTTAGTTTATTTATAAAACAAAATTACCACAGATAAGTTTCAAAAAAAATGAACTAGTTCAAGAAAAGCATTACTTACTTTCTGGCTGTTCTTGCAATAATTTTACTTAAAAACTCTGCACTAACACCCAAATATGAAGCTATATGATATTGCGGAAGACGTTGAAGAAGATCTGGATATTTATCTCTGAGTTCGATATAATTATCTTCAGCAGTTTTGGATAAAATGGAAACCAATCTTTTTTGTAAAAAGATGTATGATTTTTTTAATCGGACGTTAGAATCAAGTGTAAACTCATCTGATATTTCTTCTCTAAGTTTCTTCAAATTCTCTGTTGTAATTGAATATACAACACTGTCTTCAATTGAATCTAGGTTAAATATGGTTGGCCTTGGCGAAGCCAGGTCTCCCAATATCTGATTTTCTTTAGCGAATAAAATATTAAATTCTTTCCCAAAAGCATCAATTATATACATTCTAAGAAGTCCTTGCTGAACAAAATAGTGCCTTGTATTTATATCTCCATTTAAGAAAATGGTTGTCTTCTTCTTAAAAATTTCCTTTTTAAACAGACTCTTTATAAACTCCTGTTCTTTATAACTTAGTTCAGATTCATTAGCAGATTTAAAGAAAGATAATATTGCCTCCATTCAATTTAATCATTAATTAATACTAAACTAACAAAGTCTATAATTGT